>NZ_CP046883.1:1893133-2208656 GCF_014262665.1 Corynebacterium anserum
TCTTGGACTTTCCGTTGGGCAGTTCCTTGTGGGCTTACCCAAACCGTGCAATCCTCATGCACTGTGTTAAAGCAACGTTGGACAGTAAACCACAGTTCTTTCTCAAGTGCAAAATCCTCACTCCGACGCTTGCGCTAGGGTGGATTGGGTGAATGATTTTCGATCCGATCCGGAGTATGTTGCTCGCCGTCGTCAGATCATCAGGGAGAACCACCCCGATCGCGGAGGTTCCGACGAACAGTTGATTCGCGCATTGAAAGAGCTCGATGAACAATGGTCTCGGCGCAGGTCTCTCCGTAGCCAATTTGAACAGTCGATGCCTTCATTCATTCCTGGACACATCGCAGAACAGGCATATGACCGCGCTGAAATATATGTAGGGAAACTGCAAAAATCTACCGAACATTTTTTTCAACGGAGGAACTCCGGCCGTGCTTCTGATTTAGCGGGCAAAATTGCCGAACAGGCCGGCCGGTTCGCCGGGTCTGCTCGCCGAAAGATACAGGACGAAGTTCGGAAGCGCACACAGCGCGAGTAACCGCCCCACGCAAAACGTCCGCATAGCAAAAGGAACCGAACCACGCTATGTGGATCGATCCCTGTTCCCTGCGCTCTATGAGCGTCAGGCACAACCGCTATTAGGCGATTACTTGGTGATCTTGGTAACGCGACCAGCGCCAACGGTGCGGCCACCCTCGCGGATAGCGAAGCGCAGTCCCTCGTCCATAGCCACTGGCTGGATCAGGGTAACGCTCATGTCAACGTTGTCGCCTGGCATAACCATGTCGGTGCCCTCAGGAAGCTTCACAACACCGGTAACGTCGGTGGTACGGAAGTAGAACTGTGGACGGTAGTTGTCGAAGAATGGGGTGTGGCGGCCACCCTCGTCCTTGGACAGAACGTAGACAGAGCCCTCGAACTCGGTGTGAGGGGTGTATGCGCCTGGCTTAGCAACGATCTGGCCGCGCTCTACGTCTTCGCGCTTCAGACCACGCAGCAGCAGAGCAGCGTTGTCGCCGGCCTCAGCGGTATCCAGCAGCTTGTTGAACATCTCGATGGAGGTAACGGTGGTCTTCTGGGACTTCTCGCGAATACCCAGGATCTCAACCTCATCGTTCAGGTTCAGAACGCCACGCTCAACACGGCCGGTAACAACGGTACCGCGGCCGGTGATGGTGAAGATGTCCTCAACTGGCATCAGGAATGGACGGTCGGTCTCACGTACTGGGTCTGGGATGGACTCATCGCAAGCGTTCATCAGCTCAACGATCTTCTCGGTCCATTCTGCGTCGCCCTCGAGAGCCTTCAGAGCAGAGATGTGAACGACTGGAGCTTCCTCGTCGTACTCCTGCTCAGCCAGCAGCTCACGAACTTCCATCTCGACGAGCTCGAGGAGCTCCTCGTCATCAACCATGTCGCACTTGTTCAGAGCAACGAGGATGTAAGGAACACCAACCTGGCGAGCCAACAGAACGTGCTCACGGGTCTGAGGCATTGGACCGTCGGTAGCAGCGACAACCAGGATAGCGCCGTCCATCTGGGCAGCACCGGTGATCATGTTCTTGATGTAGTCAGCGTGACCTGGAGCGTCCACGTGTGCGTAGTGGCGCTTCTCGGTCTCGTACTCCACGTGGGAGATGTTGATGGTAATACCGCGCTCACGCTCTTCCGGTGCCTTATCGATGGCATCGAAAGCGAAGGACTTGTTGACATCTGGGTAGGTGTCAGCCAGGACCTTGGTGATGGCAGCGGTAGTGGTGGTCTTGCCGTGGTCGACGTGACCGATGGTGCCGATGTTAACGTGCGGCTTAGTACGCTCGAACTTAGCCTTCGCCACTTTGTGTCCTCCTGGACTTCTCGGTGGCTACGACTTTCGCAGCCACATACTTTTCTTTATCTTCCGACCTACTCCGCCTAACACCGGATGGTGTAGGTCGTGAAGTAGTCGGCCTTATCTTGCCGATGACAGTCTATGCATGCCGCCTCTTTCTACGAGCTTACGCCCTGCAGAAAATAGACCGCATTAGAACGCATGACTGGGCAACGGCCAGCACCGCACATACTACGGGAAAACCCCCACTGACAAAAACTTGCACCTCCCACATTCGGGAAAATGCCAGCCTATCAGTACGTATATGCTGTGCTGACCCCTGCCCCGCGGAGAAGAAGGAAAACGGTGGTCACTCGCTTTCCTCTCCTCCGTGGAAAAAGGGCTATGAACGGGCGCTTAGTTGGAGGATCCGCCTGTGCGCTCGTCAATGATCTCCTGTGCCACGTTGGTTGGAACTTCTGCGTAGGAATCGAAGATCATCGTGAAGTTTGCTCGGCCTGCGGTACGAGAACGTAGATCACCGATGTATCCGAACATCATGGACAGCGGAACCTTGGCTTTCACAACCTTGGCACCGGCACGGTCGTCCATGGAGGACACCTGACCGCGGCGGGAGTTGATATCGCCGATCACGTCACCCATGTACTCCTCTGGAGTAATGACCTCAACAGCCATCATAGGCTCCAGCAGCACTGGCTTAGCCTTTGCCACTGCCTCCTTCAGCGCCTGCGCACCAGCGAGCTTGAAGGCCATTTCGGAGGAGTCAACCTCGTGGTAAGCACCATCCAGGAGGGTTGCCTTGATGTTCACCAGCGGGAATCCGGCGAGGTAACCGTACTGCATGGCGTCCTGGATACCAGCGTCCACGGATGGAATGTATTCCTTCGGAACACGGCCGCCGGTGACCTCGTTGACGAATACGTAGTTCTCCTCGGAACCTTCTTCCGGCTCATAAGGCTCGATCGCAACGATCACGCGGGCGAACTGACCAGAACCACCGGTCTGCTTCTTGTGGGTGTATTCCAGACGCTCCACTGGCTTGCGGATGGTCTCACGGTATGCCACCTGTGGTGCACCCACGTTAGCTTCAACCTTGAACTCGCGCTTCATGCGGTCAACCAGAACGTCGAGGTGAAGTTCGCCCATGCCGCCGATCACGGTCTGACCGGTCTCTTCGTCCAACTTCACGGTGAAGGTTGGGTCTTCTTCGGCGAGCTTCTGGATAGCTGTACCCAGCTTCTCCTGGTCAGACTTGGTCTTAGGCTCGATAGCGACCTCGATCACTGGATCTGGGAAGTCCATGGACTCGAGGATCACCTGATCGTTCATATCACACAGTGTGTCACCGGTGGTGGTCTCCTTCAAACCGATGAACGCGTAGATGTGACCAGCGGAGGCCTTATCGACCGGCTGTTCCTTGTTGGAGTGCATTTGGAAGAGCTTGCCGACGCGCTCCTTCTTGCCCTTCGTCGCGTTCATAACCTGTCCACCGGACTCGACGGAACCGGAGTACACGCGGACATAGGTCAGCTTGCCGAAGAATGGGTGAACGGCAATCTTGAAGGCCAGTGCGGAGAACGGCTCGTCCTTCGACGGCTTACGCTTTACTTCCTTGGCAGGATCCTTCACATCGTGACCGATGATGGAACCCACGTCCATTGGGTTAGGCAGGAAGTCCACTACCGCGTCCAGCATCGGCTGGATGCCCTTGTTCTTGTAGGCGGAACCGCAGTAAACCGGGTAGACCTCAGAGTTGATGGTCAGCTTACGGATCTGAGCCTTCAGCTCATCAACGGTGATCTCCTCGCCAGCGAAGTAGCGCTCCATCAGCTCTTCATCGGACTCAGCGACAATCTCGATGAGCTTCTCGCGGTACTCCTCGGCCTTTTCCTGCAGATCGGCTGGGATCTCTTCCTCGGTTGCCTCGGTACCGATTTCGGTGACGCCACGCCAAGTGAGAGCCTTCATGGTCAGCAAGTCGACGATTCCGTCAAAGTCGTCTTCAGCGCCGATTGGCAGCTGCATTACCAAAGGCTTAGCACCCAGGCGATCAACGATGGTGTCTACGGTGTAGTAGAAGTCTGCACCGAGCTTATCCATCTTGTTCACGAAGCACACACGTGGAACGTCGTACTTAGTTGCCTGGCGCCATACCTGCTCGGACTGTGGCTCCACGCCCTCCTTGGCGTCGAACACGGCGACGGCACCATCCAGAACACGGAGGGAACGCTCGACCTCTACGGTGAAGTCAACGTGACCCGGCGTGTCGATGATGTTGATCTGGTTCTCTTTCCAGAAACAGGTGGTAGCAGCGGAGGTAATGGTGATACCACGCTCTTTCTCCTGTTCCATCCAGTCCATCGTGGACGCACCATCGTGAGTCTCACCGACTTTACGGTTAATGCCGGTGTAGAAAAGGATGCGCTCGGTGGTGGTGGTCTTACCGGCATCGATGTGCGCCATGATGCCGATGTTGCGGACCCTCTTCAGGTCAGTCAACGCTTCAAGTGCCACTGGGAAACCCCGCTCTTATCTTGTTGAGAGCGACCCGGTCCTTAGTGCCTGAAGCGTCGTGTACGCCGTAGGCATTCTTAAGGCCTCGCGAGCCGCGGGCTTTATCTGTACTCGATCTATTGTGCCAGGTTGTGCCAAGTTCTTCGACGCAACTCTTCTGGCCTCCGCTTGAGCCGGTAAAGACGATCATCTCTCCACCGGGCTGAAAGCCCCGATCGCTCGCAGCGACAGGGGCTTCAAAGTATGACTACCAGCGGTAGTGCGCAAAGGCGCGGTTAGCCTCAGCCATCTTGTGAGTATCTTCACGACGCTTAACGGACGCACCAAGACCGTTGGAAGCATCCAAAATTTCGTTAGCCAGACGCTCGGTCATGGTGTTCTCACGACGCTGACGGGTGAAAGTCACGAGCCAACGCAGTGCCAGAGTGGTGGAACGTCCTGGGCGAACCTCAACTGGAACCTGGTACGTAGCACCACCGACGCGGCGAGAGCGAACCTCGAGGGCTGGCTTCACGTTGTCAAGTGCCTTCTTCAGGGTGAGAACTGGATCGGTTCCGGTCTTCTCACGGCACAGCTCGAGTGCGCCGTAGACGATGCGCTCGGCGGTGGACTTCTTGCCGTCGAGAAGAACCTTGTTTACGAGCTGAGAAACGATAACGTCGCCGTAAACTGGGTCTTTAGGCAATGGGCGGGAAGGTGCTGGACCCTTACGAGGCATTCTTTACTTCTCCTTCTTCGCGCCGTAGCGGGAACGAGCCTGCTTACGGTCCTTGACACCCTGGGTATCGAGGGAGCCACGGATAATCTTGTAACGGACACCTGGGAGGTCCTTCACACGACCGCCACGCACAAGCACCATGGAGTGCTCCTGGAGGTTGTGACCCTCACCTGGAATGTAAGCAGAAACCTCAATGCCGGAAGTTAGGCGAACACGAGCGACCTTACGCAGCGCAGAGTTAGGCTTCTTAGGAGTGGTGGTGTACACACGGGTGCACACGCCGCGGCGCTGAGGAGAACCCTTCAGCGCAGCAGTGGCAACCTTAGCGGTCTTGTCATGGCGGCCCTTACGGACCAACTGCTGAATAGTTGGCATAAACCGACTTTCCTCTTGTCTTTCACTTCGATCGCCACTGAGGTACTGAGCAGTAACTTCAGCGGTATCTACTGTCTTTGTCCACATGCACGTGGGGCGAAATCGAGCTAAACACGCAAAAATAGGGGCTCTTTCGGGGCCCTTCCGGATGTTTAACTCTGCTCAGTCACAGCAGTCTGACTGCCGGAGCAAGCGAGCTCCCACCGCACAAGACGGGGGACTACCGCGCATACTACCTCGCAGCCGCGCCAGCACCAAATCTGAGGCTCAATGATTCTCCCCCAACGATCCCCAACGGGTCACACCTCTCCAGCGGCACCCCCACCTAATTCACAGACACATTTTCACCATACAACTCGCCGACCGGGAGGCGAGGATCAGAAGGCCAGTACTCCTGCGGAGTCAATGTCACGGTGACTTTCTGCCCGTCGTATTGGCTAAACGCACTCGTAGGCGGAATGCTATCTATTCCATGCGGTTGCCCAAGCCCAAAGAGTTTCGCCTCCCTGGTACTCACGCCATTTCCTCCAGAACTCTTGGCCTGGACTTTCATGCTGTAATCTGGAATAAAGACCGCGTATATCTCGTCATTTCTCTCTCCGCTAGGCGTTTGCTCATATCCTTGCAAACGAGCTAAATCCCATGCTCCGAGCAGACGAATAGTACCTGTCGCCGTAATGCGTTCGCCCACCCTGTAGACCCTCGAAACATCGCCCTGGCTACCGGCACCATTGCCGCTGATCGCTACCGAAGAATCTGAACCCCGGGACCCTTTACCGCCCACAGTCGGCTGCGGTGCAGCCTCCTTCGAGCCGACGCCTTCGCGAGCATCACGCTGCTGTGTGGCGCTATGCTCCGTGGAGTCCACCGCAGCGGTCGATGCACCGTGCCCATCAGAGTTATTCCCGTTACCTCCTGAAATCAGGTAGATGACCAGATACCCTAGCGCGATCACCGCAAGGATAGCGGCCACGATAGCCACTACCTTGACCCCATGACCCTGCTGCTGATTTCCCCTCTGCCCTGGAAACGGTGCCTGCCCACTTGCTGGCTGCTGAGACCCTTGTGGGTACCACGAGCCGGGATACTACTGTCGTCCATTCGTCATAAACTCAGATTAATCCAATGCTCCTGGGACGCAATTTTCCACTAAAGCTCAACGTGATGCTGTAGGCACCATGGTTTTCACCTCAGGAGACAACCATATTCCAAATCAGCGAAGGTTCGCTGCCGCTCGGCGGATCGCCTCACCCTCGCAACGCGCTTCTTAAGCGCGGATCAGATAACTGTTCCACCATCCACGGGCTAAAGGCGAAAGGAGTGGCGTCGATGGAAGAAAAAAGGTCAGACAAAGCCACCCAACGGTAATCACAGACCTCATCACTGTTCGGCCGCGGATCACTCACAGCCCGTGCAATAAAAACCGGACATATTTCCCACTCCACGACCCCGGTCACGTCCACAGCTCGATAACGAAAATCTGGCAGTGCCTCAGTTAACACCTCCACCCGCATCCCCAGTTCCTGTTGGGCACGCCGCACCACAGCATCCGCCGTAGTCTCCCCCGGCGCCGGATGGCCACACACAGAATTTGTCCATACCCCCGGCCACGCGCTTTTCTCCAACGCCCGACGAGTCACCAATAGCTCACGACGTTCATTGAGAATATAACTAGAAAACGCCAAATGGAGCGGCGTATGCCGCGAATGCACCTCCGACTTCAGTGCTTGCCCAATGTGGTTGCCCGCATCGTCAACGAGGATCACCAGTTCATCTCGCTCGTTAGTCGACGCAGTAGTTTCGCCTATCATCACCGTCTCCTCGCTCAGCATCCGCCTGCAGACAGCCTATCTGGACGCAGAAACTATCCGAATAAGGACATCCACAACGCTTCACCAATCGCCTGTGCCGTAATCCACATCTTATGCGGAGCACTGATCCGGATTCGTCTCCTATGCAGCGCGGCTGCCGACCGAGAATCCACCTTATCCGTAAGGTTTTCAAAAAGCTTAGTGGCCGCCAAGACCCCCATCCGTGCTCCCAGAGGTAGAAGAGGAATGGCAGTACGAGCACGGGTGAGATCGTCTCGGATATCCGCCACAATCTGCTTCTTAGTGCCGTCAGTGAGCCCCTCAACAGCACACGCCGGAAAATACACCCTCCCTAGTTCCTGTGTATCCTCCGCGTAGTCACGGAGAAAATTAATCTTCTGAAAGGCAGCGCCTAGGCTACGTGCCCCTATATCCATTTGCTCCCGCAGATCAGGGGTGACTTGGCGCCCCGCCAAGAAAATGTCCACGCACATTACACCAATGACCTCAGCCGAGCCATAAATGTAGTCATCCAGACTGTTATCGCTGTGCTCATTGTGCGACAAATCTGTACGCATGGAACGAAAGAAGGCTCTGACATCGTCAGTACGGATCCCACAGCGGCGTGCCGTACCTGCGTAGGCGTGTAACACGGGATCAACATGAAAACGCGACGCCGGGGCGGCGATGACAGCGCGCTCATAGTTATCCAACAATGTCGCGATGTCCTCATCCCTTACTCCTGCCTGACGAGCCGAACCATCGACGATCTCATCGGCAATGCGCACCATCGCATATAGATTACGAATGTCAGACTTTATTGCTGGAGAAAGCAGAGCTGTCGCCAACCCGAAGCTTGAGGAGTAAGTGTTGATGACTTGATGGGCAGATCTCTGTGCCATGCGATCAAAGCGAGAGAGCACCTGTTGCTCGTTTTCATCCACCTTCGTCATTTCTGCTCCACTGTCGGGGCTACAGCCTTCCGGATCAGGCTTTCCGTAGCTAGGTTTCCATCCGGAGCGGTGCCGGCATAACCATAGTATTTCCTGGCATGAGCATTGCCAGCCCACACCTAGGTCTGATTAAACACCATCGCGCACTAACCGCCGTTGACACGCTTGAATACTAGCGCCACTAACCAAAAACGCCCGAGAAACTCATATGTTTCTCGGGCGTTATCTCACTCTAAGAGAGTATCTCCACAGCATCCACTACATGGCGGACGACGAGCTTAGAGATCCATATCATCCAGAGGAACGGCTGCACCGGTGAATTCGCCATAGCCGTCATCACCGTAAAAGCCGTCACCGTAAATGGACGGGATGGAGTAGGCTGCTGCGCGTGCCTCTTCCGTCGGCTCTACAGAGATGTTGCGGTAACGCGCAATACCGGTACCAGCTGGGATGAGCTTGCCGATGATCACGTTTTCCTTCAGGCCGATCAGCTTGTCGGAGCGCTTGTTGATCGCAGCATCGGTCAAGACGCGTGTGGTCTCCTGGAAGGACGCTGCGGACAGCCAGGATTCGGTTGCCAAGGAAGCCTTGGTAATACCCATGATCTCAGCGCGAACCTCGACTGGGCGTCCACCCGACTTGACTGCTTCCTTAGAAGCGGCCACGGCGTCTGCGTGCTCTACAAGAGATCCCGGAAGGAACTCGGTGGAACCGGAGTCGATAACCGTTACACGACGCAGCATCTGGCGCACGATGATCTCAATGTGCTTATCGTGAATGGCCACGCCCTGGTCACGGTAAACCTTCTGAACCTCATTGATCAGGTGCTGCTGTACGCCACGGCGTCCGAGGACACGCAGCACCTCATGTGGATCCGCAGAGCCCTTGAGGAGCTGCTGACCCATCTTCACGTAATCGCCGTCGCGTAGCTGACGGTCCACACCACCGGTGCCCAAGGTAGCTAGACCCTGGCGCTTGGAGAGCTTCTCATACACCACTTCATCAGAACCGTCATCCGGAACGATGGTGACTGTGTAGAAGGCGTCGTCGTCCTCGATCTTGATCTTGCCGTCGACCGAGGCGATTGGGGACTTTGCCTTTGGAACACGAGCTTCGAAAAGCTCCTGAACACGCGGTAGACCACCAGTAATATCGCCACCCACACCACCGAGGTGGAAGGTACGCATTGTGAGCTGAGTACCCGGCTCACCAATGGACTGTGCAGCAACAATGCCTACAGCTTCGCCGATCTCAACCTTCTTGCCGGTCGCCATCGACTTGCCATAGCACACGGAGCAAAGGCCAGTTGCGGTTGCACAAGTCAGAACGGAACGAACCTTAACTTCCTCGACGCCTGCGTTCACGAGGGCAGTGATGTCCTGTTCGCCGATGACATCTCCCTTGGAGAGGATGACGTCGCCGTTTGCACCGGTGGCGTCGTCAGCCAAGTAACGGCCTACAACAGAGGTCTCGATGAAATCGGCGCGGGTGTACTCGCCGGTCTTATTGCCTTCGCCGTCCAGAACAGGTACGGCAACAGGCAAGTTCACGCCCTGAGAGGTGCCACAATCTTCTTCGCGAATAATGACGTCCTGAGCCACGTCGACCAAACGACGAGTCAGGTAGCCGGAGTCCGCCGTACGCAGCGCGGTATCGGCCAGACCCTTACGGGAGCCGTGAGAGTTGTTGAAGTACTCCAGAACGGACAGACCTTCGCGGAAGGATGTCTTCACGGGGCGGATGATGTACTCACCGCGTGAGTTGGTCACCATGCCCTTCATGCCAGCCAGGGTCCAAATCTGACGCATGTTACCGGCCGCACCGGACTTCACGATCATCGGAATTGGGTTGTCGTCTGGGTAGAGAGCCTCTACGGATTCACCAACGAAGTCGGTGGCTTCCTTCCACAGGTCAACCAGGGATTGGTAACGCTCTGCCTCGTTGATCTTGCCTCGTGCCATCTTCTTCTCGATGACTCGAGCCTTGGCCTCATAACCATCCAGAATTTCTTGCTTGTTCGGAAGAACCAGCACGTCGTGCATCGTGATGGTCACACCGGAACGGGTTGCCCAATAGAACCCAGCATCCTTGAGCTTGTCTACGGTCTGGGCCACGGTGATCATTGGGTACTTGGCAGCCAGGTCGTTAATGACAACCGCCTGCGGCTTCTTCGCCATGGCACCCTCAACATACGGGTAATTCCATGGCAACAGCTCGTTGAACAGAACGCGTCCCAGGGTGGTGTCCGCCAACCATGTCTGGCCGCGCTGCCACCCGTCAGGGAATTGCTCGGCCTCGACCTTAGCGTCTGGACGCAGGTGGTTGATGCGAACCTTGATTGGCGCCTGCAATCCCAGGGTGCCGCGGTCATAAGCCATGATGGCCTCAGCAAGGGAGGAGTACACGCCCTTTTCTGGCCCATTCTCATCCGCTGGTTGGTAGGCACCCTGACCGCCAAACTCATCCTTGCCCTTCTTCAAGGTCAGGTAGTACAAACCGGTCACCATGTCCAGACGCGGCATAGCTAGTGGTTTGCCGGAGGCTGGGGACAAGATGTTGTTCGACGCAAGCATCAAGATGCGAGCTTCTGCCTGCGCCTCGGCGGACAGCGGCAGGTGAACTGCCATCTGGTCACCGTCGAAGTCGGCGTTGAACGCCTCACAGGCTAGTGGGTGCAGCTGGATTGCTTTACCCTCAACAAGGATTGGCTCGAATGCCTGGATACCCAAACGGTGCAGGGTTGGTGCACGGTTCAGCATCACTGGGTGCTCGGCGATGGCTTCTTCCAGCACGTCCCACACTTCTGGGCGCTGGCGCTCAACCATGCGCTTGGCGGACTTGATGTTCTGGGCGTAGCTCTTTTCTACCAGTCGCTTCATGACGAATGGCTTAAACAGCTCCAGAGCCATCAGCTTTGGCAGACCACACTGGTGCAGCTTCAGCTGCGGTCCCACAATAATCACGGAACGGCCAGAGTAGTCTACGCGCTTACCCAGCAGGTTCTGACGGAAACGTCCTTGCTTACCCTTCAGAAGATCCGACAGGGATTTCAGTGGGCGGTTACCAGGACCGGTGACTGGACGGCCACGGCGGCCGTTGTCGAATAGTGCGTCGACGGATTCCTGAAGCATGCGCTTCTCATTGTTCACGATGATCTCCGGCGCACCGAGGTCGAGCATGCGCTTGAGACGGTTATTGCGGTTAATCACACGCCGGTAGAGATCATTGAGATCAGAGGTTGCGAAACGGCCACCGTCCAGCTGCACCATCGGGCGCAGCTCTGGTGGGATGACCGGGATGCAGTCCAGAACCATGGCTGCTGGGTCATTACCGGAGCGCAGAAATGCAGCCACGACCTTGAGGCGCTTGAGGGCGCGGAGCTTCTTCTGCCCCTTACCTTCGCGGATAATCTCGCGCAGGCTCTCAGCCTCGGCTTCGAGATCGAAGTTGCGGATTAGGGTCTGGATAGCTTCAGCACCCATGCCGCCGGTGAAGTAATCCTCGTAGCGGTCGACGAGCTCGTTGTAGATATTCTCATCGACAATCATCTGCTTAGGAGCCAACTTGACGAAGGTGTTCCAGATCTCGTCGAGGCGGTCGATCTCGCGCTCGGCGCGCTCACGGATGTGGCGCATCTCGCGTTCCGCCGCTGTCTGCATCTTGCGCTTTGCGTCGGCTTTAGCCCCGGCAGCCTCGAGCTCTGCCAGGTCTTCTTCCAACTTCTTGGAACGCTCGGCCAGTTCAGCGTCTCGGTCTGCTTCGACTTCCTTCTTTTCCAGCATCATTTCAGCTTCCAGGGTGGTCTGGTCGTTGTGGCGACCTTCCTCATCCACGGAAGTGATGATGTTGGCTGCAAAGTAGATGATCTTTTCCAGATCTTTTGGAGCCAGATCGAGCAGGTAACCCAAGCGCGATGGGACACCCTTGAAATACCAAATATGGGTAACCGGTGCAGCCAGCTCGATGTGGCCCATGCGCTCGCGGCGAACCTTGGACTTGGTTACCTCGACGCCACAGCGCTCACAAATGATGCCCTTGTAACGGACACGCTTGTACTTGCCACAAGCACACTCCCAGTCGCGGGTTGGGCCAAAAATGCGCTCGCAGAACAGTCCGTCCTTCTCTGGCTTGAGGGTACGGTAGTTGATCGTTTCGGGCTTCTTAACCTCACCGCGGGACCAACGACGGATGTCGTCGGCGTTAGCGAGACCAATGCGAAGCTCGTCGAAGAAGTTGACGTCCAGCACGTGAACTTCCTTTCCCCTCCTCGTTCGGAGGGCCTTGGTGGTGAACGAAGGTCAGTGAGTTGAGTTAAGGGAGCGTATTAGCTGACGTCCATGTCAGCGTCGGGACGCTCATCACGCGACAAGTTGATGCCGAGGGCTGCGTTTGCATTTTCCAGCTCGTCATCGTCGTCGGAAGACAACTCCATTGGTGTGCCGTCTGCAGCCAGCACTTCAACATTGAGGCACAAGGACTGCAGCTCCTTGAGCAACACCTTAAAGGACTCAGGAATACCCGGATCTGGGATGTTCTCGCCCTTCACGATTGCTTCATAAACCTTCACGCGGCCGACCACGTCATCGGACTTGATAGTCAGAAGCTCCTGCAGGGTGTAGGCAGCGCCGTATGCCTGCATTGCCCACACTTCCATCTCTCCGAAGCGCTGGCCACCAAACTGTGCCTTACCACCCAGAGGCTGCTGGGTAATCATGGAGTAAGGACCAGTGGAACGTGCGTGGATTTTCTCGTCAACCAGGTGGTGCAGCTTCAGCATGTACATGTAGCCCACAGACACTGGGTACGGGAATGGTTCGCCGGAACGACCATCCATCAGCTGTGCCTTACCGAAGTCGTCGACAAGGCGAATGCCGTCGCGGTTCGGGTTAGAAGAACGCAGCAGACCAGAGAGTTCGGCGTTGGAGGCGCCGTCGAAGACCGGGGTTGCGGTCAGGGAATCCGCTGGAACCTCGTAGAGGTGCTCTGGCAGCGTTTCCATCATGGCCTTGATCTTCGGGTCATCAGAGTTGGTGTCCACAGTCCAACCGGCCTTGGCTAGCCATCCAAGGTGGACTTCCAGCACCTGACCAATGTTCATACGGCGTGGCACACCGTGGGTGTTCAAGATGATGTCCACTGGGGTGCCATCCGGCAGGAATGGCATATCTTCCTGTGGAAGAATCTTGCCCACGACACCCTTGTTACCGTGACGGCCAGCGAGCTTATCGCCGTCCTGGATCTTGCGCTTCTGGGCAACGTAGACGCGCACCATCTCGTTGACACCCGGTGCCAAATCGTCGTCATCCTCACGGGAGAACACGCGAACGCCGATGACCTTACCGGTCTCGCCATGAGGCACCTTCATGGAGGTGTCACGGACCTCGCGAGCCTTCTCACCGAAGATCGCACGAAGGAGGCGCTCTTCTGGGGTCAACTCGGTCTCACCCTTGGGAGTGACCTTACCCACGAGGATGTCACCATCGCGCACGTCAGCGCCAATGCGAACAATTCCGCGTTCATCTAGATCGGCGAGGACATCCTCACCGACGTTAGGAATATCGCGGGTAATTTCCTCAGGTCCTAGCTTGGTATCGCGGGCGTCGATCTCATGCTCTTCGATGTGGATAGAGGTCAAGATATCTTCCTCAACCATGCGCTGGTTCAGGATGATGGCGTCCTCATAGTTGTGACCTTCCCAAGGCATGAAAGCGACGAGGAGGTTCTTACCCAGCGCCATTTCACCATTGTCGGTACCTGGACCGTCAGCGATGACCTGTCCTGCTTCCACCCGATCACCCTCGTCAACCAGTGGTTTCTGGTTGTAGCAGGTGCCCTGGTTGGTGCGCTCAAACTTGCGCAGCATGAAGGTATCGCGCACACCCTCATCGTCCATGATGGTGATGTAGTCAGCGGAGACGTACTCCACCACACCGGACTTAGGTGCGATGATCATGTCGCCAGCATCGTATGCCGCACGCAGCTCCATACCGGTACCAACATATGGTGCCTCGGAACGCAAGAGTGGAACAGCCTGGCGCTGCATGTTCGCACCCATCAGTGCACGGTTTGCGTCGTCGTGCTCCAAGAATGGAATCATGGCTGTCGCCACGGAAACCATCTGTCGTGGCGAGACATCCATGTAGTCCACTTCGCTCGCGGGGACGACCTCCACGTCGCCACCGCGTAAACGCACCTCGATACGCTCTTCAGTGAAGCGCTTGTCCTCATCGAACGGGGTGTTCGCCTGCGCGATGACATGGCGATCCTCTTCGTCCGCGGTGAAATAAGACACTTCGTCAGTAATTTGACCATCGACTACGCGACGGTATGGCGTCTCAATGAAGCCAAACGGGTTGACGCGCGCGAAGGAGGACAGAGAACCAATCAGACCAATGTTGGGACCCTCTGGGGTCTCGATTGGACACATACGGCCGTAGTGAGATGGGTGAACATCTCGAACTTCCAGTCCCGCACGGTCACGGGTCAAGCCGCCCGGACCCAACGCAGACAGACGGCGCTTGTGGGTCAAGCCGGACAGTGAGTTGTTCTGGTCTAGGAACTGTGACAACTGCGAGGTTCCGAAGAACTCACGGATAGCGGCAGACACCGGGCGAACGTTGATCAGAGAGGTAGGAGTGATGGACTCCGCATCCTGCGTCGTCATACGCTCACGCACAACGCGCTCCATACGGGATAGGCCCACCCGAACCTGGTTCTGGATCAACTCACCGACGGTGCGCAGACGGCGGTTACCGAAGTGATCGATGTCATCGGTACCAATGGTGACCTCAACGCCTTCTGGGGAGGTCATGGTCTTCTCGCCAGCGTGTAGGCGAACCAAGTACTCGATGGTGGTGAGGATGTCCTCTTCCGTGAGGGTCATCGTGCCCTCGTTGTCACCGCCGAGCCCCAGCTTGCGATTGACCTTGTAACGTCCCACCTTCGCGAGGTCATAACGCTTTGCCTTGAAGAAGGAATTCTCCAGCAAAGCCTGCGCGGAATCGCGGGTTGGGGATTCTCCTGGGCGCTGCTTGCGGTAGATCTCCAGCAAAGCCTCATCGGTGTTAGCCACGCCGTCTTTTTCTAGCGTGGACATCATAATCTCAGAGAAACCAAAGCGATCGGTGATCTCTTGAGTGGACAAGCCCAGAGCCTTCAACAGCACAGTCACCGGCTGACGGCGCTTACGATCAATGCGGACACCAACGGTGTCACGCTTGTCCACGTCGAATTCCAGCCATGCGCCACGGGAAGGAATAATCTTCACGGAGTGCAGGGTGCGCTCGGTAGAGGCATCGATGGAAGCATCGAAGTACACGCCCGGAGAGCGAACCAGCTGGGAAACAACGACACGCTCGGTGCCGTTGATAATAAAGGTGCCCTTGTCCGTCATCATTGGGAAATCACCAATGAAGACGGTTTGGGATTTAATTTCACCAGACATTGCGTTGGTGAATTCTGCGGTCACATACAGCGGCGCCGCATAGTTAATGTCTTTGTCCTTTGCCTCGTCAATGGTGGATTTCACCTCGTCGAAGCGTGGCTCGGAGAGAGTTAAGGACATATTTTCGGAGTAGTCCTCAATGGGGGACAGCTCTTCAAGAATGTCTTCGAGTCCACTGGTGACGCGGACTCCCTCCCCTGCCTCAGCCTGTGCCCGGGCACGCCACTCAGGCGTGCCAATGAGCCAAGCGAAGGACTCGCGTTGGAGGTCAAGAAGGCCGGGAACCTCGATCGGAGCGTCGATCTTCGCGAAAGAGTATCGCTGAGAAGCTCCGGGAATTCCGGCCACTGAACTTGTCTGGCGGGAGACTGCCAAGATGGGTCCTTCCAGCACCTCATGCGGATTCGCTACGTTGTGGAGTGTGTAGCAAAACACGCAATAGTTTGAGCGTACGGTCTTGTGATGGTCGTTTATGTGGATTTATTGCCTGCACATCCCGCACGAAGAAACAGCTAATGGACCTTGTCAAATCACGCTTTCTTTGAGGTTTTCCTGCTAGCGTGCTTTGCCAAAGTCTCTGAGTTGGTGAATATTTTCACCAGAACTGTCTGCTCGTCGCGACATGGGCGGACGTTAATCCAGCGCAACGAACTATCCTATAGCACCCCACACCCCTTGTCCACCCCGATTGACACGCATCGGGGGTGCATCACCGTGAGGCTCCACAGCCCTCCACGCTTCATCTCGTGCCAGCACTTTATATCATGCGGACTCTACTGCTTCAACGCGCGCTATCTCACGCGCACTATCACTCTCCGCGATGAGAGCGTGAGGCCTTCCTCGGTCGGAACGCAAAATATAGCGCAATCACGGTCACGATACCACCAGCTACAAGGAAACCAATGCTCCACCATTTGGCCTGCAAACCAGAAATGAAATCAGAAGCCTGAGTCAGCATGCTACTTTCCACCTGGGGAGTAGTTTTTCCATTAAAGTCCAGCAAAAGCTGTACCGGTACCAACAGACCCGCCTCGTCACGCACCATATATTCATCGCGGGTATGTTCGGTCATACCCACAAGCAATCCACTCTTAGGCTCCACTGCAATTTCCCGTTCCGCACTGTGGAAACGCTGAGCGATAGGAGCAGTATTGGGCGGCAACCGAATGTCCATTTCCTTGGGAATGTTCATTTGGTTCCGAATGTTGCCGTACTTCTCAGCAACGTTGGTTGGAGGGATCACCTGCTTGTAAATATTAACGGTCACGCGATTGCCCTGAGAATCTTGGCGTGTTTCCTCACGATCAAACTGAGCGGGAAAAGCCCGACGCAGAGTGTAGTCATAGTAGTCGTATGAACTCTGCTCTGAGTTCTCTGGAAACTTGATCCAGTTGCCCTCCATAGGGGTGTCATGAGGAGGGCTTGCCGGGAAGTCAGCAATCTGACCACTATCGTCCACCGCTTGACCCGAACGACGGTCCACACGATAGCTGAAAATTTCAGCGGACAGCAGGGAGTCCAAATCGTCTTCAATATCCTCACGGTGGGTAGAGGCACCGACGCGCACGCTCATGGACTTGTCATCCGAAGGATCGCTCTGCGTGACGTGGAACTGCCGCACCACCGGAGCAATGACCGTCGGATGTTGTTCTTTTTCGGGCCCATTCAGGAAGCCAGGACCGATCTCTGCCTCAGGATCATCAAGAGTGAGGGTGGTGGATCTGAGGTCGAGTGGGAGTAATTTCGTGGCCGGAGCAACAATGGGGAGCAACGCCCCCAGTGCGATAAGCGCGGTGCCGACAAGCAACGCAAGAATGGCTATAAGCCGTGAACGGGTTAGCATGACGCAATAATACGTGGTGACATCTCAGAAATGGCAAAAAGCCCATACCATCGGCATAACACGGATGGTATGGGCTGTGAAATTTTTCAGGTAGTGCCTCAGATTACTTGAGGGAAACCTTAGCGCCAGCCTCTTCCAGCTTGGTCTTTGCAGCCTCAGCGTCGTCCTTGGAAACGCCCTCGAGCAGAGCCTTAGGAGCAGCCTCAACCAGCTCCTTAGCCTCCTTCAGACCCAGGCCGGAAACGATCTCGCGGACAACCTTGATCACGCCGATCTTCTTAGCGCCTGCGTCCTCGAGAACAACATCGAACTCGTCCTTCTCTTCAGCAGCAGCCTCGCCGCCAGCAGCGCCTGGAACGGCGGCAGCAGCAACTGGAGCAGCAGCGGTAACGTCGAAGGTCTCTTCGAAGAGCTTCACGAACTCAGAGAGCTCGATCAGGGTCATCTCCTTGAAAGCCTCAATCAGTTCGTCGTTGGTGAACTTAGCCATGATGGCATCCTTTCGTTCAGTGTCTGCCCGCTGACATTATGTGGTGTTCTATGCCTCGCGGACAAAAGTTTGTGAAGTATTAAAGATTGTGTATGCCGGGCTTTCGCTCCTCGCCCAGCCGCAGAAACTAGTCCTTCTTCTCCTGCAGCGCAGCTGCCAGGCGCGCAACCTGGGAAGCTGGAGCGTTGAAGAGACCAGCAGCCTTTGCCAAGGAACCCTGCATGGCTCCGGCCAGCTTGGCCAGAGTGGTTTCACGGTTGTCCAGCTCAGCGAGTGCCTCGACCTGAGCAGCAGACAGCGCTTCGCCATCCATGTAGCCACCCTTGATCACGAAGTTCTTGTGATCCTTGCCGAAGTCCTTCATAGCCTTCGCTGCATCGACAGCCTCGCCGTTGATGAAAGCGATTGCGGTAGGACCAGTCAGCAGAGCATCGTCGAACTCCACGCCAGCTTCCTTTGCAGCCAGCTTGATCATGGTGTTCTTGGCGACGGAGTAGGTGACATCCGCACCGAGTGCACGGCGAAGCACGGTGGTTTCTGCGACGCTCAGACCACGGTACTCGGTCAGTACGGTGGAATCAGCCTGCTCGAAACGTGCCTTAAGCTCCGCTAGTGAAGCGATGTTCTTCGGATTTGCCATATACTCTCGCCTCCTTCCAAATGTCTTGCGGTGTACATGCTGTACGTGTACCGACAGTCATGTCTTCATTTGACGTGAAGGCAACACTCCACAACGACAAGCGCCCCGTACCCGCAGGGGCACAGGGCGCTGCACACTCATTACACCGCCAAGTTGTTTACTCGGCGGGAATCAGTAGAACGTCTCGGTGTTACCTGCGTGGGCCGTCATCGTGATGATGAACCTTCAACCGCGGTGTCTTCTGGATCACTTATCAGAGATGAGCAACTCCACTGGGACTACCCGCGGTGACCGACGGTCTTAGGTGAAACTTTGAACGTATTCAAACTTCCTCGAGGTACTGTACACGCTTGCCGTGTATTTCCCAAATTCTTGCCGTCTTTCTATCTGATTCTTTTACGAGGTTTACCTGCGTCGATAAAGAAGCACGTTCGCTATAACAACCACATTCGCCCATCTGGGCTATTACTCTCGTACGCATGGACGCCTGCACGAATCCCAACAACAGCACACCCACAGATCCACACAACGGCACGCCGACGGATCCACCCAGCAGCTCACCGACGAACGCAACCCGCAAGAGTACTCCGCGCAACGCCACGCAATTCCTTCCAGCTTTCTTTCGCTCTCTCCGTCACCCTGAATGGCTTCCCCAGGGGGTCAATAAATGGGATGAGCCTCTCAACGGTCGCGTTCCTGTGGTTCTCCTTCACGGCACGTGGCTCAATGTCTATAACACGTTTGCTTTCATCGCCCCCGCATTGGAACGAGCAGGTCACGCTGTATTTACCAAGAACTATGGGCGTGATCCTCGGCCTCTCACGGGGCGCCCCTCTGGCGTGTTCGGCACCGCTGGACTTCTCCATTCTCAACAAGAAGTTGCCGCGTTCATCGACGAGGTTTTGGAGCGCACCGGCGCCAATCAGGTGGATATCATTGGGCATTCACAGGGGGTGGCTCAAGCGAGGCTGTATCTGACGGACTCTGGCGGCGCTCATCCGGATGATCCGGGGAAAAATAAGGTCCGGCGTATTATCGGCATCGGTGGCTCTAATCATGGAACCACACTCAGCGGCATCTCCTCGCTCGCTAGTGCACTGGATAAAAAGGGAATCACCGATAATCTCACGATCAAGGTTCTCGGCCAGGCGGCGATGGATCAGCGGCTGGGTTCGGCAACAGTCAAGCATCTTAACCGCGGGGGCGACACAGTCGCTGGCGTGGAGTACACCATGATTTGCTCACGCTTCGACCAGATTGTCACCCCATGGCGCACCCAGCGCTTGGAACCCGGCCCCGGCGCTACCGT
Organism: Corynebacterium anserum; assembly: GCF_014262665.1. Lineage (NCBI taxonomy): Bacteria > Bacillati > Actinomycetota > Actinomycetes > Mycobacteriales > Corynebacteriaceae > Corynebacterium > Corynebacterium anserum. Next base: position 1,913,062 of record NZ_CP046883.1, read on the forward strand.
GAAGAATCTGCTGGTACAGACCGGAAATGTTAAGGACTTTTCTGATCACCTAGCAATCTTGTATTCGCCGCGTGTCGTGGATCTTATTCTCGAAGCTCTCCACCCAGGCGAGGACAACTACCGGGATACTCATCCTGAGGTATCTCGTTGGGTACTGCCGGGCTTTGGAGAAGCTCGTCTGCCACGCTGGCGGCTGCTTCCCTTCCGACGCCACTAGTCCTCTCCGTCACCGGCACGTGCAAAGACGATCTGCCCACAGACACAACGATCACCCGTTGAAGCGCGCGCCTACCTCATGTAGCACCTACGCATATCAGCGCGCCACTGGCGCGCTGAACCAACGCCCGTGACATGGAAAAGCCCCGGACTAAGTCCGGGGCCCAATCACACCACAACCGCCGCGTGAACAGCAGTAGGTGGGGAGGAATTACTCTGCGTAGTTCTTCTGTACGGTCTCATCAACCTGAACGGAAGGACCGTTCGTGGAGGACATCGTTACCTTCTTCAGGTACTTGCCCTTGGAAGAAGAAGGCTTCTGACGCAGCAGCTCATCGATCAAAGCACCGTAGTTCTCCGCCAGCTTCTTCTCATCGAAGGATGCTTTACCGATGATGGCGTGCAGGTTGGATGCTTTATCTACGCGGAAGGAAATCTTTCCGCCCTTGATCTCAGAGACAGCCTTAGCTACATCAGTAGTCACTGTGCCGGTCTTAGGGTTTGGCATCAGGCCGCGTGGACCCAGAACGCGCGCTACACGACCAACCTTGGCCATCTGGTCTGGGGTGGCGATGGCTGCGTCGAAATCAGTCCAGCCACCCTGAATCTTCTCAATCAGCTCAGCGGTACCCACGGCATCAGCACCGGCCTCTTCAGCTGCGGTTGCATTAGGGCCTTCGGCGAAGACAATGACGCGAACAGTCTTACCGGTACCGTTTGGCAGGGACACGGTTCCGCGAACCAGCTGGTCTGCCTTGCGTGGGTCGACGCCCAACCGAATGGCAACGTCAACTGTGGCGTCGTAGTTCTTCGAAGAGGTTTCTTTCACCAGCTTCGCAGCCTCGATTGGGCTGTAGGAACGGGACTTATCAATCTTCTCCGCAGCAGCGCGGTAAGCCTTAGAGGTCTTGCTCATAATGATCTACCAATCTTGGAGTTTGAGATGGAAGTTGTGGTCACAACAGGCCAGCAAGAGGCCTTGCCACAATGAAGAAAAGAATGAAGGAAAGAGAGTGAAGACTAAGCCTTCGCTGGTTCGTCCTTCACAACGATGCCCATGGAGCGAGCGGTACCTGCGATGATGCGAGCACCGTTTTCCACGTCGTTAGCGCTGAGGTCTTCCTTCTTGGTGGTAGCAATCTCCTTGCACTGCTCCCACGTCACAGATCCGACCTTATCAGTGTGAGGAACGCCAGAGCCCTTCTGCAGACCAGCGGCCTTCAGAAGCAGCTTAGCTGCAGGAGGAGTTTTCAGTTTGAAGTCGAAGGAGCGGTCTTCGTACACAGTGATCTCAACTGGAACGATGTTGCCGCGCTGCGACTCGGTAGCAGCGTTGTATGCCTTGGTGAACTCAACAATGTTCACGCCGTGAGCACCCAACGCCGGGCCAACCGGAGGAGCCGGGGTAGCCTGACCAGCTTGGATCTGCAACTTAATAAGGCCAGCGACCTTCTTCTTTGGCTTTGCCATGGTACAACCTACTTTCAGTTATCGGACCTCACTGCGCCATGGCATATATGCGCACTGTGTGCGGTCCTTACCGGATGCCGGAATTTCACCGGCCACCGGAAAAGATGTCAATGTTCTTACTCGTTCTTAAACAATGCTACTTTCCGCCGTCCCCTCGAGAACAACGGACAACACGCATAAAAAACGATCCTGTGAAATTCGCAGGACAGGACAACTCTAGTTGAGCTTCTCCACCTGATCAAATTCCAATTCGACCGGGGTCTCACGGCCAAAGATGGACACCATAGCCTTGAGACGGTTAGAGGTGGTGTCGATCTCTGAAATGGTGGCGGATACTGAGGCGAATGGGCCGGACAGAATGGTGACAGATTCGCCAACCTCGTAATCCACAACTACAGACTCGGATGCCGGCTTTGGAGGAGTAGCCACACCCGTGGAAGACACGTCAACGGCACCTGCAGGCGCCTCTCCCTCGGCGCCTTCGGCTGCTGGAGTGGCAGCCTCTGGAGGCAGCAGGAACTTTGCAACCTCACGGATCTTTACAGGAGTTGGTTTCCCTTCGTTACCCACGAAGGAAGTCACACCCGGGGTGTCGCGGACAACCGACCACGCAGCATCTTCCAGGTTCATACGGACGAGTACGTAGCCGGGCAACAGCTTACGCTTGACATTCTTGCGCTTACCATCGCGCAGCTCCACAACTTCCTCTATAGGGACAACGACCTCATGGATCTGCTCATCCACGCCGAGGGTCTGAGAACGCATTTCAAGGTTGGTCTTCACCTTGTTCTCATAACCGGAGTAGCACTGGACGATGTACCACTCACCGTCGAGCTTCTTCAGTTCCCGCATGAACTTGCGCAGGCGCGCTTTGTAAGCCGCCATTGCCGCATCTTCAGGGCTTTGTTCTTCCCCAGTGCCCTCGGCGGACTCCGCCGCCTCAGCTGCTTCAGCGTGAGCTTCTGCAGCCGCCGCTTGAACGTCCTCTTGTGCGTCGGCAGCCAGAGACTCTGCGCTGATCTCCTGTGGCTCGTTGCCCGTATTCTCAGTCTGATCGCTCATGAGATCTGTATTCCTCCAAGTTAATTAAAAATCCGCCTTGGCCGTGGTGGCGAAGGCGGTTAATTTTCTGTTGGCCAGTGTAGCAGATCGCTTCTCGGGCCCCCACTTTTCACTAGACGTTGAACATCAGCTTCACTAATTCCCTAGCACCCCAGTCCACACCAGCAACCAGGACGGTCATAAGAATGAGGAAGCCCAAGACCACAAAGGTGTAGGTGACCATTTCTTTACCCGTAGGCCAGATCACTTTGCCAATTTCACGGATAACACCACGGATGAAGTCCACGATGGCAGCAAATGGATTGCTACGGGTTTTTACCACCTCAGGAGCCTTGCGTTTACTAGCTGCACGCGAGGCCGATGCCGTACCGGCGACCTGACGCTTACCCGCTGGGCGAGGAGCTCCGCCGGTACCGGAACCACCGGCCACTGGGGTTTTCGTGCTCTCTTCGCTCACGTCAAAACTCCTAACAAGGTGTGGACACGCCGTTTGCTGTACGTGTAGTGATGTTATCGCAAAGAGCGTTTGCAGGGGCGACAGGACTTGAACCTGCAACCTGCGGTTTTGGAGACCGCTGCTCTGCCAATTGAGCCACGCCCCTTTGTGCATCTCACGGTTGTGAGGGCAACAACGGGAAAGCCTACAGTAGTCGAAGTGGTTGCACAAATGAGCGTGCTCCGTAGCGAACCGTCACCGGAAAAACTTCCCGGTGACGTAGGAAATCCCTGTCGGCACATGAAAACACCCGGCGCTTCCTGGGTGTGAAGCAACCGGGTGGTTGTTAGTAGCGGTGGGGGGACTCGATCCCCCGACCTCACGATTATGAGTCGTGCGCTCTAACCAGCTGAGCTACACCGCCACAGTTCTGCCATCTCCACCGACCCGCCAGTGGTCTGCGGTTCTCACATCACGTGACGGCCGAGAAAATGACTGAGCCCCCTGACGGAATCGAACCGTCGACCTTTTCCTTACCATGGAAACGCTCTGCCGACTGAGCTAAGGGGGCACCGCTCTCAGTTCCACGACTATCGCCGACGATAAGCCGTTTTGCTGAAGCCTGCAGTAGCTTAACCACCAATCGCATAGGAACACAAATCGCCAGGTGGCAGATGTTTTTCCTACCCCCAACCTCACCATGACCCAGTGAATATTCCTCGACGCAGGGGGTATCTCTTGACGCAGGGGGTATCGCTCATGAGCCAGCCATCGGACGTACGACATCCCACATTCGACGTACCCAAAGCATTTTGCAGTACCTCGAGCAATGGAAGGCGGTGACGCAGGAAAGCGATAAGCCCTGGAGAAACTCTCCAGGGCTTATCGCTTTCACATGTGCCAGATGATGGATTCGAACCAACGTAGGCAGAGCCGACGGATTTACAATCCGCTCCCTTTGGCCGCTCGGGCAATCTGGCGTACACCAATTGCGCGGTGCGCCCGTAACTCTACTACGTTACCTATGCCCAATTACAAATCGGCTGGTCATCATGCACATTGTCGTAGCAGCAACTCGGGAATCACCCCACCCGATCACGTCAGACACGGCCTAGTTCCAGCACAAGGGAGCGCACGAGCCGTCACACAAAGGCGGAACCTCGTTCCAACGAGCAAACACATCCTCACCGAGACATGCAGATACTCCCCCATATAAGCCCCACAAGCACCGTTATCCCAAGCGTTTATCCCAAGCGTTCCAAGGAGAACTTCATAAGCTGACGCAACGCATCGGTGACGTCATTCTGCGGAAGTTTCGCCAATTCGGCCTCTGCGCGCTGACGATAGTATTCCACATCTTCGAGAGACTTCTCACGGCCGTGCGAACGACGGATCAGATCCAACGCTTCGTCCACCAACGCATCCTCGGTCACCGGCCCCACCAGAATCTCACGCAGACGTGCCCCGATCGCATCATCCTGACGCATCGCATAGAGCATCGGCAGAGTGAACACGCCTTCGCGAAGATCCGTACCCGGAGTCTTACCCGATTCTTCCGGATCGGACCACACATCGATAATGTCATCCACGATCTGGAAAACCTGACCCATGTTGCGCCCGAATAGCTGCAGTGCCTCCACGTGTTCACGTGGAGCTCCTCCATGCAAGGAGCCCAGGAAGCCAGCGGATGCGATGAGAACACCCGTCTTCTCTTGGATCACCGTCATGTAGTGCTCGATAGGGTCTTCGCCTTCGGACGCACCGACTGTCTCGCGCATCTGGCCAGTAACTAACTCTTGAAACGCTTCTGCAAAGTGCGCCACTGTTTCTGACCCGAGGGAAGCCATGAGCTTAGATGCGACGGAAAACAGGTAGTCACCGGCGAGAATCGCCACTGAATTGCTCCACCGGGCATTGGCGGACTCGGCTCCTCGGCGGCGATCAGCCTCATCCATCACGTCATCGTGATAGAGGGTCGCCAGGTGAGTGAGCTCCACGACCACTGCCGCGCTGATTACATCGTCCGATGTGGGCCTTGTGCCGTACTGTGCGGCCAAAAGGGCAAACATCACGCGGAACCTCTTGCCACCGGCTTTCGCAAGGTGGCTGATCTTGTCAGTAAGAAAGGACTCACCCTGTGCAAGCTCATTCAGCAGCTTGCTTTCCGCTCGTTGCAGCCCCTCAGTCAAAGCCTGGTTGAGTTGAGAATTTCCCAAATCTGGCGCCACTGGAGTGGTCTGCGCCTCGGCACTATGCGTGCTTGCCATGTCCGTGGTCAGCCTCATCAAAACTCGTCTGTTTCCATTCGTTCTCGTATGACCCGTTTGCTCCGAAGCCATACGTCATCACCCGATACTCTAACCCACCTAGCCCTCGTCGCGTGTATCCACCTCGTTTCTTTTCTGCAGTGACCCCGCCTTTTCTCTTTTTCTCCCCCTCTTCTCACGAGCCTCACGGAGCGCTAATACAACCACATGATTATCCCGTGCGAGAATGTTGGGTGATGAATGTTCCAGGTACCTCCCGTGATGTTGTCTCCGCCGACCTCGTCATCGTCGGTGCAGGACCCGCTGGTTCCGCTGCCGCGTATTGGGCAGCCCGGCGCGGTCTGGACACCGTGGTGGTCGACATGGCTGACATACTGCCCCACGGCCGCGACAAGACGTGTGGCGATGGCCTCACCCCCCGTGCCGTGGAGGCTCTGGAGCGCATGGACGCGGGTTATCTACTGGAGGGACACCCCACCATCAGCGGCCTGAAACTGCATGGTTTCGGTGGATCCGTCAGCGCTGTCTGGCCCAGCAACGGTTCCTTCCCTCCCCGTGGCTCCGCAATCGCTCGTCAAGAACTCGACCTCGCGTTGCTCACTCATGCGGTTAATGCCGGCGCTCGCTTCATAGGTTCGACCAAAGTTATCGACGTCGCAACCTCCGGCCACAGCATTGACGAACTGTGTGCGAGGAGACCCGATGGAACTTTTCTCACCCTGAAAGCCAGACAGTTCCTGCTAGCGGAAGGGGTACGAAGTGGCATTGGGCGAAAAGTCGGGGTGCAATGGCTACGGGGAATGGTGCACGGTGTGGCTGCGCGTAGTTACATCACCACCCCCCACGGTGAGGAACCGTGGATCCACTCCCATCTTGAATTACGTGATCACCACGGCGTAGCGCAGCCCGGTTATGGATGGATCTTTCCTCTCGGCACCGACGACTCCGGCGTTGGGCATGCCAACCTCGGTTGCGGGGCACTATCAACCAGCGCCCGACCCGCAAAAATCAACACCAAAAAGTTGTTGAAAACCTACGCAGAGCAGATCAGCAAAGAATGGACGGCGGGGGAACCACAGCACATCACCAGTGCCCTTCTGCCGATGGGCGGCGCCGTGACGCGCACAGCTGGGCAGAACTGGGCTGCCATTGGAGACACCGCAGCCTTGGTGAATCCACTCAACGGTGAAGGAATCGACTACGCACTGGAAAGCGCCCGGATGGTCAGCGCGTTGCTAGACGATGCACTCCGAAACCCTGATGGACTTCGGTTCATGTGGCCCGCCGCGCTCCGCGAGGAATACGGAGCAGCGTTCAGCCTGGCACGGCGCCTCGCGCTCGTGCTCACCATGCCCGGACTCCTCAGCGCGATCGGACCACTTGGCCTGCGAGGACCTCTGTCCACCACGGTGATGGGAGCTGCCGCGCGCCTGATGGGCAACCTTGTCACTCCCGAGGACAAAGACCTCACCGCACAACTCTGGCGCAAGGCCGGTCGGCTGTCCATGACTGTGGACAGACTATTCGCCGCCGACTCACGGCCGCTGTTCGGCGTCGAACTCTCTTAGCTCTCCAGTGGTTTCATGGCCGAGTGGAGAGCCACGATGCCCCCAGTGAGGTTTTGCCACCCCGCTCTTTCCCAACCATTGGCATTGATCTCTGCTGCCAGCTCCTCCTGGTTCGGCCACGCGCGGATAGATTCCGCGAGGTACTCGTAGGCCTCCGGATTAGAACTCACCACCTTCGCCACCTGTGGAAGAGCCCGCATCAAATATTCCTTGTAGAAGGTGGAAAAAATGGGAACCACAGGGGTAGAAAACTCACCGACCACCAGTGTCCCACCCGGCTTGGTCACGCGAGCCATTTCCCTCAAGCCGGCTCGGAAATCCACGATATTGCGCAGACCGTAGTTGATAGTCACAGCATCAAACGTGTTATCCGCAAACGGCAGCTGTGTACCATCACCGCAGACCATAGGGAGCTGGCGGTAACGCCCCGCTTTCAGCATTCCTTGGGAGAAGTCACATGCAACGCAATACGCTCCAGATTTCGCGAATTCTTGCGTAGACACGCCCGTGCCTGCGGCTAAATCCAAGACCAAGTCACCGCGCTTCAGATTGAGTCGACGCCGTGTGCGCTTGCGCCAATAGCGATCTTGACCGAAGCTCAAGACCGTGTTGGTGATGTCATACTTCTTGCCAACCTCGTCGAACATCGAGGCGACTTCTTGTGGGTTCTTTTCCAGACTTGCGCGAGACACAGTTAGCTATTGTAGCTAGTCAGGTCTTCAGCACTGTAGCTATGGGATCATGCCGCCGAGCTTTCCTTAACTTCACCTAGGCGGCTACGGGAACTGCAGGTGGTGGAGGAACAGGTGGCGTCGTGTGAAACAAGGGGAACGTCCTCCGCCACCTCGCCGCGCACGGCTTGGTCATAGTAAGCAAGCAGCTGCCCACACACAGACTCCCACGTCTTCCCCTGCACAGACAGCACAGCATGAGCTCGCATAGAAGCAAGCCCCGTCGCACACACAGAATTCACAGCCTGCGGCAGTGACTGAAAAAAGGTGTCAGCATCCAGCAAATAACCGTTGAGACCTGGGACGATAAGATCCATTGGACCACCGGCAGCTGGGGCTATCGCGGGCACTCCAGACGCATGAGCCTCCTGGATTGCCTGGCAGAACGTCTCGAACTGGCCGGTGTGAACAAAAATGTCCAAGCTAGCATACGCCCGGGGAAGATCTTCACCATACAGTCCCCCCGTGAACACCGCAGTGGGCATTGCCTCACGGAGCATAGCCTCGTCCGGGCCGTCCCCGACCACCACCAACTGAATATCATGCCGACTGTTTAGTGCCGCGAGACGCTCCACCGACTTCTCGGCAGCAAGACGACCCACATAGCCGACCACCCTGCGTTCCATCACTGGCACGGCAGACTCATAGCCGTGTGCACGCCGCTTTTGCTCTCCCTCGCGTAGCCATTCCTCTCGCAACTTTTCGCTTCGCTTGGAGGGGTGAAAACGCACGGTATCCACTCCTCGCCCCCAATGCTTTACGTTGTGAATCCCGTGTTTGTCCAGTTCAGCTATAGTTTGAGAGCTGGGCGCTAAGGTCATAGCGCAAATATTGTGAAACGCCCTAGACCACTGCCAAGTCGCGCGCGTCAGGGCTTTGAGTTTGTAGTTCTTGGCAAAGCCCGCGATGTCCGTCTGAAAGATTGCTACACAAGGAATGTTCAGGGACTTCGCTGCAAAAGCGCCTGCTGCGCCCAGAACGAATGGGCTCGCGAGGTGTACCACATCGGGTTGAAAACGCTGGAGAGTCTTGCGCACCACAGGCATCGGGACACCGATGGGCAGGGAGTTGATCATCGGCATTTCCACAGTCGGCACGCGGACGATGGGGTATCCCTCATAGTGAGAGATTTCCTCCTGGCGTTCGCGAGCTCCCGGGGCAATGACCAAAGCCTCATGGTTTTCTCGCCGGAGATGCTCCAAAACACGCAGGACTGAATTAGTAACCCCGTTGACGTTAGGCAGAAAGCTTTCAGCAACGATCGCAACACGCATGCCTATAGCCTCTCCCCTCTAGCTCAAAATCCTGTGGCCTACTGGTGAAAAACGGAGCAATAGTTTCTTAACGTGAGGTTACTTCTGGCGCTTCTCCAACCACAACACCAAAGCAAGCAACAACGCTCCGATGAGTAACGCCACCGCCATACTGGATAGTGCCGGGAGAAAAGCCAATGTCCAGGAACGCCCCGCGACTTTCACATTGTCTGGGTGAGAAACCTCGTACTCCACGCGCACTTTCTGCCCACGTTCAAGCCCCGTTGGATATTTAAGCCCGTCGTTGGGCTGGTAGTAATTGCCCGCATCATCGCGGAACATCACGGTGGTTCTTAGGGCACCCACATCCACTACCTCCGCTGTGGCATACCCTCTATCGCGTGCAATGGCCATATCGTCAAGGGCAGAGGTAATCACCATGCCGGCACACACGAGCATCATGCAACCAGTCAGAGCCAAAATTGCTTGTTTGGCACGGCGGAACGGTTTGGCTTCTTTCTTAAGGTCTGTCTTTGATCCACGTTCATGCGGAGCGTATGCTCCCTCTGGCTGAGGATGACTGTTCGATTGCTGCGTCACGAGGGCGTCACCGCCTGCGCGATTGTTTTCTCCATTTTTCGACGCCACGCTCTCTCCACCGCGGCCTCCACCACCGTAATACCTGGGGCTGGTTGTTCCTCATGGTCTGCCAGGATGTCATGCAGTGCGATAACCGATTCTGCACGGCGGTAATTCACGCCAAAGCCCTCACATAGCGCCTCGACGTTCACCTCTACCGGGGTTCCGAAAACTCGCTCAAAAGCACTAGTTCCGTCCCCGAAGGTGCGCAACCGGGCATCCCCGGGCTCTAAGGATTCGAAGATGGCACCTCCTGCGTCGTTTGTCACGACAATAAGGAGGTTATCCGGGCGGGTTTCCATGGGACCAATGTTCAGAGCATTCACATCATGGAGGAACGTCAAATCTCCCATGAGAGCAACAGTGCGGGGAGCTCGTATGGCCGTGGGATCTTCCGCAGCATGTGCCATAGCCACGCCAATAGCTGTGGATATAGTGCCGTCGATGCCCGCCGCTCCCCGGTTGGCTTCGGTACGAACACCGTGGAAAGGCAACCCGGCACGCGCGGCATCGCGGATGGCGGTGGAGGCTCCGAGTACGAGTGCATCACCGTCACGGAGACTATCCGCTACCACGGCTGCCACATGCAGTCCGGTGAAATGCTCGTCGGAAGAAGTCAGCACGTCCCGGACAGCGTCTACGCCCATGTCGCTGATGGCCTGGCACACCTTCGTCCAACCGGCAGGGTGCTCACCCACCACATCGACGGTGGAGCCCACCACAGCAACGTTGCCGGTGACATCGAGAACCGAGTATGTATCCGCAAGGACAATAACGTGGATAGATTCGTCAGCTAACAGCTGGGACACGCTGCGGTGAAGAGTTGGACGACCCACTACCACAATCTGTTCCGGCTGAGTTGCGGCCGAATATTCGCCCTGGGAGACCGCTCCCGCTGTGAACATCGGGCTCCCTGCGGGATGGACAGGAAAATCAGGAACGGGAGCAAGCGGTTCTGCGAGAGTTGGTACCCCAGCCAACTCCTCGATGATCTCTCGAGCCCACGCCATATCGGCGACGGCTCCGCAGATCACGAGGGTACGCTTGCTCAGGTCTACCGTCACTTTTCCAAAAGGAAGTGGCCGAGAGAAAACCGGACGTGGGGTTTCTGATGGATCAGACGATTTGGCGGCGCAGTCCCCACCTTCGAGGTTCCGCGTGGCACAGTCCCCACCTTCAAGGTTCCCCGTAGCACAGTCCCCACCTTCAAGGTTCCCCGTAGCACAGTCCCCACCTTCAAGGTTCCCCGTAGCTGCTGCAGAGTCACCTCCTGCCTGAGCCACTTCTTGGGCGAACAGCGAAAGCTCATCCATACTGTCCGGAACCAACGGCTCCGACAGCGGAACATCCACGTGTACCCCACCACCCCTCATCGGATCACTCGCTGCGTTCATTGCCCGAGCAATCACATTACGCACAGCAGCATGGTCCACATCCGCGCCAGACACAGTGGCGACCTGTGCCGCCTCAAGCGTTTCCGCCGCGCCGGCCAAGTTCCCTAAGCTCGCGGCATGCACTGAATGCGTGCCGAAAATCTCACTTTGTTCGATGGTTTGGTTCGCGCCGGTTCCCGCCATAAACAACGGGCGGTTAGCGGAGAGAACCATCACCGGAACATGGCTAAGACTAGCTTCCACCATGGCTGGCAAGCAGTTTGCTACAGCGGTGCCGGATGTCATAACCACAGGCACTATCCGCCCCGTGGCCTTAGCCAAACCCAAAGCCAGAAAAGCTCCAGTACGCTCATCCGTACGCACATGCACCCGCAAGCGTCCGGCGCGTTCGGCCTCGATAAAAGCAAGCGCTAAGGGAGCAGAACGGGAGCCGGGGCATACAACAGCCTCGCGCACCCCACCGTTGATCAATTCGTCGACGATGAGCACGCTCGCCACCACAGCGGGGCTGAGATTAGTGGAATCTGGTTGAGTGTTTGCCTCCATCACGCCTATTAATTTACGGCAGTGGTAGGACACAGTTGGATTGACACTGACAGTGGTTGTGCAGAGAGTCTTACACGGACAGGTAGGCGTAGGCATCAGCAAGCCGGCGGATCCACCAGTCTTTGCGCTCACCTGTGAGTGCACAGTCCTCTAATACGGATGGGTCCGGCACAACATCCTCCACATGCATGTGCCCTGCAACGATGTCACGGCGTGCCACGTCGGCGGCAAATAGGCCGCCTGTGGCTAAACCCGCAGGCTGAACCCTCACGGGGTTTCCAGTACCATCACACAACTGCGGCACGCATGCCGCTGCATAAATTCCCGCGCCGATCCCTACAGCGGAGTCCAAGGCGGAACTCACGGTAATCGCCACCCCCTCTTCGGAGACGTCATGGGCGATGTCCAATAATGTGTCAATGCCGCTGAGCGGTGGAACTTTCAACACAGCCACATCACAAGCGGCCGCTTCAACCACCGCGCGCACCGCAGCTTTCGGATTCGCGGATTTACGGATTGCCTCGTCGGCAGCAATGCGCACCGGCGCCTGGCCCCTGGCGAGTTGCTGGCGTAACTGAGCCAGCTCAGTAATGGATGCACACGGCTGCTCCATGTAGTCCAGTGGTCCTTGCTCGGTCAACGCTCGTGCCGCTTCCCTCGCTTGCTCTACACTCCACCCACCATTGGCATCCACGCGGATAGTCGGATACTCGTGACCATGTCCATCATGCCCGTGTTCGGCAAACCATCGGCGTACGGCGTCCACTCGAGCCACGTCATCTGCCAGCTGTTGCCCTTTCTCCGCCACTTTCACCTTGACGGTGGAACATCCGGGATATCGCTGCATCAACTGGTCAATGATCTCCAGCCCGTGAGAGCGAACATCCACAGCTGGAATCGTCGCGTTAACCTCCACTTTGTCCCGCTCTGGTGTGGCCTTTACTGCGCCGAATCCATAGTCAACGGCATGCGCGAGCCATCGAGCTGCTTCCTCTGGGCCGTATTCCAGGAAGGGAGACCATTCTGACCAGCGAGTGCTGGCGTCGAATAAACAAACTTCCCGGCGGTCCACGCCGCGGAAGGGAACCCGAAGCGGCAGAGATAGGAAGTGGGCGCGGGCTGTGAGCTCATCGAGTGCGATCATGACAACTAGACTGCCATGTATGACTGATAAGACCACCAGCAATCCTTTCGACCCCACCCAATGGCGTGAAGTTCCAGGCTTCGATTTCACGGACATCACCTACCACCGCCATGTCGGCGAGGAACGCAAGGACGGCACCGTCCGCATTGCCTTCGACCGCCCTGAGGTGCTCAACGCATTCCGACCGCACACTGTGGACGAACTCTACCGAGCTCTCGATCACGCCCGGCGCAGCCCTGACGTAGGCACGGTGCTTCTGACCGGCAACGGTCCAAGCCCAAAGGATGGCAAATGGGCCTTTTGCTCCGGCGGTGATCAACGCATTCGCGGCCGCTCCGGATATCAATATGCCACGGAGCACGATTCAGACGTCACCGCTGCGACGGCAGAACATGTGGACGAAGCGCGGGCAAAAGCCGAAGGCGGCCGTCTTCACATCCTCGAAGTACAGCGTCTCATCCGCACGATGCCAAAAGTAGTGATCTGCCTGGTCAACGGCTGGGCTGCCGGCGGCGGCCATTCTCTACATGTTGTGTGTGATCTCACACTGGCATCACGTGAACATGCGCGCTTCAAACAGACCGATGCTGACGTGGGATCTTTCGACGCCGGTTATGGGTCAGCCTATCTAGCCAAGCAGGTGGGTCAGAAGTTTGCCCGGGAGATTTTCTTCCTGGGCGATACCTATGACGCAGAAACCATGCATCGCATGGGTGCTGTCAATGCCGTCACCGATCATGCGGAATTGGAATCTACGGCAATTGAGTGGGCTCGCAAGATCAACACCAAATCTCCTACGGCACAACGCATGCTGAAATTTGCTTTCAACCTCACCGATGATGGCCTGATGGGTCAGCAAGTCTTTGCGGGCGAAGCCACCCGTCTGGCTTATATGACCGACGAGGCCGTCGAAGGCCGCGATTCCTTCCTAGAGAAACGCGAACCACGGTGGGAGAGTTTTCCGTACTACTACTAAATGCCGTGAATACTGCGGGGCTACTCACGTCTCTGGCAGCACTGGCAATTGCATCCCGAAGGTGAGCCGAGGGTTGTCTAGACTGCCAGACATGGCTTTTGACGCGCGCGTAAACCCGGACGATCCCGCAGTGCCACTGCAGACAATCACCGCAGATCCCACCGATCTCAACGGATACATCGCTGCACTTTCACAGGTCATGGAAGGCACGGCGTCTTTCCTTCCGGTGCCGCCAGCTATTACCTCTGTTCAGCATCGCGCTAATGCTGAGCTCGCCGCGGCCATGCGTGTAGGCTCTCCCATCACCGCGGGAACTCTCATTGCTTGTACTTCTGGTTCAACCGGCACTCCGAAAGGCGCGATGTTATCGGCGGAAAATCTGCGCTCTTCTAACGACGCAACAGCGTACTATCTGCGGAAAAAGTATGGGGTAGAGCCCGGTGCATGGCTGCTGACTCTGCCGGCGCATCACATCGCTGGAACGCAAGTAATACTGCGCAGCCTCTCCGCCGGCTGCACTCCGATCGTCGCCTCACACCTCGCTGGAAATCAAGGTGGGGGTTCTGCCTGCCACTTTCCCCGCACTTCTACTCGCACTGAAACGCCGGCTCGCGTTGCTTCCGGCTCCTTCACAGTCGAAGGTTTTTCTACGGATACACGGACACTGCGTCAGCTCTACCCTGACCGGCACCTTTACACTTCTCTCGTTCCTGCTCAACTGGAGCGTTTAGTTGCTGATCCTGCTGGAGTGGAAGCCTTGCGGATGTATGCCACGATCCTCATCGGCGGAGCAGCAACTCGAAGCGAAGTGATCTCAACTATCGATAACCTCGGAGTGCACTTCGCGCTAACCTACGGCTCGAGCGAAACCTCCGGTGGTTGTGTCTACGATGGCTGCCCTCTCCCCGGGGTCACGGTTGCTGTGGAGGATCCCGGTGGGCAGCGAGTAGAGGTAACCCACGAGGATTTCAGCATGACCCGTCAAAGGAAAGTCATCAGCAGCTCCGAGCCGACTGCTCAGCGGGGGCGGATCGTCTTATCCGGTCCAATGGTCTCCCGTGGGTACCGCAACCTCCCCGACAGTTCTGCGTTTCCTCAGGCGGGCACGTTTGTAACCTCGGATCTTGGAGAAATCTCCGCGGTGGCCACCTCTTTCTCCGACGCCGCCTCACCCAGTAACACTCCACCTGGAATTCTGCGGGTCATCGGCCGAGCTGATGGAGCTATCAACACCGGCGGGTACAAAGTTCTTCCTGAAGACGTGGAGCGCGCCATTCATACCCATCTCCCGGAGCTGGTCCTCGATTCTGGTCACTCGGTGTCAACCACTACGCTCTGTGTCGTTGGTGTGGACGACAAGGCCTTTGGTCAAATAGTTGCCGTAGCGATTGAAGGCGGCGTCGAGAAAGAGGAGCTCACGCACGCACACGGACAAAACGGCGAGTCCGGTGCAGAGCAGTTCAAGCGCAGTGCGCAGGAACTCAAGCCCAACACCCTAGGAATGGACGTCACTGGCACCTTACGTGCAGCACTGCGGGGCCACTTACCTACCCATCTGATCCCCCGACGCGCTCTACTTGTACCCGCTCTTCCAACGTCGGGGCCTGGCAAAGTCAGTCGACGAGGTGTCGCTCAACTCTTCACGGACTAGAGTAAGAAGGTCGTTCTACCCACGGTGCGCGTGTACCGTACGTATTTCTGACCACTATCACTCCCCTACATCTGGAGGTTCTTCTGCATGTCGGAAGGCAGGCCGTATCCCGGCGCTAGTTTTGCCGAATGGCTTGAAGGCGCACGCCCGCACACGTGGGCGAACGCTTTCGCACCCGTGATCGCTGGCACCGCAGCCGCTCAGATCAGCGCCCACAACCTCAGCTCGACCTGGCTTCGGGCGATCCTTGCCGGCATCGTTGCCCTCGCGCTTATCGTGGGGGTGAACTACGCCAACGATTACTCCGATGGTATTCGGGGCACTGACGATGACAGATCAGGACCACTGCGGCTCACCGGCAGTGGACTCGTTGAACCACGAAAAGTAAAACGTGCGGCATTCTTGTCCTTTGGCGTCGCGGCTGTCGCTGGTGCGGCGTTGAGTCTGATCAGCGCCCCGTGGCTCATCCTCGTCGGCGTGTTGTGCATCCTGGGCGCATGGTTCTACACCGGAGGAACCCGCCCTTATGGTTACCGCGGCCTGGGGGAACTCGCAGTGTTCATCTTTTTCGGTTTGGTTGCCGTACTCGGTACGGAGTTCACTCAGACAGGGAGCGTCACGTGGCGCGGTGGGGCTATGGCCGTGGTTGTGGGGGCATTGTCGAGCTCCGTGAACCTCGTCAATAATCTCCGTGACATCCCCACTGATCGCACAGCTGGCAAGATTACACTCGCTGTACGGCTGGGCGACAGGAATACGAGGCTGTTGTGGCTTGCTCTCATCGCTGTCTCGGTCATCATGACTGTTGTCATGGCCTGGGGTCATTGGCCTGCGCTATTCGGTCTACTTGCAGTCCCTCTGTGGGGAATTGCGGCTCGCCCAATCACGGAGAATAAGCATGGAAGGGAGCTCATCCCCGTGCTTGGTTTAGTGGGACGCGGCATGTTGCTGTGGAGCGTAGCCATGCTGCTTGGAGCTTTTCTCTAGCGCGAACCTTCCCGTCTCCAACGCCACTTGCCCGGTACCGCACGCGGTGCCGGGTTTTGTTGTCTCAGCGGAGAGACACTCTCCGGCATCTTTTACGTGGAGGAAAGCGACGTCATATACCTGAAAGCACTACAGTCTGTATTACTTACCGCAATACAGCTATTCTGCCCGAAACCTATTCCATAACCCTAGGAGAATCCCCCAGACACCGAAGAACACGCACCTCTCCACCAAAGACCGTGAACAGCGCCGCAAATGGCAGCCCCACGCAGCGTTCACAATCCACCTAACTCCTCGAAACAGCAAAACCCACCACATGTTCATCAACCTCGACCCTTCCTCTCCCATCCCAATTTTTCAGCAAATCCATGACCGCATCGTCGAAGGCATCGCACACGGAGACCTTCAGCATGGAGACAAGCTCAACCCCGTTCGTCGCGTGGCCGCCGTGTTCGGAATTAACCCCGCTACCGTTCAAAAGGCCTATGATCTCCTTCGCTCCGAAGGCATCATCGTCACCGAAAAGCGCACCGGCAGCACCGTCCACCTCGCCACTTCTCCTACAGAGGCACAACGTGACCAATTACGCGACGATCTCGCTCGAGAAACCACACGCGCCTGTCTCCAGGGGTTTAGTGCGGACGAGATTCGCTCCCAGCTGGAGGACATCCTCGCCGATACCTCCGCCGTCACCGCTCGCCAGTCGTAGAAAGGATCGACCCATGAGCTTCATCTTTTCACTCTGCATGGTGCTCTATGCCATCGCACTATCAGCAGCCATGGCCTTTGCCCCCACCTTTTCCTCTCCAGCAACCCCACTGGGCGTCAAAATCCCCAAGGAACGGAGCCACGATCCAGCAGTCACCCAAGCTCTCAGCGGTTACCGGCACATCATTGTTCTAGCTGGCGCCATCGCCTCCGTTATCATGCTGCCCACCTGGAAGTTCCCAATCCTCGCTGGTTTCGCCACAACCTTCATTGTCATGGCTAGCCTCTTTGCCTATGCCAAGCAGCGCACAATGATCATCGCTGCTAAACGTGAAGGAAAATGGTTCGACGACATAGAAACCACGATCGCAGGACAAGTCGCTCAACCACGTTTCAACAAGGAACTAGGCAAACTTTCTACTCCTCACGTCCCATGGTTGTGGCTACTGGGGTCACTTGCGGCCATTCTCACAGGTATCGCTGTCACCGCTTATCGCTGGGCAGATATCCCAGAGACCATCCCTACTCACTGGGGTTCCGGCATGCAACCCGATGCATGGTCTGACAAATCCATCGGCACGGTGTTCTTCGGAGCCTTCATAGCACTCGGTCTACTCGTCTTATTCGCCGCCCTGACCTCCCTCATTGCATGGTCGTCGGTTCATGTCCGCTCTGACCAGACTATTCGGGGCGCCATCCGCAACCGCGCCAACATGGCCGCAGCAAACAGAGGAATGGGACTATTACTCTTCGGAATAACAGTTCCCCTCATGTTCCTGCAGATTTGCAGCGCGATCCCCAGCTACCAACATGCCGTACCACTGATCACTATCAGCTTGATAATCATCACCGTCATTTGTGTGCCCATCATGCTGGTCATGATCTATAACGCTCAATCCTCGGTGGAGGAGTTGGTTCGTCACATCGACGTCGGCGAAACCTCCACCCTAGACAGCCCAGATAACGACAAGTTCTATAAGTGGGGAGTGTTCTACAACAATCCGGACGATCCCGCGCTCTTCGTAGACAGGCGCTTTGGCGTGGGCTTCGGTTTCAACTATGCGCACTGGCAAACTAAGACCTTTCTCGCCGCCATTATCCTCAGCGTGATCGGCCTCATTGCCCTGGCGGTCTTCCTCTAGGACCTTAGCCACCAAAAGTCCTAGCCGTCTAAGCGCTCCTCCAATTGTCGCCGCAGTTGTTGCTTGTGCGCACGCCGGCCTGAATCCCACTCGGCCAACCCCTCGGTGGCGCGTAGGCGCCACTTCTTAAAGATGAGCATGGATAACGGCAGAGCAATGAGCAAAGCTAACAGCATGCTGACCAGCAGAGGAAAGAAATCCGCCATCCCCATGACAATCACCACGGAGTGAATCACGAACGTCAACACGACGAACAACGCCAAGCGCATGAGACCGTATATTGCAACATCGCGCGCAGCTCGACCGCCTAGCGTTGTTTTCTCACCCGCAGTCTTGCCCTCTGGGGCACCTTCAGTTGCCCGGGGAGTGGAATCGGCGTGGATTCGTTGCTGAGCCTTGTCCTTAGTCACGCACTACAGATTACGACCGCACCCACATAATCGCTAGTCACCTGCACGGCATGGGCAAAAATGATAATGGATGTCACTTGTCTCCTAAGGTAGGCTCACGCTTATTGCTCTCAGTCTTACTACGATGGGGAGCACATACTTCACGTCATTCGGACACTTTATTTCGACCCTATCGCCCCGTGTCGGCAGACCAATCCTGGGAGGGATGTAATCCGTGGGCCGCCTTGTCATCCTTTTACTCATCATCGTGACGATCATCGTGCTCTGGAAAGCCTTTGGTCCCGGTTCGGGTGTGCGTTATGGCGATAAGAACCGGCTAACCCATGAGTGGAAGGGGAAATTCGGCGCACAAAGGAAGCAGCAGGAGCTCCCCATCAAAGGTCCCGACGATGACCCTGACTTCCTCTGGAACATCGAAAAAGAACGCTTCAAACAACGTCGCGAGGCAGAACGCCGCGCCGAAAAGGAAGCCGAGGAACGTCGCTTACGCCAAAAGATGGAGGAAAAGTACAAGCAGAAACCGTCCGAGCTAAAAGACGGCACTCCAGAAACTTACCCGTCCACACCACAAAGTTCCCCGTCCACACCGGAAGGCTCGCCGTCTCAGCACAATGATGATCCAGACGACGGACAGACTCCCCCTTCCTCCTAAATCAACTCCACACGTGGCGATGAGCCCGTACGGTAGTGGTCAATAAGCAAGAAAATATTGTCCCATTGCTTAAAGACTTCCGCTCGATGAAGCAAATCCTCGCGCGTTCCCTGTAAAGGAGCCCCTGCGGCTTGAGCCGCTTCCAGAACCATTCCTGGTAGTTCAGGCGCTGTATCGGCAAAATGCGCATAGTCCAGTGCCGGATCTCCCACCGTCATGTCGGAGAAGTCGATCACCCCGACCCCTCCGTGCTCATCCCACAAGACGTGGGTATTCAATAGATCCCCATGCGTCAGGCAACGTTGCTGGCCTGGGCGGCGCAGCATCCCATCCAGCTCAGCGAACACCTCACGAACATGGCTCATCTCCGCTGACGACAAGTTCGGCTCCAGGTACACCGGTAACCTGCGCTTCATCAGCGCGAATTTTCCCGGAAGGGAGCGCGCAGTGCGGTTCAATTCAGTAGTCCCAGCGCCGTCGCACCACCAACTCTCCACCTGCCGCACGGGCGGTAAGTCAGGATCTAGGCTGCGCATTCCCGCGAGCATCCCGCCTAGCTGCTTCGCAGCCCATCGTTTCTGTTCCTCGCTCATCCCCGACCACACATCCGCGGCCATTGGCTCTCCACGAACCTCGGTCTGCATCGTCAGCATGAGCGGCTGATCCGTGCCAAAGGTTCCGCGGACATAGGATTGTCGCACAGTTCCAGGAACGCGCACCGTATCCGGGAGGCTGTCGCCTGTGGATGTGTTGTGAGGGGGTTTACCTGCGTCGAGTGCTTCGTGGCGCGCCCTCACGGCGGCGAAGTGGCGCTTGGATAGCTGGGCAACTACAGCCGACTCCAAAGGAGCCTGCACCCGGTAGGCCTCCTCGTAAGGCACGCGTATCACCACGGTTTCTGGGATCATGTCCGCCAGTTCCCCTTCGCTGGAAGACACCCCGTGTAACTTCACCACGGCGTGATCCATGCCTTGATTGGGGATGCTCGCCGATTCCCAGGTCAAGTCGCGCCAGGTACGCGCAACCAGCTCCTCAACGGTCTCGGGCGACACCCTCAAACCGTGGGATCCCGTGGAATGGGCATAGTCATGCCTGCTCATTGCTTTACAGCTTTCCTCGTTTCAGCAACCCCGCCAAGTACTGGCCATAGGCGCTTTTCGCTAGCTTTTGTGCAGCGACGTGGAGTTGCTCATCATCGATATATCCCATGCGCCAAGCCACCTCCTCAGGGCACGAGACTTTGAGCCCTTGACGCTTTTCAATCGCGCGAACAAAATCCCCGGCTGCTGCCAAGTCATCAATGGTTCCGGTATCCAGCCATGCGGTGCCACGCGGCAAGACTTCGACCTGCAACCTCCCTTGTTCCAGGTATGTGCGGTTGATGTCCGTTATTTCCAACTCCCCGCGTGCGCTGGGTTGTAATCCACGGGCAACATCGACCACGTCGTTGGAGTAGAAGTACAGACCAGGCACTGCGTAGTGAGATTTCGGATCTCGCGGTTTTTCTTCGATGCTGAGAGCCTTGCCGTCCAGATCGAATTCCACAACCCCGTAGGCCTGTGGTTCAGCAACCCAGTAGGCAAAGATCGTTCCCCCTTCTGGTTCTTCGAAGCGACGCAGCTGTGTGCCTAACCCAGCACCGTAGAAAATGTTATCGCCCAGTACCAACGCAACTGAGTCTTCGCCGATGAACTCTGCGCCAACGATGAACGCTTCCGCCAGTCCATTCGGCGCTGATTGGGTGGCGTAGCTGATATCCACTCCAAATTGGAAGCCATCGCCTAGCAGGCGCGTGAATTGGGCTGCATCACGCTCGGTGGTGATGACCAAGATCTCCCGAATACCCGCCAGCATCAGCGTAGTTAGCGGGTAGTAAATCATTGGCTTGTCGTAAACCGGCACCAGTTGTTTGGATATGGTCTGCGT
The DNA here is from genome assembly GCF_014262665.1 of Corynebacterium anserum. Taxonomy (NCBI): domain Bacteria; kingdom Bacillati; phylum Actinomycetota; class Actinomycetes; order Mycobacteriales; family Corynebacteriaceae; genus Corynebacterium; species Corynebacterium anserum. The sequence continues at coordinate 1,934,240 of NZ_CP046883.1, forward strand.
AATCGGCCACAAACGGGAACCGGTTCCTCCAGCGAGGATAATGCCTTTCATTGCGGGCTCCGCCTCTCCCCTAGTTGTCAGTCGTCTGGTGGTGTGAGCCTGTTCAGTGCGCTGAGTTTTAGCCCGAGGGAATTTCCCACGTCTCTGCATCCGCCATGGCCTCCTGCCACGTTGTGCGGAGTTCTTTTTCCCAACCTCTCACGTCGTTCCACGTGCTGAGGCGAGAGTCCACTGTAGCCAGGGCTGGTGCGCGGAGATCTTTCTCCGACAAAATGGCCTCTTCTTTAGCAATACCCCAGTTGATAGCGAGGGTGTCATCGAATGGATCGACCTCGTATTCACGCTGTGGGTTATACGCCTCGGTCACCAGATAACTCACTGTTGCTTTTTCACTCAACGCCACAAAACCATGCCCCACACCGAGTGGCACGAAGATCCCAGTGTTGTTATCTTCGCTCAGCTCCACCACGATGTGTTTGCCGAATGTGGGAGAGCCTTTACGCAGATCCACCAATATGTCCTTCACACTGCCTGAAACGCACGTCACGAATTTGGCCTGACCAGGGGGAACATCGGCCAAGTGTATGCCGCGTACCACATTTTTCACCGAGCGGGAGATGTTGGCCTGGGCGATCTCAAACGGATAACCGAGCTTGTGCGTGAATTGCTCACTACGGAACCACTCGTGAAATGTGCCGCGCTCATCACCGAACACGCGCGGGGTGAAAAGCCAGGCGCCTCTGATGGGCAAGTCGGTAATGCTGCCTTCCTCCGGTGCCAGAGCGTCAGCGGAGAGGTCCAGTTGTGTCTCGCTGGAAGTCATAACTTCACTCTAGCGACTGGGTGGGACAGTCCAGGCGATTGCTTCTGTAAATAACGCTGAGCAGTTACCTCACATGACTCTGAGCACTCACCTCAGACAACGAGGAATACTTGCTTCACATTCCGAGAAATACTCGCTTCACATGGAGCTGGCACATTAAGGGGAGGGGCTGATTGACCAAACGGAGTTTGGTAATGAGTTAGTAATAGCAGGCAAGCGGCCCGTCGGGGCCGTCGATGACGGTAATGGGAGTGTTGAAAATCCGGGTGAGGATATCGTCTTGCATAATGCCCTGCGCCGGCCCAAACTCCACGATTTTTCCGTCTTTTACCGCGCAGATGTAATCCGCATACTTAGCGGCAAAATTGATATCGTGCAGAACCACCAAGATCGTGCGGCCAAATTCGCGCGCAGCTTGCTTGAGGTGTGTCATCATCTGCACGGAGTGGGCAATGTCCAGGTTATTCAGTGGCTCATCCAGCATCACATAGTCTGTTTCTTGGCACAGAACCATGGCAACGTAGGCACGCTGACGCTGCCCTCCGGAGAGTTGATCCAGGTAGCGGTTTTCCAGCGTGGTCAATCCCAGGAAATCAATGTACTGGGAAATAATCTCCTCGTCTTTGGCGGTCAAACGGCCTTTCGAATAGGGGAAACGTCCGAACCCAACCAACTGCCGCACCGTGAGTTTGGTGATGAAGTGATTTTCTTGACGCAAGATAGACAGCACCTTGGCCAAGTCCTTGGATTTTGTGCTAGCCACATCCAAATTCGCCACAGTGATCGTGCCTTCATCAATGTCGAGAAGACGCCCAATCATTGTGAGCAAGGTGGATTTCCCGGCTCCGTTCGGCCCAACAAAGGCCGTGATACCGCCAGCGGGAATCTCCAGGTCTGCCGGGCCAATGGCGACGTCGCTGGAGTACTGCTTCTGAACGTTGTCTAGCTTGATCACAGGCGACCCTTTCGGAGAATCACGAAGAGGAATACGGCACCACCGACTAGTTCGATGATGATGGAGACCACGCCTTGGGCGTAGAAAACGTGGTTCATGATGAAGTACGCACCGGTGAGAACCACTAATCCGATGAAAAAGGCCATCGGGAAGATGTACCGGTGGTCATAAGTATCAGCACACTGGTACGCCAAGGTCGCTACGAGGAATCCCAGGAAACTCATCGGACCGACCAGCGAAGTGGACAAAGCCATGAGCACAGTCACCAAAACGAGGATGTACACAGCGAATAGCTTGTGATTGATGCCCAGATTGACGGTGGTATCCCGCCCCAAAGCCAGCACATTGAGCTTGCGACCAGCGAGAAACAATGAACCACCGGCCACGAGCATCACTGGAATAGCGATGGGAAAGTACTCGGGGTCCGCATTGCTTATGGAGCCGAATAGCCGTGCCGTCAGCACATCGAATTCGCTGGGGGTCAGCAAGCGCTGCATGAAAGTGGACACAGACCCCAGGCCCCCACCAATCACCACACCGATGAGCAGCATGGCGTGCATATTGGAGTGCTTCGCCGTAAGCAACCAGCTGTAGAGCACCAGAGACAATCCAACCATCAACACTAATTGGAACAGGAAGGTATCCAACGTACGTGCAGCATTAAAACCGGCCACACCGCCGATAAAAATCGTCGTGGTGTGGATCGCCACGTAGAGCGATTCAAACCCCATGATGGAAGGGGTGATAATGCGGTTATTCGTCACAGTTTGGAAAGCAACAGTGGCTATCGATTGACAAAACGCGACGATGACCATGGCTATCACGGCGTTCATACGCCTCTCCGCGATCAACCAAAATTGCACGGTTCCAAAGGGCATAGGGTTGTCATAGGCCAGCAAACCAAAGGAAAACAGTACGCTCAGGATGGCGACCGCCCCGAGGATCATCCAGTACTTCTTCGCCGCTCGGGAGTCCTGGAAGGCACCGGCCCCCCTCCGCCGTTTTTTCTGCACCGTGGTGGCGCCAGAAGTGGCGTCGGAAGAAGAAGGAAAATCGGCACGTTTATCCGGGTGATGGGTACTCACGGTATTAGCCACGGTGACGCTGCCTCACAATCAGTGTGATGAAAACGACGGCGCCGACCACGCCCAAAATCACAGATACAGGAATCTCAAACGGGGAAATGATGATGCGGCTGATGATGTCGCACACCGCAACAACGGCAATCCCCGTCAAGCAGACCCACGGGAGGTTCGAACGTAAATCATCGCCGCGAAGCATCGAAACGATGTTGGGAACGATCAGTCCAAGAAACGGCAAGTTTCCAACCACCACGGTGACCACACCTGTGGCAATCGCGATGAGACCGGTACCGATAATCAACATGCGCTGATAGTCCAACCCCACCGACGTAGCGACATCCTCACCTAATCCGGCAACAGTCAAGCGATCAGCGTAAATAAACACGGCGATGACTACGACAAGAACGATCCACAGCACCTCATACTGCCCGCGGTAGACAGAGGTGAAGCTGCCCGCGAACCATACCCCCAGGGACTGCAGCATATCGGTCTCCAACGCAAAAAACGTCGAGACCGAGCTGACCACAGCGCCCAACATAATACCAATAATCGGCACCACCAAGGAGGAGCGTAAGGACACGCGACGCAGGAAGAGGAAAAACACCATCGTCCCCACGAAGGAAGCAATCACGGCACCAACCATGCGGCTCATCACAGACGCCATGGGAAACAGAGCCATGACGATCAGCAGCCCCAAACCTGCCCACTCCGTGGTGCCCGTAGTGGTTGGAGAGACGAAACGATTCTGCGTCAGCATTTGCATCACCAGGCCAGACATCGCCATCGCAGCACCGGCGAGCACCAGGGCGATGGTACGGGGAACGCGGGTAATGCTGAACATCTCGGCACCGAAGTCGCCGGAGAAAATGTCATACTCACCAACCAACAGGGATGCTGCGAGTAGAACTAAGACCACCAGAACGCCGAGGAGCAGCTTCCAGTCGAAAAGCTTGGCCCGGGTACGTGCGAAGCGCCGTGGCTCGAGGCTGCTTTCTTGCGCACTACGTACATCGGTTGAGGCATTATGCACATCAGTTAACGCTGCGGGCACTATGCTCAGTCGCCTTTCATGTTGGTTGCGGTAGAGCAACTGGCCAACGGCTATTGGCTCCTATCCACCAGCTGTTGGCTCAACATTGCCCTACTTTGGGTCACTTAACTTGATATAGCCTAACCTAATTGCGCCGCGAGGTACACCCGAAGTCTCCGCGCCTTTTCAGCATTCTGCCTGCGCAAATACAGCCGATGTAAGCAGCTTGACAAGGAGGAACGCTAGCTATCGAAAAATTCCGGGAGCGTATTATCTCCCGAAATCTCTCTATTTTCGCAGCTCAGATATTGCGCAAATGCTCCACTAGGAGGAAGAGGTTACCTTCTTCCCTCCACTCTTCTGGCTATCCCTTGTGCTTTTCCATAGCGTCAGCAATCTGGTTGAGCACCTTGGTGTACGTGATAATGCTCTCATTTGTGTAGGTGTCAGCGGGTGCCAAAACTACGTTGTCATCCTTCACCGCAGTCACCTTAGCCAAGGCCTGGTTCTTCTTGATCACATCGACCGCTGGAGTGTAGCCCTCCTCTTCACCAGCCTGAATGGCTGCATCACGGTCCAGAACAAGCATCCAGTCTGGATTCGAATCGGCAATAGCCTCAACAGAGATGTCGTCACCCTTGTGATCGTCGGTTGCATCCTTGACCTCGAGAGCAGGCTTCATGCCGATCCACTCGAACATAGGACCAAAGAAGCGACCGACCTTAGGGGCCACGTAACCGATCTCACCACCAGAGACATTCACTGCCATAACGGTAGACTTGCCATCGTAGGCATCCTTAGCGCGCTTAAGAGCTGCGTCGAAATCATCGATCAGCTTCTGGGCTTCTTTTTCCTTGTCGAAAATCTTGCCCAGTTCAGTAACCTGTCGCTTCAGCTCCTGATCCATTGGCTTGTCATCGCGGGGCTCAAAATCAACGATGGCCGTGTTCGGGTTCAGTTTTTTGATTTCGTCATACTGAGAGTCGAAACGCTGCCCATTGATAATCAGGTCAGGCTGAGTCGCCACCAAAGCCTCGAGGTTTGGCTCACGGTGGCTTCCCATGTCCGCGATGTCATCATTGTTCTTGTAGTCGGGAATGGTTTTTGGGATCAGACGCTTAGGAGCAGCAACCAGATCAACGCCCCACTCGTCAAGAACCTCGAAGGTGCGGTTATCCGTAGAGGCAACCGCCTTCGGATTCTGTGGAACTTCTTGCGTACCAAAGTTGTCTTCAACTGAAATCTTCTGAACAGATGCGGAATCCTTCGTTGAGTGTCCCTCATCAGAAGTAGAGCAGCCGGTCAAAATCAGACCAGATGCCGCAACAAAAGCAAGCAGCTTGGAACGAGTGGAAGCCATATTCTCCTGCAATTCATTCGGATACGCGAGAATTTCTCAGCACATCGGTGTAGTCAGTATTTTTGCGGAATTTCCTGCGGAAACTCCCATAGTTTTCTTTTGCTCTTCACAAGCAAACCCATGCTAAACAATACAAAGGCTAAACTAAGTTAGTCAATCCTTACTAAAGCGCTCCCCCCAAATAGACAACAAACATGTTGTCAAAATAAGTTGCCAAAATTTCTACAAAAAGCTGCAATACCTGCTAAATTCTCCTTTCATGTCAAACACGAGCACGACGAACGAGGCATCGAACTCGGCTACCCCCGGAGTAGCAACGAAAGATAGAAGCACCGCCGAGGAACGCCGCATCCTCAAAGCCACCCTGGTAGGCACCACCATCGAGTGGTACGACTTCTTTATCTACGCCCAGGCTGCCGGCCTGGTTTTCGGCACCCAGTTCTTTGCCCCTCTCGGTGAAAATAATCCAACCCTGGCTCAGGTTATCTCCTGGGCCTCTCTAGGCATCAGCTTCCTGTTCCGCCCACTGGGCGCAGCAGTCGCTGGACACCTGGGCGACCGCTACGGACGCAAGAAGATCCTGGCCGCCACGTTGATCCTCATGGGCCTAGCAACCTGCCTCATCGGTTTCCTCCCCACCTACTCAAGCATCGGCATCGCCGCACCGATTCTGCTAGTCCTCCTGCGCATCCTGCAGGGATTCTCTGCCGGTGGAGAATGGGGCGGCGCCGCTCTCCTTGCCGTTGAACACGCCCCCAAGAATAAACGTGGCCTTTTCGGCTCCTACCCTCAAATCGGCGTTCCTCTGGGCCTCTGTGCGGCAACCATCGTCGCTCTCATCATGACGCTCATCGTGGGTGTGGACACCTACATGGACTGGGCATGGCGTATTCCATTCATGCTCTCCATCGTTTTGGTGGTCATCGGTGCGATCATCCGCGCTCGTGTATCTGAATCCCCTGTCTTCGAAGAAATCCGCGAAATGGCTCACGAGTCGTCCGCACCGCTGCCGGAGCTCATGCGTAACCACTCTGGCCTGGTTTTGAAGGCTGCGTTGATCTTCGCCGCCAACAACGCATGCGGCTACATGATCATTTCTTTCATGGGCTCTTACGGCACCAAGAAATTGGGTATGGAACAGACTCATGTCTTTATCTGGATGATCATCGCCGCGTTGTTCTGGGTTGTCCTGACCTTCTGGTCCGGCGCAATCTCCGATCGTATCGGTCGTGCTCAAGCATTCATCATCGGCTACGTTCTGCTCTTGATCTTGAACATCCCTGTGTGGCTGATGATCGATACTGGCAGCATCTGGTTGTTCGGCCTCGGCATGTTGGCTTTCATCCCTGGCCTCGCACTGTCCTATGGCCCTCAGTCCGCTATGTACGCTGAGATGTTCCCGCGGAGCATTCGTTTCTCCGGCGTATCCGTAGGCTATGCCCTCGGCACCATCATCGGTGGCGCCTTCGCCCCGATGATTGCAGAAATGCTGCTCGCTACTTTCCACCACTCATGGTCGGTTGGTGTCTATCTGATGATCCTCTGCGCCATCTCCCTTGTTGTTCTGGCCTTCACTCCAAAGGATCTCCACAAGCGCGAACTCTAATGGTTGCGTTCACCCGCGCAGTATTCATTAATCCCTAGAACCATTAGCGTTCATCCATCCCCTTAGCCGCAGCGCACCACCCCCACATGATTGGGCGCTGCGGCTTTAGAGTTCTCGCTCCGTCTGGCTGTATTTTTCCTCCGACGCCACCCGCGCCTCCTTCCACCACTGTTGATTGTTCTGGTACCACGCCACGGTTTCGCGCAGGCCTGCGTCGAAACTCCAATAAACGGGTTCCCATCCCAACGAGCGGATGGAGATCGGATCGATAGCATAGCGACGGTCATGCCCCGGACGGTCTGTCACGTGGAGGAAAGCGTTGGGCTGCTGGCCAAAAATACGTAGCAAGTCGCGAACCACCTGTATGTTGGAGCGCTCGCCATCGGCGCCGATCAAATACGTTTCACCTTCCGTACCCTTTTCCAGGATCGTCCAGACCGCATCGTTGTGATCATCCACGTGGATCCAATCCCGAACGTTGAGCCCCTGACCGTAAAGACGTGGTTTCTTGCCTTCTATGAGGGCAGTGATTTGGCGGGGAATAAACTTCTCGGGATGCTGGCGAGGACCGTAGTTGTTTGAGCAATTCGACACAGTAGCGCGCAACCCTTTAGAGCGAATGAAAGCACGGATGAAGTGATCTGCACTAGCTTTCGAGGCAGAGTACGGCGAGGAGGGTCGGTAGGGCGTCGCCGTAGTAAAACGTTGCGGATCATCCAACGCCAGATCTCCGAATACTTCATCCGTAGAGATGTGATGCAGGAAAACATTGTGGCGCACAGCCGCGGCTGCAAGGTTGACCGTACCTTCCACGTTCGTGCGGGCGAAGACACCTGGATCCACAAGGGAATTATCATTATGGCTCTCTGCCGCACAATGTACGATCGCGGCCCCTGAAGTTCGGCCATCTCCGCCCGAGGCCTCCCGCGCCAGTTCCCCCACCACGTCATCGACCACGGCGGAGTTAACAATGTCTCCCTTTGTGAAGGTGAAACGTCCGGGGTAGGCCTCCTCTAGAGGAATCCCCTCCTCCGTTTTGAGATTGTCCGGATTGGCCGCATAAGTCAGGGCATCAAGGACATGGATCTTGACTTCCGGGCGGGTAGCGAGCGTACGGTGGACAAAGTTAGACCCGATGAAGCCGGCACCTCCGGTAACTAATAGGTGAGTGAAGGTGCGGGTGTTCGCCTCAGTGCTCATGGTTCAACAGCTTACGCTGCAGACCACACCAACCGCTCGTTCCCCCTTGGGGTGCGGGCAATTAGTTCAAACCAGCGTAAGAGTGCAGGCCGGAGACGACCATATTGACGAAGAACAGGTTGAAAACCATCGTGGCAAATGCGACCACATTGATCCACGCCGCCTTGTTTCCGCGCCATCCCGGGGTAGCGCGAGCATGGAGGTATACCGCGTAGAGGATCCACACAATCAAAGATGTGGTCTCCTTTGGATCCCAGCCCCAGAAACGCCCCCATGCGGCGTCTGCCCAGATAGCGCCGAAGAGCACACCCAGGCCGAAAATTGGGAGCGCCCACACAGCAGTGCGATACGCCAGGGAGTCCAGGGTGGAGACATCCGGCAATGGCGCAGCAATAGCGCCAAGTACGCCCTTTTCCTTGCCTTTCGGCTGCGCTTTACGCAGCAGGTACATCAGAGAGGCCATGCCGGACAGCAGACCTATTCCGGCACCGATAGCGACGGTAGACACGTGAATCGGCAACCATCCGGACTGCAGCGAAGGCACAACCGGAGCAGTTTCCGCGTACAGCTTCAGACCTGCATAAAACAGCAGAGCAACCACCGGGGTCAGCAACCACGGCCACATCACGCGCATCGCCTTGCGCTGTACCACGGCAGCAGAAATGATCATGGCGAACAGGCTCACAACGGTGATGTACTCAAACAGGTTGCCCCACGGGAAGCGATGAGCGGCCATGCCGCGCAGAATTACCTGGACGGCGTGGACGGTAATTGCAAGCCAAATGAGCGTTTGAGTGACGCCGCCGAGTTTGTCAGAAGTACGCACTCGCTTTACGATCGCATCCGCCCGCAACTTCTCCGGGAGGTCTGCCTCCTCCACCCCGCCCGTTGCTGCACGCTCACCAACAGCAGTAACATCTGCCGATCCACCCGCCCCAATCGCAACTTTTTCGCGGACTGCCACCTGTGCAGAGCTCGAGTCCGCTAGGTAGGCAGCACGTTCACGGCGACGTTCCGCGGTCTGATGGACCTGCGTGTAGTACAGCAAAGAGGCAGCCAGAGCCAATAAGTAGATGGCCACAGCTGCGACGAACGCATTGTCAGAAAAATTAGCGAGATTCTGATCGATGTCTATGTTTCCCATGATCCTTACATTCTCTCCTGCGTTGCGCTGTTCTGGACCGCGAAAACTCTTCACCGGCCACGAAAAGCTCAGTCTGTACTGCAGGTTTTCACTGCAACTTCCACACCGCGGGTTAAGGCTGTGACAATTGCGCTGCGGCAACTGCACTGTGGTGGCAATGCGGGAGCGCTTTGTTTCCCACCAATACGGTAGCTACCAATACAGTAGCTACCGCGGCCACTGTGATCAAGCTTTCAAAATCGCAGCTAAAGCTGCGATTTCATCTGGCATTAATCCATATCACCGCGAGCTCTGCTAATCGCCTCATCCAATCCGTCATCAAAGGATTCGTTCCAATTCATCCCATCAGAATCGAAATCCTCATCCAAATCTTCTTCTTCTAGCCCGAGGATGCGTTCAGCACGGCGGTGAAACTCTGAACCCCATCCTGCAGAATCCGTGCGCGAAAGGCCCGCAATTTCAATGGAGGTGCCTCCCGCGGCGTTTTCACTGAGGCGCACCCAGAAGCGGCGTCGCTTGACCATCAGGGAAGTGACCAGGCTCACGAGCATCAGTACGGCAAAGAAAAGTACCCACAAAACCGTAGGGTCACGGGATACCTGGAGGTTCACAAACTCCTGAGCTCCATCGAAGGTGATGGTGGTTCCGTCGTCCAACGTGACGGTCTCACCTTTCTTTAGGTTCACGCGATCTAGTTTCTGCATGCTTCCGCTGTGCAGAGCCTCTGGATCCAACGAGAAAATATTTTGATTGCGCCCGCTATCTAGACCCGTATCACCGCGATAAATGTCGATGGCCACCGCTGGGTCCTTCATTGCCGGATAACGGGAGGTAAGCAAAGCCCCGCCCTTACCGGTGAATTCCGCTGTAGGAGCAAACAAGCCCTGAATGGAGATCTGGTGCTGACGTCTCTCATAAAGAGACGGGTACATACCCGCGGGTGGATCCCAACGTACCGCTCCGGAAGAGAGGAAATAGGTCAAGTCATCTGGTCGAAACTGCACGGTATCTGTGCGTTTTTCACCATTAGGCCACGTAATAGTGAACGTGGGGGCGTACCCATGACCTTGTAGGTATACGCGGTCACCTTGGATGCGCAGTGGATGGTTGACGCGTAGCTTGCCCTGATGCCACTGGTCTGTTGGCAACATGGCGGTCTTACTGTCTGCGTAGTCGATGTTGGATTCAAAGCTCACTGCTTGGCCGCTATCTAGGTAGTGAGCGTTGAAGTCCTTAATATTCACGCAGTACGGGGTCAGACCCGTACCGTCAAAGAGCGCGCCGTGGCGGAAAGAGTCGAAGTTCGATACCGCTGAGTTACAGAACTGAGACTGGTCAGTTCCAGCCACCACAATGACCTGACCTTCGTAGTAGAGCAAACGCCCCGCAACCACGGCGATGAGCACTCCGACGAGGGACATATGGAACACGAGGTTCGCCGCTTCGCGCAGATAGCCCTTTTCAGCAGAAAGAGACCATTTTCCGGCACGGTCATCCTCCGGGGTAACCTCATTTACTTGCCACCCCTTAAATTCTTTCTTCAGCTTCCCCTTGATCTCCTCAACCGGTGTATCAACCTCCCCGACCACGTAATTCGGCATGCGGGAAAGCACTTTCGGAGCGCGTGGGGGCGCAGTGCGCAAGGCTTTGTAGTGATCCACGGTGCGCGGCAGGATGCAGCCGATCAAAGAGATAAACAACAGCACATAGATGGCCGCAAACCACGTGGAACTGAACACATCGAAAAGCTGGAGCTTATCGAAAATCTCTGCGGTCTTGCCATTAGCTGCGATGTACTTCGCCACGTTGTCCTTGTTCAGAGAACGCTGTGGCAGCAATGCACCGGGCAATGCGCCGAGTACCAGCAGCACCATGAGAACTAGCGCGGTCTTCATCCTGGTCAGCCACTGCCAGCCGGCCTTCGGGATTGAGAGGATTTTCTTCAGCATGCTCTTGTTCTTCGTTGCGGTTGTACGTTCGTGTTTCAACGACGTTTTTGGTCTATATGTTGTTTTCTATGTGCGACGCCAAGCCCACCCAGCAGCGAGGCTAAATCGGGAGCGTGGTGTCAGAGATGAACACCACGCGGATCCACTCCACAATGGTCGCCCACTGCCCAGTAATCAGCAAAATTCCGACGAGCACCAGCAGCGCTCCACCGATCATCTGGATGGTGCGCGAATGTTTCCGCAGCCATCCCACGCCACGCAGAACTTTGGAGGAGCCCAGCGCAACGAGCACAAAAGGCAGTCCCAGCCCCAGACAATAGGCAACGATGAGGATAACGCCCCGCAGGGCGGTCGTTCCTTCCGTGCCCGCAGATACGGAGATGATGGCGGCTAGCGTCGGGCCAAGGCACGGAGTCCATCCAAGAGCGAAGACACCACCCAGCAACGGCGCTCCAGCAATGGTGGTCCAACGCTTCGGAGCCATACGGGTATCACGCTGCAGTGGACGGATGAATCCCATGAAGATGACACCCATGATGATGGTGACCGCGCCGCCGATGCGCATCAGCAATTGCTGATTGAGCATGAGCTGCCCAATCACCCCGAAAACAGTTGCTGTAGCAAAGACGAACACAGCGGTAAACCCCGCGACAAACATCAGCGCGGCGGTGGCCACGCGGCCGCGTTTAGCTGTGACAACAGTGCCGTTGTCGGTGAATTCAGTATCCGCACCGACTACGCCAGCAAGGTAGGAAATGTAGCCGGGCACGAGAGGAATAACACAGGGCGACGCGAAACTGACTAAACCTGCAGCAGCTGCCGCCAGCATGGCGAGAAGGAGCGGCCCCGCGGATACGGTGTCGGCAAATGATGCACCGATCCCCTGAGCCATAACGTGGCTAGCCAGGATATCTATCGAAGCACTCACGCTCTATGCGTCCTGTTCATCCAGCAACGGTTCCACTACCTTCCACAGTTCATCATCGGTGATCGCTTTGAGGAAGATATGGGCTGGCCGGTGCTGTTTGTCCAACACAATAGTGGTTGGAATTACCGACGCAGGCACGCCGCCCATCGCCAGTGCGGATTTGAATGGCGGATCATAGAGCGACGGGTACGTGATCCCATTGTCACGGACGAAGTCCTGTGGTTTTTGCCGTACTGGATCCTTCACATTGATACCCAGTACAGTGCCTTTCCCAGATTTGTCGAGTTTATCCTGAACCCGCTGCAGATCATCGGACTCCGAACGGCATGGTCCACACCACTGCCCCCATGAATTGAGCACCACAACCTTGCCACGGAAGTCCTCATCCAGGTTGATTGAGGAGTTGTCCAGTAGGTTCACCCCTTGGATGTTACCGATCTTCTGCCGCTGATCCTGCGGATAAGAAATGGAGGTCTGTCCGCCCGGAGAGACGAACTCAAAGGTACCGCCTATGGCCACGGCGTCCGTACCGGCGGTGGAATCTTCACCGCACGCGACAAGCAGACTGGCTGTGGCGGCGAGAGTCACTGCTGCAAAAGTTTTCTTCATCGACACGATACTCACACCCGCTGTGCTGGCTCGCTGTAGTAGATATCGGTGAGGTCGCGACCATCGAAAACCAGCGAGGTCACCGACGCCAACTCGCACTGACGCGCGGCGGGATTGTGAGCTAGGGGTAATCCCTGCGCATCGCGCTGAATCATCACGATGGGAAGCTGGTGAGAGACCAATACGGCCTCATGGCCGCGTACTTTCGCCCGCACATCGTCGATCGCTTCCCACATGCGCTGTGCAATCTCGGTATAAGGTTCGCCCCAGGAGGGAATGGATGGGTTCTTAAGCAGGGGCCACAGCTTGGGGTTCCACAGCTCGCTGCGCACACCCTTGATGTGACGGCCTTCCAGCTGGTTGCCCGCCTCAATGAGCCGCTCATCGGTCTCTATTTCCAACCCGAGTTTTTCAGCAAAAAGTTTAGCCGTCTCCTGTGCTCGCTGCATCGGGGAGGATCCGAGGTACACCACGTCATGATCCGCAAGATCCGATGCAGTGGCCTCGGCCATCGCTTGTCCACGGTCGGAGAGCCTATAGCCTTCCAAACGACCGTAAAGAATCTTCGCGGGGTTATGAACTTCACCATGGCGAACTAGGTGCACAATCGTCGTCATGTCACCCGAGCTTACCTGGTACCCCCAGGCAAATCCTAAGCAGAACAGGTGCCTCCAGCTGGGAATTCCCTGACTATTTGACGCTTGGTGAGAAAACCCTCCACCACTGAGGACGAAGACACTACGCCTTCGCCGCTGCCGCCGCCTTCGCAGCGAATGCCGCCGCTGCCTCGATCGTGGCAAAATCATCATCGGTCAGCGCGGTGGAGACGAACCAGGTTTCGTACACGCTCGGTGGGGCAAAAACTCCGTGGTCTAGCAACGCGTGGAAGAACGCTGGAAAACGGAAGGTCTCAGCCGCCTGCATATCTGCGAAGTTCTTGCCCTCTCCCTCGGCGAAACGGAAAGAGAACATGTTGCCCGCACGCTGTACATGGTGTGCAACTGACTCACGCGTGAGAGCTGAAGAAATCAGGGAAGAGACGCGTTCTGCATTGCTATCTAGTGTGGCGTATGTCGTATCAGTAGCCAGTTGGAGGGAGGCGAGGCCGGAAGCGACGGCGACCGGGTTACCCGATAGCGTACCTGCCTGGTACACAGACCCGACCGGCGCCAGGCAATCCATGATCTCTGCGCGCCCACCGAAGGCTGCTGCTGGCAATCCACCGGACACCACCTTTCCGAAGGTGGTGAGATCCCCCGCCACTTGGTCTTTGCCATACCATCCCTGTGAACTGACACGGAAGCCGGTCATCACCTCATCCACGATGAGTAATGCTCCATGGGCATGAGCCACCTGCTGCAGCTGAGCGTTGAATGATGTTCCCTCTGCATCAATGGAACTCACCGTGCCCATGTTGCCGGGGGTACCCTCCACGATGATCGCGGCAATTTCTCCCGGATGTGCCTCAAATGCTGACTTCACTGCGTCGATATCCCAATAGGGCACCACCACGGTGTCAGAAGCCGAGCCCTTCGTAATGCCCGGGGAATCGGGCAGTCCGAATGTGGCTACGCCGGAACCTGCGGCGACAAGTAGGGAATCCACGTGGCCGTGGTAGCAGCCCTCGAACTTCAAAATCTTGTCGCGACCGGTGAAACCACGCGCGAGGCGGGTAGCGGACATCGTGGCCTCAGTACCCGAGTTCACCAGACGTACTTTCTCTACGGAGGTCCTGTTAACAATCTCCTCAGCCAAATCCACTTCAGCGGATGTAGCCGCTCCAAAAGACAGCCCCTTGGAGGCTGCGCGTTGCACAGCTTCCACGATCTGCGGATGCGCGTGGCCGTGAATCATGGGACCCCAACTGCAAATGAGGTCCACGTAGGTGTTGCCGTCTTCATCGTGTAGGTGAGAGCCCTGGGCGTCGGTAATGAAAGGAGCCGTCCCACCCACCGAACCGAATGCGCGGACGGGTGAGTTGACTCCGCCCGGGATGAAGGACTGCGCGCGCTCCATAGAGGTGGCGCTTTTGGTGTGAACGAAGGAGTGTGCAGACACGTACAAGCCGACCTTTCTTAGGGAGAATTCCGTAGGACAATTCCCAGGGAACATTTGCGCGGGGGCATTCCCGGAGGCATTTCCGGGGAGAATTCCACGCCACAGCGAAACGTTTTCCACCTAGAGTCTAACCAGGCGGGTGACGACATGTCCGGTCGGTGTCGCCCCACCGCGCCCTTACCCGTCGTATCCCCTATCCACCGTGTTCCCCTTTGTTCAGCGAGCCCCCCTTTCCAGTAAGCCCCCTTACGAGTCTTGCAGGCCACAGCCGCCATTACAGCGCTTAACTGCGAGTCTTGCGGTCCGTAGCCCGCGAGCGCTTAACTGCGTGCCTTGCGGTCCATAGCCGCCAACGCAGCGTTCGTCGCTGGTTCCGTATCTTTATCGGACGCCGCCTCTTCCCGCGCATGTTCCATAGCGACCGCGCGAGCCTCCTCGCGCTTCTTCAACGCGCGAATCGCCTGCACTCGTTCCGTCCATCCTTGCCACGTGTGCGTATGACGCATGGTGTTATCCGCAAAATTCTTCACCGCAACTCGCTCGGAACGCCATTCGATGAGCGCCGAGCTCGCGAGCATCGCCACCGGCGCTACCAGAGGATTAAGGAACCCCGCGACCGCGAGAACAATAGCCAGCCCGTTATAACCCCAGCTGAGCCAAATGTTCCAGTCCACAATGTTACGGATGTGACGCACGAGGTTAATGACATCGGGGATAGCCTGAACGTCCTCGCGCATCACCACCACGTCAGCGGTGTGCACGGAGGCCGCGTCCAGATTCTCGCGCGCTCCCATGAGAATCCCCACATCAGCCGCACGCAATGCCATAGTGATGTCCTTATCCCCGACCATCGCTACGTTATGACCCTGCGCATGCAAACTGCGCACAGTTGCTTCTTTGCGCCCCGGCGCGATACCTGCCAGCACCGTGGAAATCCCCAAGGAATTAGCGATTCGGCGAGCCACCGGGTACATATCTCGAGACAGCATAAACGTTTCAATGTCCATACCCTCGAGCTTGTCCACTGCCAGCGGAGCATCATCCCGGAAAGAATCCGCGAGGTTAATCACTCCACGGTCCTTGCCTTTCCAGCGAACGATAACGGGGGTTCCTCCGGATACTGCGGCAGAAGCCAACCTATGATCCTTCAGCTCTCCGAGATCACGCGGACGCCACAACGATGCCTGTACATGGCGTAACTCCCCGCCCAATGGAATATCCACCACGCCAGAGAAAGAGCCATCCTTATTGATGGAAACTTCCCCGGTGTCCAGCCAATGTGGGATCTCGTCGCCACCCGCATTGGCATCCCTGGCCTCGCGATCTGCCCGAACAATGGCCTTCGAGACAGAGTGCGTGGACTCCATGGATAACGCCGCGGCCACGCGGAGAACTAAATCCGCGTTCTCCCCTTTAGCCGGTGTGACGGCAATGACGTGCATCGGACCCGTTGTGAGCGTCCCTACTCGGTTGAAAATAATGGAATCAATCTCGGCAAGCTGGTGAATGGTACCGGTCTCGCGCAGCAGCACTCCCTGTGACGCGGCGCGTCCAATGCCTAACCGCAAAGCTAAAGGAGCAGATAGCGCCAACGCCACGGGAGCCACGGCCACCATGACCGACAAACTCGTGGCCATCGCGGCATCCACGGAACCAGTAACAATGAGCCACACGAAGAAATTGATGATGGCAATGGCCATCGCCCACGGCACCAGCAGGCTTGCCGTGCGGTTGGTTAGCTGAGTGAAGCGGTTTTCGTCCTGAACAGCATTATTCATCCAGCGCTGCATTGCGGCGAGGCGAGTCTTGGATCCGGTTTCTTGCACTCGCAATTTCAAGGGCTGGCCTTCATTACGAGCTCCCGCATAGACCTTGTCCCCCACGGAGACCTTCTTCCGGCGATCAACGCCTCCCACAGGCCCCATGTCTACCTCGGACTTGCCGGACATCACCTCGCAATCACTCGGAACCCACGCACCATAAGGCACGATGATGTCATCGCCGCGGCGAAGCTCCGTCGGCGCCACCTGCGTTTTATTCACCCTGCCTTTCTTGGTTTTACGCACCACCGTCACTTCCTTACTCAAGGCATGGGTAGGAACGGAGAGGATTGCGCGGGAACGTAATTGGTTGCGTCGGGAAAGGAGGCGGCCGAATAACAACAGAATGGCGACGCCGCAGGCCACGTCGAAGAACATCGACCCTTGCATCTGTGGGTTTGACCAGTCGCGCGCAATGAGCACCTGGCGGGTGGTCCACCCGACCTCACCCGCGTCGGTGAAAATCAGTGCCCAGAGGGAATAGAGGTAGGCGAGGACGATTGCCATGGAGCTGGCTCCATCGAGCGCCGACATACCGCGACGCAATCCACCCGCCATCGCTCGGTGAAAAGGCCACGCACACCAGGTCACGACGGGGGTGGCCAGAGCCGCCGATACCCACTGCCAGTAGTCAAATTGCCAAGAGGGAACTAACTCTACGGCGACAACCGGCAGGCCCAGCACCACGGCGACGATGAGGCGCAACCTCGTGATCAACTCTCGGGCTGTGTGCAAAACCTCCGTGCCATCAAAAGGATTGCGCAAGCGGCGATCCATCACAGTAGATTCCGCACCTCGAGTACGTGAACTCACCGTGAAACGGGAACGGTGCTTCGCATAGTGATGGCGCCGCATACGGGAGCGTGTCTCCTGCAAATCCAGGCGTTCGGATCGGCGACGCAGAGTGGAAGCGGTCATCCACCCCTCCACACCGCAATTGCGCATATGACGCATAAGATCCGCGGGATTGACGTAGTCCTCCGCAGAAATCCACGCCATACGAGAGGAATAGACCACCACAGCTTCCACGCCGACCATGGCGTTGAGGTCTCGTTCTAACGCCGTTGCATCGACGGCGGATTCGAGCCCCACTAAGCGAAAAGCAAAAGATGCAAGCCCGTGGTTTTTGGACAGTTCGCGGCGTTCCGGCGAGCCGGGGCGAGCCGCGCGTTCCATATCAAAACCCGCAGTTTTCGCTGCAGCGCGTGCCTCGGCGATGGCTCGATCGACGGATTCGACCGTGCCCCGGCGTTTTTCCTCTACGACATCGAAATCCGGCTCCTCAGCAGGTTCGGGAACACCAGATGTCCCAGCATGTCCGGCACTGTATTCAGCCACTGCTGTGAGCCTTTCTCTCGAATGTTCCGCACCCGCTGTCAGCGGGACAATGCATCAAAGGTCACATGGTATAACAAACGAGCTGGTTCGCGCCGTCCCGTTGCTCCGGTAAGCCTTGTTGACATTGCGGTTGACATTGCGATCCACACTGACATGTAGGAGGTTGCGGTTCAGAATCGGTTCCTGCCCTTTGATCACAGTGGACCCGTAGTAGGTCACAGATTCGCCGTGCATCGTTCAAGCGTCAGCACGCTCGAATGGTAATCTTCATTTTTCACGAATCCGTCTCCCAACCCCTACGAGCTGATCCAGAGTAAATATAACCAGAGTATATATAACCAGTGAAAAAGATAATAGTAGCTGAGCCTTAGAATCGCTAGTTAAGAAAAAGAGTAAAACAACACCACATAGGAGGGTTAGCGTAGGACTTGCGAGGATCGAAAGGAAAATACTCCTTTTACCTTTAACAATTCTTGTGCCAGTCAACCTTATCACCAGCTATAGCCGCGCTAGCCCCACACGGGCCAGCAAAAGATCCAGTTAAGCCGCAGTAAAACCCGGAAACAATGCTACACGCACCAATTCCCACATAGCCCTTTTAGAATTTTTTATCGGATGATCGAAGACGGACCCCGTTATCTTCGATTGGGAGAAATTCATCTCTGCTAAGACTGGTGACGCAGTCCCAACGGAAGCCGTTGAAAATATCGCTATAAAAGTGACAGCAGTAAGCTTGATTCGAATGTTATTCACACCATTTCCCAGCCTTGTTTATATCAAATGGGCAAATGGGCGAACATATCAAAGACATTGGTTCTCTTCTAACGTATTCGAGAGACGCACTCAATAGGATCTCTAAATCCTTCCATCGCTAGTGCAGCTGAGATGAACGGATCTTGTGAATACACAAAGCTCTGCACCTGAACTTTTGCCTGATTGAGGCTGGTGCCGACCTATGCGAAAGCCACCCTCGCAATGGATCATTGCATGGCTAGGTTTTGATGGACTTTACAACCAGTACCCCGGAGTTCCAGGTTGGTCAGTATCGACCGCGTGGACAGGAAATTCTATTTGCTGGTAAAGATGGCGTATCTGCAACGGACACATTGGCTCTATGTAGTAGTCCTCAGTGGAGACAGGACGATACTTCGGATCGCTACTTCTTGTCCTCAGCTTGCTTTTCTTTTGCTTCCTTCGCAGCCTTCTTGGCTGCCTTTTCTTCTTCGCGACGCCGCTGCACAGCCTCCGCGTACTTTTCCACCTCAGCGCGGGATGGTACTCCCAACCATTCCTCATTGCCCGGTCGGGAGAAGAACCACATGCCGACCACAGCCACAACACCAGAGAGAATGTTCAAGATTCCCAACATCAACACAAAGCCCAACGGCATGGTGGATGGTGCATCGCTGAACACCAAAAGGACAGCCTGGAGTGCAAGGTAGAGCGAACCGACGTTTAGGAAAACACGAGAATATGGGGCACCTCGCCCTGCACGCAGCGTCAGCCACGCGCACACACCTGCTGCGAAAAGCATCCAGACCAGCATGGATAAATTCAGTGCTTGCGCCTGAGTGGAAGGATCTGCATCAATGAAAGCGCTGCTTACACTACCCATCCCCTCAGTTTGGGTCTTGATCTCAGTCTGAAGTGCACGCGGATCGACGATGTTGGCCACAAACTGCACAATGGCGTACATGGCCTGCATGCTGGACACGCTCAGCCACGCCATCACACCAAAGCGGACGTCTTCGGGGGCATCCTTCAGGTTCGGTGCCAATCCATCCTTGCGGCCGACCTTCGGTGGTATGAGGTCGTCCTTATTCCCTGATTTTTGTGTGTTTTTCTTCACGCCGAAATTCTTGCCGTTCATACGGCTTCCTAGCCTACTGACTCTCGGAGGAATATGCTCCGACTTCTAGAGCGAAGGATACTCCACCGTACACCAGGTTCACCAAGCAACCGGTTCCACGCACAGCTGGGCACTGGACTCACCAAACAACTGGCCTCACGCACAGCTGGGCATCGGCATCCGCGAATACCAGGCGAAGCGAATACCGAACGGTTCTCATGGCTTCTTCGCTCATGTCCTCTTTAGTCCTTAGCCCTTAGCCATTAGACATTAGTCCTTAGCCATTAGCCATTAGCTCTTAGCCATTGCGCAGCATATGCGCCGCTTTGGTTGCCCAATACGTCAGGATAATGTCTGCACCAGCCCGGCGAATACCGGTCAGCGATTCGATAATCGCCGGTTCCAGATCGATCCACCCCCTCTGCGCCGCAGCGCTGATCATCGCGTACTCCCCAGAGACCTGATACGCGGCGACTGGAACGGGTGACATGTCGGCAATCTCTCGCAATACATCCAGGTAAGGCATCGCTGGCTTCACCATGACAATGTCAGCGCCCTCGTCAATGTCCAGCTGAGTCTCCAGCAGAGATTCTCGGCGGTTGCGGGCATCTTGCTGGTATTGGCGTCGATCACCCTGCAAGGAGGAGCCAACAGCCTCGCGGAACGGACCATAAAACGCCGACGCATACTTCGCCGAATACGCCATGATGGATACATCCTGGTGTCCTGCTGCGTCCAGCGCCTCACGGATACGGCGCACCTGGCCATCCATCATGCCGGAGGGACTCACCATATGCGCGCCAGCGTCGGCTTGAGCAACAGCCATATGAGCATAGAACTCCAAGGTGGCGTCATTATCGATGATCGTCTTACCGTAACGGTCCGTGGACAACACGCCACAGTGACCATGATCCGTGAACTCGTCCAAGCACGTATCAGCGATCACCAGGATCTCATCACCGAATTCCTTGCGCACAGCGGTCAACGCGCGGTTGAGCACACCCTCCTCAGAGATTCCAGCGGAGCCAGTCGCATCCTTGTCCTTTTCCAGCGGAACACCGAAGAGATCCACTGCGCCCACTCCTGCCTCCACGGCTTCCTCAACTGCTTTCAACAGACTCGACGGAGTGTGTTGCACCACCCCCGGCAAGCTGGTGATAGGAGTCGGCTCCGCAGAGGTGGAATCCGCACGATCTGCGATGAACATCGGAAGGACAAAGCGACTCGGGTTGAGATCCGTCTCCGCCGTGAAGCTTCGCATCACCGGTGACGTACGAAGGCGACGTGGACGGCGGGAAGGGATGAACGACCCCGTGGCAGGTGTGGAGGAAGAAGAGCTAGTCATAATGCCTCCGATGGTAGTCCTCTACGAGGGCGCGACAGATACTGGGGTTAGGGATACTGGGTTCAAGGATGTATCGTCGCCGGCGGCACCGAGGTCGTGGATGTCATGGGAATTGCGGCGCCCGACGCAGCATTATCAGTAACGCTCATCGCTGGAGTCGCCGCGGCGTTCTTACGCCGGCGTCGACGCTTGCGCGGCGGGGGCAGCTGCCCAGCCGCACGTAGATCGGCTACGTGGGAAGCCAGCGCGTCCACCAAATCCTCCACCCCGGCATGCTCCGGCATCACGTCCACACGCAGTCCGTGCTCCTTCGCCGTCTGCGCTGCCATCGGCCCGATACAGGCAATGATGGTGCGGGTGTGCGGCTTTCCAGCGATGCCCACCAGGTTCTTCACGGTGGAAGAGGAAGTGAAACACACGGCATCAAAGCCGCCTGTTTTGATCATGTCCCGGATTTCCTGGCTCGGAGGCGCGGCGCGAACAGTGCGATAAGCCACCACGTCGTCAACTTCCCAGCCCAACTCGATGAGACCATCGACAAGCACGTCCGTGGCAATGTCCGCACGCGGCAAGAGCACACGGTCCACCGGATCCAGATCCTCGTCATGGGGTGGGAATACCTCAACCAGCCCAGAAGCGTTGCGGGCATGTGCTTTGGGAAGAAGCTCCGGCGTAATGCCCAAGTCGCGTACCGCCTGCGCAGTCTTCGGCCCCACAGCAGCTACGCGCACGCCCGCGAGAGCGCGGGCGTCCAGGCCAAACTCCGACAGCTTCTCCCACGTAGCTTTCACGGCGTTAACCGAGGTGAAAACGATCCAATAGTAACGGCCGTCCACCAAGCCCTTAATGGCACGCTCCATCTGGGCTGGGCTCCGCGGTGGTTCTACCGCAATGGTCGGCACCTCCACGGGGATCGCTCCGTGTGCGGCGAGGCGGGCGCTCATAGGGCCCGCCTGGTTTTTTGCCCGCGGCACCAGAACCGTCCACCCATAGAGAGCGCGGTTTTCCCACCAGGAGTACTTGGAACGCTTGGAGGGGTCGGCTTCTGAACCGATCGTCACAAGCAGTTCATCGGGAAGCTCCCCATCCTTTGCCGCGGGGCCAGATGCGGCGGCGATGGATTTGAGGGTATCCAAGGTGGTGTCATAAGAACGTTGGCGACGAGTAGTTGCATGCACAGTGACGGTAGCCGGCGTGGTGCCGGGAATGTCCCGATGCTTAAGTTCAGAGGCGATCTCCGCCAGGTTGTTCGGAGCCGCCGTCAGGATCAGTGGCAGCCCTGCACTAGCCAATTGATCCCAGTCCGCGTTGTCGCGTACGTCGGCGACAGTAACGTCAGGGCCCACTCCGATACCAGTGAAAGCAGGGACGGCCGCCGCGCCTGTCATGCCGGGGATCACCTGGAACTCGATGCTCAGTGGATCACATAGGGCTTCCACTTCATGCAGTTCCGCCATGACGGCTTCGTTACTCAGTGGATTGCCGGCGACAAGGCGCACCACATCATCGCCTGACTGCGCCCGTTTCACCATCTGTTCGGCGATGTCGCGCGGCTGGCCATCCTCAACAAAAGGTATCGCGTACTCAATCTCTGCAGCACTTGGAGGTTCAGGGCGTGGCGGCTTGCGGCGTGCGCCCGCTTCCTTCGCAGCTTTCACTTGTGCCTCCCACGCAGCCTCGGCGGCATCCAGCTTTTCCTGTGGAACCGGCACGTGGGCGGCGATGAGGCTGCGGACACCCACGGTGACGGCGGGGTCAACCCATGCGTATGCGGTCTGCTCTAGGACGTCGCGTGCGCGGACGGTGAGAAGATCCGGGTTGCCTGGACCTGCACCCACAAACAGGATGCGTCCCGTGCCCAGGGAGGTATTTCCGGAATCGGTCATTTGTTGGCTCTCTTGATTGTCTTTTGTGTCTTCTCCGCGCTAAACGAACGTCCATGGTAGGTTGTCATGCCCCACCTGGTGGCGAGCAGATCAGCGCGTGAATCGATGAGGGATGGAGAAAAAGGCTCTGTTACTGGGGTGGGCGGCACTATTTTTCGGCCGCCATGAGTCTTTCTGCTCCTGCGTCGAGTAAGGCACGCCCCACGGTGGAGCCAGCCTCCCGTGCTCTCAGCTCTGTTTCCTGCCATGTCCTGTCTTTCAGCGTTCCGGTAGGTCCCAGGGCAATGGTGACGGTGGTGGAACGGACCAAGGACTCGGATCCGTCCAACGCATAAGCCCCGCCATGCACCGTGATGGTGGCACTAGTGCCGTCCTCAGCGGTGTCAATCGTGGAATAAGCAGCAACCGGGGCGGAACAGCCTGCTTCTAGGGTGGCCAGAACAGCCCGCTCGGCAATCGCCTGCGCATGGCTCGGGGTATGATCCAGCGGTTCCACAGCTGCCCAGGCTTCTTCGTCATCACTGCGTACTTCCACGCTCAGCGCGCCTTGAGCAGGTGCAGGCATGATCAACGAAGGATCAATGGATTCAGCAGCGTGTTCTAACAACCCCGCACGAGACAGACCGGCGCGCGCGAGCACCACTGCGTCGAGATCCTCATTGATCCGCCCCATGCGGGTGGTGATGTTGCCACGGATTGGAACTAGTTCTAAGTCAGGGCGCACAGCGAGGATCTGGGCAACACGACGCGGAGCGCCCGTTCCCACCTTGGCTCCCTTCGGCAGCTCCAAAAGGGTCCTGTTACCCCTGCTCACCAGGACCTCTCGCGCATCCGCACGCGGTGGAACGATAGTTGTGAAGCGGTTGTCCGGTGCGGTGGGTAGATCTTTGAAGGAGTGCACGGCAATATCGCATTCCTTCTGGGCCAGGGCTGTGCGCAGAGTTTCGGTGAACACTCCCACGCCAATCTGGGTCACCGGGGTTTGCGCTGCCTGCGATGCATCGCCGGGGGTATGCACGATGTGAAGCTCGCAGGAGAAACCTTGCTTCAGCACGCCGTCGCGGACGTGGCCGGACTGCGTGGTAGCGAGCAAGGAGCCGCGGGTGCCCAGTAGGAATGTGCGTGCGGTCGTCATTACTTGTTACCTCGAGTGCTGTCGGAAATGCTGTGAACAGTAGTGGTGTTTGGTATGCGCAGTGCGGCGCTGTGATTGCCTGCGCGCTGTGCGGGCACACGTTTCACTCTGGCCTCGGTGACAGATTCAATCACGCCCGTCGGCAACTGGAATAGTGCAGCCAATGCATCTGGATAACTCACTGCTTGCCCTGAGGCCGAAAGCTTCTTGGCCTGCACCGTAGGTGTATGGAGCAGTTTATCCACGAGCTTGCGCATGGAACGCTCTACCTGCTCGCGGTCATGCTCACTCATAGTGGGCGTTTGCCGCTCTAAGGCCAGTAGCTCGTCAGCTAACAGGTCCACGGCTTTTTGGCGCAAGGCCTTCACTGTTGGAACGACGGCCTGAGCTCGTTGTTGCTCTATGAATTCGTCTAACTCCTCAGCCACGATACGACGAGCGGGATCTTCATCCTCCACCCCCTCGCCGGCCATGGTGGTCAGTTGTTCGATGTTGAGCAGATGAACGTTGGGCAGTTCCGCTGTGGCTTGATCGATGTCACGAGGCATGGATAGGTCCACGAGCACCAACGGGCGGCGGTTGCGCCTGCCGTGTGCACATCGAACATGCTCCTCAAGCACAACGCACCCAACGGCTCCCGTGGCGGATACGACGATGTCCACATCCGCCATGGCTTCCGGCATTCTCTCGAGCGGCACAGCAGTGGCCTGCACCCCTGCTTCTTGAGCATGAGCGACCAGATTCTCCGCCCGGGATAGGGTGCGGTTAGCCACAATAACCTGGTCAATACCGAGTTTTCCCAGATGTGTAGAGCTGAGGGAGGCCATCGCACCCGCGCCGATAATCAACGCGCGGCGGCCTGCGAGAGGTGTGTCGGCGGTAGCGTCGATATCGAGGTGATCAAGTGCCTTGTCGATGGAAAAGGAGACCATGGATGCACCAGCAGTATCAATGTTGGTCTCGGTATGTACGCGTTTGCCGGTGCGTAGAGCACGTTGGGAGAGGTCATGAAGGGTGCGTCCCACCGTGCCGATCTGGCTCGCCTGCTGGTATGCGGTGCGCAGTTGCCCGATGATCTGTTGCTCACCCACGACCATCGAGTCCAAGCCCGACGCCACATTCAGCATGTGCTCGGCGGCGGCATCTGAATAGTGCACGTAGAGATGAGGCTCTAGGTCTTCTACAGGTAAACCGGAGAAATCGGCGATGGTCTCTACAACGTGATCGAGCCCCGAGTGGAAAGCGTTAGCCACCGTGTAAAACTCCATGCGGTTACAGGTGGATAGCACGAGCGCTTCGGAAATCACATCGTTATCCAGCAGAGACAGTTGGAGTTTGGGCAGGTCCGTGTCCGCCACGGATACTTTTTCCAGGATAGGGACGGGAGCGGAGCGGAAGGACAGCCCCACCAGCAGCACTGCTGCGGTGCCTGTCGCTGCGCTAGCGTCCATACCTAATTCATGCCTCCTGCAAGCCTGTACCCGGTTGAACTCATGAGAAGACACGTCCCCCGGGGGAAGTTACGGCTACCTACGGTATCCCTTAACCCACCCCAATGACAAAACGTTCAGGGGGTTTGTTATATGGGGGCAGCTGAGTCAGCCGCAGCACTGGCGGGCCACCTGTCCTTTTCTAGCGGCTCAACTGCTCTGCTAATTCGTCGTTGTCCACTTCCCAGCAGGCAAATTCTTCTTCGTCGACTAAGATGACGGGCACTCTGTCGCCAAATTCCATTTCTAACTGCGGATCGGCATCTGGAGCGTCCACTTGTATCACGTCAAGTTGCGCGTTGGCGTCGATGATAACGGGCAGGATTTGCCGTTCCACCCGCTGGCAGGATCCACACGTGGAACGGGTGAGGAGCGTGACATGATGTGGAATGGGGGATGAGCTTTTCATCTCGCCAATGCTAATACTCCGTTAATGGTCATGGAGTATCCTCACTTTCTCCGCCGACCGAGTAGCTTGGTAAGCGTGAGAAAGCAGCCCGAGGATTCCCGCCAGAATGACCCTCGCATTCCCGACGTCCCCCCTATGGTCGATGCCGTTGATAGCTCGTTGTCCGGTGCATTATTAACGGCCCGTAGCGCCGCTCGTAATTTTCTTTCTCGTTTTGTGTTCCCTACCCGTGGCGAGACTGCTCAGAGAGAGGCCGGTGAGGCGTCGGTTAAGGAGGCTCTGGGTAGCCTTTCCTCCCCTTCTCCTCAGTCCGGCACCACGTCCTCTCTTTCCTCCGACGCCACGTCCGCTCCTTCCCCCGGCACCACGTCCTCTCTTTCCTCCGACGCCACGTCCGCCCCAGCGGTCATCTCTCCTGCGGTTGAAGACTCTCCTTGGGAGACGTTAGACCCGGATGCACCTCATGATTCGGAAGCCATTGATGAGTTGGCTGCATCTCTCAACGTCGATGATGAGCATTTGCGTGAAGGTTTGCGAAACATCCGTGGTGCTGCGGCTGCTGCCGGCGGAGCGAACAAACTCAATCCCCCGGATCCAGCCATCCCACAGGAAGTGGGGGCTGCTGCATTCTTTGACGTGGACAACACCCTGATCAAGGGGGCCTCCATTTTGTTGCTGGCGCGCGGTCTGGTGAGGCGTAGATTTTTCACTCTCAGGGAGATCACTGATTTTGCCTGGAAACAACTGAAGTTCCGGCTGGGCGGGGAAAACCAGGGTGATATCGATGAGGGGCGCGATCAAGCCCTGGCGTTGGTGAAGGGACACCGAGCCTCTGAACTGACCGAATTGGCTGAGGATATTTGGGCGAGAAGCATCTCTGATCGTATTTTCCCCGGGACGAAGGAACTGGCGGATAGGCATCTGAAGTCCGGGCATCAGGTGTGGCTGGTGACGGCCGCTCCGGTGCAGTTGGCGCAGATCATTGCTCGTGAATTGGGTTTCACGGGTGCCTTGGGAACGGTTGCGGAGGTAAAGAACGATGTGTTCACAGGCCGAATGGTGGGCGATATGCTCCACGGGCCGGGTAAGAAACATGCGGTGGTGGCGCTAAGCTCCTATGAAAATCTGGATTTGAGACGCTGCACTGCCTATTCCGATTCGATCAACGATGTGCCAATGCTGTCCATGGTGGGCACTGCTGTTGCGGTCAATCCGGATTCTCGCTTGCGCAAGGTCGCGAAGAAAAACGGTTGGGAGATCCGCGACTATCGCCGCACAATGCGTGTGATCCGCGGGGTCGGGCGAGGCGCCGCATGGGGGGTGAAGCGTCCTGCACGCTACGCTGTGCGGGTCAGCGGCCGTTGGATCAAGCGCCGTTAGTACAGGGGTGAGGGCTCTGCTCACAGTGAAATGCAAAACTCCGCCCCAGCCGGTGTGGCTGTGGGGCGGAGCAGAAAGGCTATATTCGCAAGCGCGAACGGCGTCCCCGCGGACGGGTTCGGCTTACTTGCCCAACTTCCGGCGCTGAACACGCGTACGGCGCAGCATCTTGCGGTGCTTCTTCTTGGACATGCGCTTGCGGCGCTTCTTGATCACAGAACCCATGACGGGAACCTCACTTCTATCTGGTCGATCTGTTCAGTTTGCAGCCCGCCTGTCCGTAGCTATACGGACTTGCTGGGCCGTATCTGCTGAGGCGGGCGGAAACTGTGCCGGGGGCGTACCGACACGAATGGGCAACAGTTTAGCGGTTAACCTCTCACGGAAACAAAAAGCCCCCTTTCTTCTGCCGTCCTCACGGAGAGGCTCTGAAAGGGGTCGGCGCGTGTGAAGCGACCGAGAAGGCTGTGATTTTAGCCAGCCTGAGTTCCACCCTGGTACACGCTGGAGCCGAGATATTCTTCGACAGCCTTCTCATGTACGCGGAAGGAGCGGCCTACCTGAACTGCGGGAAGATCCCCGGCGTGCACGAGGCGGTACACGGTCATCTTCGATACGCGCATCAGCTCTGCAACCTCTGCGACGGTCAGGTAAATTCCGTTTTCGTTGTTAGGCATTGCTCATCACTTTCTTGGCGCTCTCATGCGCTGCAGGCTTCCCCTCCTGCAAGACTTCACACGGGAATCGCTGCGGACTATCTTAACGTGATCCTTGAGACAAATGTGTAACGAGGGGGAATTTACAGCGGTAGTTATTAGCAGTAAACCCGCGTGTCTCCAGGCACTTTTTGAGGTCAGATAGCTCTGACGTGGCAATTGTTACCAGTGTGAACCAGTGGTGCCACGGGGGTAAAAGTAGAACTTTAGAGTCTGACCCAGAGAGTGTTACTCAAGTGTTGCTCCCAGCTAGGGTAGAGTCATGCGCCGTTCACTTCAGCTCCTCGCCATCCCCGTATCACTCACTCTCCTCGCCGGGTGCGCAAACGATCCTTCAGGAGATGTCAATGCCTCCCCCGCCGCCGATAGTGCCACGGCGGTACCTAGCGAGACACAACCCAGCCCGAGCCAGAATCATGCCCCGCAACCTACACCGGCAGGTTCAGCCCCAGAAACCAACGCCGCCCCTCAGCAA
This sequence comes from Corynebacterium anserum, assembly GCF_014262665.1. Taxonomy (NCBI): domain Bacteria; kingdom Bacillati; phylum Actinomycetota; class Actinomycetes; order Mycobacteriales; family Corynebacteriaceae; genus Corynebacterium; species Corynebacterium anserum. The sequence continues at coordinate 1,962,827 of NZ_CP046883.1, forward strand.
TCAGCTGCCACTCCAGCGGAAGGTCATCAGATTAATGCCGGCCAGGTTGGAGGAGTGTGTGGCACAACTGTTCACGGCGATGTCATCAAAGCTGGGGACGCCACTTCGTGCGAATTTGCGGCCGCGATTTACGACGTAGCCATCAACGCCACGTATTACCCCATAGATCCAGGCCCGGAAGCGCCTCAATATCAGCATGCGGATATCTCCGCCACAAGCCCCAAGACCGGTAAGACCTACAACCTCTACTGCGAAATTGGAGCTCCTCGCCACGGCTTAGGCTGCGAACAGAAGAACAACAAAAGCATTTCCGCCTATTTCGAAGGCACGAATTTCCTCAACCACCTGAGGCGCTAACCCCCCCACGCGCTGAGAGCCGCTCAGAACCCCTATCCCAGTGTTTTTGCGCAAGCCCTAGCTTTCCCCGAGTTCCACAGAGCGGTTCTTACACGCTTCCATGGCCTTATAGAAAGCTCGACGCAGCCCCTCCTCATCCAGTACTCGCGTGGCAGCCGAGGTAGTGCCGCCGGGGGAAGATACCTTAGTGCGCAGCGTGACAGGATCATCGCCGCCCTCTTGAGACTGCCCCTGGGCCATCATCTGTGCGGCACCGTCGGCAGTGGCTATCGCAAGTTCCTGAGCAAGGGGACGTGGGAGACCCAGGTTCACCCCCGCATCAATCATGGCTTCCGTCACCATGAAGAAATAGGCTGGACCAGACCCAGAGACGGCAGTTACTGCGTCGATATCCTTCTCTTTGACCTTCACCACGGTGCCGGTGGCTGACATGATCTCCTGAACAGCCTCCACATGCCCCTCATCCGCAAAACGGCCACCAGCCAGAGCAGACGCACCCTTTCCTACGAGCATTGGAGTGTTGGGCATCACCCGAACAACTGGGGTCCCAGCCGGAAGCAAGGTCTCTATGGAGTTAATGGTCACCCCTGCTGCCACAGAGACAATCACCGTTTCGTTGTCATTCTTCTCTACGGTTTCTGCCACGGACTCCAGAACAACTGGAACGATATCCGGCTTCACGCAGATGAACAGAAAATCGGCGCCGTCAGCTGCTTCCTGGCTATCTTCAGTGGTGATCAGCCCGTATTTCTCCTTCAACTGCTCCAAACGCGCAGCTGCGGGGTCCGATACGATCACATTTTTCGAATCAGTGCCGTTGCCGATAATTCCAGACAACAGCGCTTCTCCGATATTTCCACCGCCAATAATTCCAATTCGAGTCATGAATTCCACTGTGCCAGCCTTTCCTCACGCATGCCACCGCATATCTCCCCCAAACGGACAGCGCACCACCACGCTCCAAAAGAATCGCCGTACCATCCTATTGCCCGCATAGGTACCGCTGTACTATCTGCACAGGTGAGGAGAATGCAAAACCCGGGCTGCTCGCCCGGGTTTCCTTCTAGGTATGAGCGCTCTCTACGCGTATCTACGCGGCTAGATTCCCATCACAAATCGCGGCCCGATGGTTAATAGCAATCCCACGATGAACGCCAACACCATCAAGAGTTTGTCCTTGTGGCGCAGGAGGACATGCACCACGCCCACAAGCACCAGCGTTGTCACCAGAGCCAATACAAGCACCAGCACGGACGGCAAATTAGCCCACAAGAGGCTGAAGATGAAGAACAAACCAATGCCTGTCACAACCGCGAGGAACGCTTGCAACAGCATCATCGGCATGGAGATGGTGTCATCCTCGTAGTCAATCACCTCGTTGTCCGCCAGGCTTGCTTCCAGCTCAGCAAATTCCTTCGGCTTGTCACCGTCATCCACTCCCGCTGGGCGCTTCTGTTCTGCTGCTGGTTTCTTTTGCGTCTCTGCGGTCTTCTCAGAAGCTCCCGGAGCTTGGGAGGTGCGAGCGTGTGCGGCACGCTCGGCCTTCTTGGTGGTCTGCGTAGCCTCATCCGTGCGTTTAGGTGCGTGGCGTTCCGAGGATTTCTTCTCTTCAGCTTTTTTCTCAGCGGCCTTTTTCTCTACGGCCTTCTTTTCTGCAGCCTTTTTCTCTGCAGCCTTCTTTTCCGCAGCCTTTTTCTCTGCAGCCTTCTTTTCCGCGAGAATCTTCCGATCCGACTCGGCCTTCGCATCTGGAATCAGAGTGGCATCAATAGGTTTCGTCACCCGCGACGCAGCCCCCACCTTCGTAGGGGATAGCTTCTTACCAGCCGGAGACGCCTTCTCGGCGCTATCAACACTCTTGTGAGAACCCTTTAGCTTGTTAACGACATCGCCAAACGTCTTTTCCTTCTTTGGCCGCTGCTTGACTCTCTTCTGCTCCCCCTTGCTCGCTGGCTTCTTCGCAGTAGCTACTTCTGGAACGACGTTCATCACTCCAGTCTTCTCACCCGGCTTCTCAGACTTAGACGCAGATGGCTGAGAAGCCGCCGTGATAGTGGCCGCGCGACGCGGCGCCGAGGAGCTGCGCTGAGGCTTTGGCGCCTCGGGGCGCTGAGCAGTGCGCACCTCGCTACGTTGGGAAGCGCGTGGCTCCGCTTTCTGACCCGCGGACACCTTCTCCGAAGCCTGCTTGTGGTCTGACTTCTCCGTGGCTTTCGCAGACGTATCTCCAGCTCGTTCAGCGTGAGCTTTTTTGGCCTTGTGCTGTTCGATGTCTTCGCGGGTGACAACCGGGATGTTTCCAGTTAGCTCGGCGACGGACAGGCCACCTTCTTCCAGACTGCGACGTCGACGCCGCGGGCGATTGCCTGAGCCGTCAGAAGTGCTGCGACCGTTACGAGCCAGCAGCTCAGCTACTGTCAGCTTCTCACTCATCCTTCGTTCCCATCAGAGTTGAACGCGATTGTTGAACGCAATTGACCTATTACTAAAACCTTAACCTTACAGTCAGGCTTAAAGTTCGCACACTTCGACGTGCCTCATCGTCACTTTAGCGGCCACTTTAGCGCAAGTGAACCAAATCAGTCTGCTGGAAAATCACGCCTTCGCGCAGCGCCCACGGGCACATATGCAGCTTTTCGATTCCTAATTTGCGCATCGCCGCTTCAGCAACGAGGGCACCCGCCACGATCTGATGCGAGCGATCTGCACTCACACCCTCCAGCTCGGCTCGGTCTGCACTGGTCATGCGAGAAATGAAGCTGATGAGCTGGCGCAAACCAGGTTGCGTCAACGTTCTCTTCACGCGTGGCCCCGCGGAGCTGGGCGCCGCGCCCGTGAGACGAGCTAGCATCCGAAACGTCTTCGATGTCCCCACTGCCAGATCAATCGGACCGGAATCCAACAAGCTTTCCACTGGATCCCTCAAGGTCTCATCGATGTACTCCCGCAACCGCCCGATGTCTTTCTTATTCGGCGGATCCGTATCAAACCATTCCTTGGTCAAACGTGCGGCACCGAGGTTCACCGAACAGGCGACATCCGGATTCTCGTTGGTACCGATAGACATTTCCAGGGATCCGCCACCGATGTCCAGGTCACAGATACGGCCTGCGGACCACCCATACCAACGGCGAACAGCTAAAAAGGTAAGGCGCGCCTCTTCCTCCCCAGAGAGGATCTGCAGGCGTACGCCCGTCTCTTCCTCCAGCTCATCCAACACCTGTTCGGAGTTAGTGGCGGAGCGAATTGCCGAGGTAGCAAAGGGAAGCATCTGGTCACAACGGAACTGCTCGGACATCTCCTTGGCCAGAGCTACTCCGGTGAAGAGTTTGTCTTGCCCCTTCTGGTTGATGGCGCCCTTCTTATCGAGGTATTCCACCAATCGCATCGGGGTCTTCCAGTTACTCATCGGTGTGGGTGGTCCGCCCCGTTGGGCATCGACGACCACCAGATGAACTGTGTTACTTCCTACGTCTAGGACACCTAATCGCACACTCCAAGCCTAACGGGTCTACCGTGAGTGCTGTGAGTAAAACGTCCAAGGAATCTCAGATCGCCACCGGCTATCCGGCAGACACTGCCGCCGATCTGTCCATCAAATCAGGCCGCGAGCTACCAGCCGACTATGCACGCGAATGGTTCGAGTTCTTGGATCCCGCAGACTCCGAGCACATCATCCAGGCCGACCTCACATGGTTGCTGTCCACTTACCGCTGTCGTTTCGGCACAACGGCCTGCGCAGGGATCGACGCCACCAACCCTGATGTCGGCTGTTGCGTACACGGGGCATTTCTCACAGACGCCGACGACCGTGAAGCCCTCGCGGAGATTGCCCAGAACCTCACGGATAGCGATTGGCAACTACGACCCTCAGAACAGGTGGAGGCCTGGAAGGCAGCACAGGTGGCGTCGGAAATAGAAAGGAAGAAGACGGAACCACAGAAGACAGAGAATACGGGGCCCCAGAAAACACAGATACAACAACCAGAAAAGCAAGCGGAAGACGAGGATCACGCGGACCACGGATACGGAGAGACGATCGGCTCGCTTGAACCATGGCTGGAATGGGATGAATTAGAAAACGATGACGGCGATCTAGAACCCGCGCTGAAAACCCTGACGGTCAATGGTGCGTGCATTTTTGCTAATCGCCACGGTTTTCCGGCAGGCGCGGGGTGTGCGCTCCACGCGTGGGCTATCAAAAACGATGTGGATCTGACTATCGCCAAGCCTGAGGTGTGTTGGCAATTGCCACTACGGCGCCTCGAATCATGGGAAACTCGCCCCGACGGGGTGGAGCAATTACGCACCACCATCACCGAATACGACCGTCGTGGATGGGGCAACGGCGGCGAAGATTTCGACTGGTACTGTACCACCGACCCCGCATGTCACGCCGGGGAAGAGGCCATCTGGCGCACCCACAAAGACGAACTGGTCGAACTCATCGGCCCACAAGCCTATGAAGTGCTGGCTCAGCACTGCGCTGAGCGTGAAAAACTCGCCGCGGTGGCCCCCAGCGGATTTCCACTGCTGGCCATCCACCCCGCCACCGCCGAGGCTCGCAAACGAGGGATCTAGTACCCCCTCCCCTTCGCACTAACTAAGACTCGAACTTATAACCCAGACCGCGAACGGTGACGAGAACCTCCGGACGGGAAGGGTTACGCTCGATTTTCGACCGCAAGCGCTTAATGTGCACGTCGAGAGTTTTCGTGTCACCTACGTAGTCGGCACCCCACACGCGGTCTATAAGCTGGCCACGTGTCAACACACGGCCGGCGTTGCGCATGAGGTACTCCAGCAAATCAAACTCCTTCAACGGCATGGGTACCGGTTCACCGTCGACGGTGACGATGTGGCGCTCCACATCCATCATGACGCGATCCTCACGCAACACCACACCGTCATCGGCTTCAGACTCGTTCTGCGGAGTATTATCCCCACCCCTGCGCAACACAGCGCGGATCCGGGCGATCAGCTCCCGTGCGAAATAAGGCTTCGTTACATAGTCATCCGCTCCCAACTCGAGCCCCACGACCTTGTCAATTTCACTATCGCGTGCGGTCACCATGATGACGGGCACTGAGGAGATCTGGCGCAGCTGACGGCACACTTCGGTACCCGGCATACCAGGCAGCATGAGGTCTAGCAGAACAATGTCAATCTGCTCGGCGGCGAAAGTATCCAGAGCGCTTTGCCCATCCTCTGCCAAGAAGACCTCAAAGCCCTCTTTTTTCAGAAGAAAAGCCAACGGCTCCGCCAAGGACTCCTCATCCTCAACGATCAACACACTAGTCACGGCAGATCTGCACCTTTCAGCTACAGGTCAATGATTTGTTTCACCCTATTGTCAGGGGCACAGTGCAAGCCCGCAACCGGAATCACCCTATTCTTTTCCCCCTTGTTCGGTGCGCCTTCTTACACGGTTCACCCGATGTTCGCGAACACCATCCTGCTCCTCTTCCCCACCGGACAGTGCACACTGGCTGGGCACCACCGGTTGTTCCCCCTCCGGGAGCGCATTGCCCTCGCCCTTGTAGCGCGGCAATTCTAGAGTAAATGTGGAACCCGTTCCCACCCGCGACCACACGGATACACTACCGCCGTGATTCGCCATCACATGTTTCACGATAGCCAACCCCAAGCCTGTTCCGCCGGTGTTGCGTGAGCGAGCTTTATCTACCCGGAAGAAGCGTTCAAACAGGCGCTTTTGGTCCTCGGGAGCAATTCCGATACCACGGTCAGTCACGCGCACAATAGCTTGGTTCTCGGTCATTTCACGCGAGATGGACACGGAGGTTCCTGCCGGAGAATAGTTGATGGCATTGGTCACGAGGTTGGTCACGGAGGTCACCAGCAGTGCCTTATCGCCGTGGACAAGAGCCTCCACCCCGGAGTCCTTCACCAACTCAATATCCGCTGCCTCTGCGGAGAGACGGCAACGGTCAAAAGCCTCTTCCACGATGTCATCGAGGCTCAGCACCTCAGGATCGGGTAAAGATTCGGCTCCCTGAAGCTTGGACAGTGCGATGAGTTCGGAGATCATCTGGCTCATACGCCGACTTTCGTTAATCAGCTTCGTGCCGAAATACTCAACGGACTCCGGGTCTTCCTTCTCCGATATGAGTGTCTCCGTTAGTAGAGAAATCGCACCCACTGGAGTCTTCAGCTCGTGGGAAACGTTCGCCACAAAATCCCGGCGTGCAGATTCCATGCGGATGTGTTCAGAGTCGTCCGTCGCGTACACCACGGCATAACGGTCATCTTGCAGGCTCAGCAACTGCGCCAAGCCAGCCACGGCGATCACTGGACGGTTTCCCCGTCGAGGCGGAGGAGTGAAAGCCACTTCCCGAGGCTCCTGGTCGGCAAAGACTTTCTCCACGGCCTCCCACACTTCGCGGTTAACGCTGCGCTCATGGACAAGAGACAGCTCATGGGCGCGAGTATTGGAGAGGACGACGTTGCGTCGCTTATCCACAACCACCACAGCCGATGGAGCGGATTGGATAGCGAAATGCAGCATTTGAGCAACGGTGGATACCCGGTTGCCCTTCAGCTCCGCGCGCGTGCGCGCGTTGCGCAGTTTTTTTACGCGTAGGCGGTAGATCTGCACAGCCACGGCACCCAGCACCATTCCCAGAACAAGGCCGATCACCAGCCCTAGCAGCAGATCACTCATAAAGAAACACGGTAGCAGGAAAAGTGCCCTACCACCGTGTTGAAAAATGCAGCTCGCCGCCACAACGAGGGATGTTACTTCGCCTCACCCTGCGCGGCGACGGCAGCGGCGCCAGCTGCTGCTGCCTCTGGGTCTAGGTATTCACCACCGGGGTTCATAACTGTTCCGTTGGCATCGATCTTGTAGACCAGTGGAATACCGGTGGGAATGTTCAAAGCCGCAATGTCCTCATCAGAGATGTTGTCCAGGTACTTCACCAGAGCGCGCAGGGAATTACCGTGGGCGGCAACGAGAACGGTCTCACCTCGCGCGACACGTGGGGCAATCTCTTCCTCGTAGTAAGGGATGAAGCGCTTCACCACGTCCAGCAAGCATTCCGTACGTGGGATTTCGTCCAGGTCAGCGTAACGCGCCTCGTTGGTCTGCGCGTATTCGTTATCCACGTCGATAGCTGGTGGCGGGGTGTCATAAGAACGGCGCCATGACATGAATTGTTCTTCGCCGTACTTCTCCTTGGTCTCTGCCTTGTTCAACCCCTGAAGCGCACCATAGTGTCGTTCGTTCAGGCGCCAGTTGCGGATCACCGGAATCCAGTGAAGGTCAGCCTCATCCAACGCAATATTTGCGGTGGTGATGGCGCGGCGCAGCAAAGAGGTGTAGAGAATGGTGGGCTTCAGCCCTGCTTCCTTGAGCATCTGGCCGCCGCGCTTGGCTTCTTCGCGGCCTTTCTCCGTCAAGCGAACATCGACCCAGCCGGTGAACTGGTTCGATGCATTCCACTCGGACTGGCCGTGGCGTAGCAGGATCAGGGTTCCATGTGCATTGTCACTCATACCTCTAGTGTGCCACGTTCGGGGGTGTTTGAGGCCGTCAATTCGCGGCCGAGCGTGGGGATTCCCCCGGTTTGTGGTGAGATTTTTGTTGTTTCTTTTTCCCGACGCCACGAGGTCGCCCACCCCACCGGTCAACCTCCAGCATCACCCCACCACAACCAGCTCCACTCTCCGACCAACCCAGCAACCTGACAGCCAGCCCCAGCCTTCGACCAACCCAGCAACCAGCCAGCCCCAGTCTCCAATGAATCTAGCAACCAAACAGCCAGCCCCAGCCTTCGACCAACCCAGCAACTAGAAAGCCTCCAATCGCATGTCATATGCCCAAAACCCGGCACGTGAAAACCAACGCGCACCGACGCGTGTGTGGGCCAGTTTCCGTTATGCGTTGTCCTCACCGGCGCGCCTGCGCACCGAGGTGCTGGGTGGTCTCGTCGTGGCGTTGGCACTTATCCCGGAAGCGATCAGCTTCTCTGTACTCGCCGGTGTGGATCCGCGCATGGGTTTATTCGCCTCAGTGACGATGGCTATCACGATCGCGTTCACGGGTGGGCGCCCGGCGATGATCTCGGCGGCAACGGGCGCTGTGGCCGTGGTTATCGCCCCATTGGTAGCCAGTTACGGAACCGACTATCTCATCTCCTGTATTTTGCTTGCCGGCGTGTTCCAGATCCTGCTTGCCCTAGCTGGTGTGGCTAAATTGATGCGTTTCATCCCCCGGTCAGTGATGGTGGGGTTTATTAACTCTCTTGCCATCATCGTCTTCAGTGGGCAGATCCCCCATCTCATTGGTGTTCCTTGGCTGGTCTATCCGCTGGTAGCAGTCGGCATCCTCATCGTCATTTATTTTCCTCGTCTGACCAGCGTTATTCCCTCTCCGCTCATCGCCATCGCTGTGCTGACCCCGGTGGTTATCCTCATGCACTGGGATATTCCGAATGTTGCAGACCAGGGGAAGTTGCCCGATGCCCTACCCTCACCAATGCTCCCGGATGTTCCGTTGACTGTACACACTCTGCAGATCATCGCTCCCTACGCGCTAGCGGTGGCCTTGGTGGGGCTCATGGAATCTCTGCTCACCGCGAAGTTGGTCGATGACATCACTGATGTTCACTCCGACAAGACGCACGAGGGATGGGGGCAGGGCTGTGCGAACATCGTCACGGCGTTGTTCGGCGGGATGGGAGGTTGCGCGATGATCGGGCAGACTCTCATCAACACTCGCGAGTCCGGTGCCCGGACCCGTCTATCCACGTTGCTTGCGGGTGTATTCTTATTGATTCTCGTGGTGAGTCTCGGAGACATCGTCGGTCTCATCCCCATGGCTGCTCTCACTGCCGTAATGATCATGGTGGCCGTGAATTCCTTCGATTGGCATTCCGTTTCGCCTTCCACTCTCAAGCGCATGCCTCTGAGTGAGAACCTCGTGATGTTCATAACTATTGCCGGCACCCTATTCACTCATAACCTGGCCATAGGCGTGACCATAGGAGTACTGAGCGCCATGGTCGTGTTCGCCCGGCGCGTATCCCATCTTGTGTATGTAGAAGATGTTTCGGCGTCCGAGTTGCCGGAGAGTGAGCGGCGACACACGAAGAAATATCGAGTCTCAGGCCAACTCTTTTTCGCCTCTTCCAATGATTTGGTCTATGCCTTTGACTATTCGACAGATCCCGAAAACATCATCATCGACCTTTCCGACGCCGAAATCTGGGATGCTTCCACTGTCGCCACGCTGGATGCCATCACACAGAAGTATGCAGACCGCAACAAGACCGTGACTATCAGCGGCGTGGAGGGCCGCAGCAAACAGAGGTTTGACCGTCTCCACGGGCACTTCCCTAGTGACTAGTGTCCGTCTAGTTGGCCTCAAATCTGCCCCCTCACGGTTAGGGTGAATGTCTTTTTCTGTGCAAACTCCGTCACGTGCAGTGGATCTGAGAATGGATCCCTAACCTCACTAAGTAACCTCTGAGAATTATTCACTTATTCATTTCATGCGCTGGACATAAAAACGTCCGAATGATGAAACATGGGTCTCATAGATTGTGGATCCATGACAACGCAAACTAATCCGCCGACAAATACAGCCTCCACTGCAACAACACCCTCAGATACATCACGCAGAATGGACGCGCCACGCAATACGAATGCATCGCACAGCGGAGCATCGAAAGGCGCAGAAGATTTTTCCCTCCGTTTCGCCCCGCGCCATTATCGCAAATGGACTCCGGCTGTCGTTGCTGGATCCGCGCTGGGAGGCATTGCCTATCTCGCCGATTTTTCCATCGGAGCCACCATCGGCGTCCAACACGGCACTATTAATGCCATCGGCGGAATCCTTATCGCCGCTGTATTGATTTTCATCAGCTCTTTCCCCTTGGCTTATTACGCCGCACGCTACAACGTTGATATGGATCTCATCAGCCGCGGCTCGGGCCTTGGATACATGGGTTCCATCCTCACCAACCTCATCTTCGTATCCTTCACGTTTATTCTCTTTGCAACAGAAGGCGCCATCATGGCGCAAGGTTTAAAAGCCGGCTTTGGCCTACCCCTGTGGGCCGGTTACCTGGTCAGCTCCCTCATGATCATCCCTCTGGTGATCTATGGCATGAAGTTTCTCGCCAAGCTCCAGTCCTGGACTAACCCCCTGTGGCTCGTGATGATGATTCTTCCTATGGCATATCTTGTCATCAAAGAGCCACAATCCGTCAACACTTTCCTCTCTTACACCGGGGAAAACCATTCACCAGTATCCTTTGCTGCGATGGTGCTCGCCGCCGGAGTGTGCCTATCCTTGACAGCCCAGATTGCGGAAAACATCGATTACTTGCGCTTTATGCCACCCAAGACTCCCGAAAACTCTCGAGCTTGGTGGACAGCTGTCATCATGGGCGGCCCCGGGTGGGTCATTCTTGGCGCGATCAAACAGATCATCGGTGTCTTCCTAGCCGTCTACATCATCGCTACCCTGAACCAATCCACCTCGCTCGCCATCGAACCAGTCAACCAATTTCTCTCCCTCTACTCCGAGATGATGCCAGGGTGGTTAGCGCTTGCCCTCGCCGTCTTTTTGATTGTCGTCTCCCAGATCAAGATCAACGTGACCAATGCCTACTGTGGCTCCCTCGCATGGACCAACATCTACTCTCGCACCATGAAAAAATACCCAGGGCGCGTGGTGTTTGTGGTCGTGAATGTCGGTATCTCGCTGGCGCTCATGGAATTCAACATGTTCCAAGTGCTGGGCTTTGTTTTGTCCTTCTACTCCAACTTCGCCATCGCCTGGATTTTTACCGTGGCCGCGGACATTGTGTTCAACAAGTACTTACTGAAGTTATCACCTATGGCTCCTGAGTTCCGCCGCGGTATGCTCCACAACGTTAATCCCGTAGGGGTGGTCTCTGTGCTGGCCTCCGGGACCATTTCTGTGGCCATATTCTTCGGTGTCTGTGGAGATGCTATCGCCCCGTTTAGCCCCCTGTTCGCGGCAGCGATCGCGGTTATCGTCACACCCCTTATGGCTATCGCTACAAAGGGTGAATACTACCTTCGTCGCAGCCACGATGGTATCGACATTCCCATGTACGATGAGCACGGCAATCCAAACCACGAGACCCTCATCTGCGCAGTCTCTGGCGAAGAGGTCGAGCGCCCCGACATGATCGCCTCCGCAAAACCCGGCCCGGACGGAGAAACTCAGTACGTCTCCTCCCTCGCCTTGACACTCGATAGGTCCGGGGAACACGTCCTGCCTAGCGATAAAGAACCCTATTCGCGCTCCTGAGCCTTTTGATTAGCTGGTTCAGGCTGATGCACGTCTTCCGCGAGGTGAGATCCTGGAGGTGGCGCCAGAGTAGCAATCTCCGCCTCCGATGGCTTCAAATGGGTAAACGCCTTGAGGTTCATGGTTGGCTCACCCCGAGACAACCGCCATGCCCATTCATGTCGGATCGACGACGCGAACCCCCGTTCCAAAATACGGTTAAAGTCATTGTCCGCACGTTCCAGGATGTTGCCCAGCACGCGTTGCAGATCATCAGCTGTTGTGGAGTCGGGTAGCTGTCCCACCAAGTAAATGTCGTTGTTGGCATCCAGTGTGTAATGCACACCAAACGTCCGTCGGTTCTCATTGAGGAGCAGCTTATATACGTCCTCATGTGCTTCTTCCACATGTCGAGCTACAAAGGCCTCAATGCGGAACATCCCATCCTGTGGAATCAGCAGACAATTGGTTTTGAGTTTCTTCTCCCCAGGAAGCACCACGACCACATTATTACCGGCCTCAACATAGTCAACTTCGGCCTCCTCTAACAGCTTGCGAATTCCAGCACGATCCATGATCTTCAACCTACACGTTATCCAGCAGGTCGGCGTTCATCTCCATGGCCGTTTACCGGTAGACCCTCATATAGGTCCTTGAGCTGTATCGCGGAGCTCTCCCAGGAAAAATTGGCCGCATAGCTCGGTGCATACTCCCCCATGGCGATACGCATGTCATCGTCCAGTGCCAGCTGAGCTACGGCATCTGCCCAATCTTCAGGATCATGTCCGTCCACCAGAAGACCGGACTTCCCCTCGTCCACGGCCAGAGCCAAACCTCCAACGTTGGTAGCAATCACCGGAGTACCACAAGCTTGTGCTTCTACAGCCACCAAACCAAAGCTCTCATTATGGCTCGGAACCGCAATAATATCCGCTGCTTGATACACCAAAACCAGTTCCTCGGCCGGACGCGGATCGAGAAATCGCACCATGTGAGAAATCCCAAGATCTTTCGCCAAGTCCTGCAACTGCTCCAAACTGTTCTTGCCCGAGCCTGATGGCCCGCCACAGATAACCACTGATAAGAGGAGTTCAGGGTGGCGTCGAGCCACAACACTCACAGCTCGTAACAAGACGTCCGGCCCCTTAAGTCGCTGAAGCCGACCAACGAACCCAATGACCTTCGCGCGGAATGGAATACCTAATTCGCGACGAACCCGTTCCGTAGCACGATCTGACCCAGAAGTGAAGCGTCGGATATCCGCACCAGGGGTGACAACCTCAATACGGCAATTATTCGCATCGTAGCCTTCAACCAAGTCTTGAACCTCGGCCGCAGTATTCACGATGAGCAGGTCTGCATTATCCACGATCTGCTGCTCACAAATACGTCGACTCTCCGGCTCCGGGGAATCCCCAATAGCCAGCAAATTATTCTTGACCGCAGCCAACGTGTGAGCAGTATGCACCCATGGCAGTTGCCACAAGTCGCGCAACAACCACCCCACTTGACCCGAAAGCCAGTAATGGGAGTGAATGAGGTCATAGGACGCATTCTGCTCCCGAGTAAACGCCAACACGCTGCCGGCAAAAGCCGCTAATTGGGTGGGTAGCTCCTCCTTCGCTAACCCCTCATACGGCCCGGCGACACAATTAATGACCCGTAGATTCGGCGCTACATGCACAATCTCTCCCTGAAGAGGACGAGTCGCGCGAGTAAAAATATCAATTTCCACACCGAGCTTAGCGAGCTCCAGAGCCGTATTTTTTATATAGACATTCATGCCTCCCGCATCCCCCGTGCCCGGCTGCTCCAACGGGGATGTGTGCATAGAAATCACTGCAACGCGCATGACAAACCATTCTAGTAACACCACAGATAGGACACAGGACGTGTTGAGGACCCGCAGTTATCAAGCTGTAATAAAGTAAATCATTAGTTTTGTAGTACAGATATTTTTTTGGCGTTAGTCTTGGATGAACATGTCGAACACCACGCTTCGGCTACCTCACACCTTCTATACAGAAAGACGCGAGACCCAGACGATGACGAACGTTGATAATCCACACACGTCCGCCACCGGCAACGAACACACACCTGAAGGAACGGCCTGGAAAGAAAAGCCGTATCTCAAGTACTACACGGAGTGGACTCCCCACTCCTTGGAATACAAGCCTGAAGACAATATGTCCGCAATGCTGGACCGAGCAATCCACGCCAACCATGGCAACGACATACTCGAATTCTTCGGCGCAACCACCACCTATGAGAAATTTGGCAAACAAGTTCAGAGCGTCGCTGCTGGCTTGCGCAAACTCGGTGTAGAACGTGGCTCCCGCGTAGCAATGATCATGCCGAACTGCCCACAGCACATCATCGCCTACTTCGCTGTCCTTCGCCTAGGCGGCGTCGTTGTGGAGCATAATCCGCTATACACCGCAAGAGAGCTGGAAGGCCCCTTTAAGGATCACGGCGCGGAAATCGTTATCGCATGGGACAACATTTTTGAGGTGGTGCAGAAGCTTACTCACACAACCCAACTCAAAACCATTGTGTCAGTCAACATGATTGAGGCCATGCCGCTCATTAAGCGCTTGGCATTAAAACTGCCCTTCAAGCCGCTCAAAGAAAAGCGCGCACTGCTCCATGGCGATGCCCCAGGAACAATTCCTTTCACACAGTTGTTGAGCTCCACATTCGGCGGCGATGGTTCCGACATCGAGACCCCTGAAGATTTATGCGCCTCGGATCCAGCGTTGATTCTTTTCACCTCTGGCACGACTGGCAAGCCGAAAGGAGCGCAACTAACTCACGGCAATATCATGGCCAACGTCACTCAGGGATTGGCGTGGGTGAAAGATTTAGGTAAGGGAGGTCAGGAAAGGTATTTAGCAGCGCTGCCGATGTTCCATGTGTACGGCCTAACACTTACGACAGCACTCGGTGTGGCAACCGGCGGCAAGCTCTCCCTTCTTCCCAAACCGGAACTACCACTCATTGTGGAGAAATTGAAAAAGGAATTACCGACCTATATGCCGGGAGTGCCAACACTGTACGACAAAATCCTCGAGGCAGCGGAAACTGAAAACATCGATCTCTCCGGTATTCATAATGCTCTTTCGGGCGCTGCTCCCCTGCCAGTCCATACCACTGAGAAATGGGAGGCGAAGACCGGTGGCAAGATCGTCGAAGGTTACGGATTGACCGAGACTGCTCCTATCATCGTGGCTAATCCGATCTCCCCAGATCGTCGCGCTGGCTATATTGGCATCCCTTTTCCTGACACTGAGTTACGCGTCGCGGATCCCGAGGACTTGTCTCGTACGATGCCGGACGGAGAGGCTGGTGAACTCTTAGTACGCGGGCCACAAGTGTTTAGCGGCTACATCAATGTAGACGATGATCAACAGCCTTTCCATGACGGTTGGTTCTGTACCGGAGACATGGCGGTCATGGAACCGGACGGTTTCATCAAGATCGTCTCCCGCATTAAGGAAATGATCATCACCGGAGGATTCAACGTCTATCCAGCGGAGGTAGAAGAGATTCTCACCGAACACCATCAGATCGAGAAAGCGGGCGTAGTTGGCCTAGAGCAACAGGATGGGTCGGAAGAAGTGGTCGCGGCTGTCGTTCTTGCGCCCGGAGTCTCAGCTTCCGATTTCGACGACGGCGCTGTTCAAGAGTGGTGCCGTGAACATATGACCCGTTACAAGGTACCGCGCAGGTTCGTTGTCGTCGACGAGTTACCTGCCGATATGATCGGCAAAATCCGACGCCGCGAAGTCAAGGACCTGGTCGTCTCCATGGTGGATGACGGTTAGACCGCCCCCAATCCTTACCCCTCCCAAGGTCCCTTGGTCAGGCACACCTGCGCTTAGTCATACACACCTGCGCTAGTCGAGGGAAGCACCGATCCACACAGGCTCGGGAGTCAGTACCACCCCGAACGCATCGCGCACACCATTGCGCACCGCACGGGCTAGCTCGATAATGTCTTCGCTGGTGGCTTGACCGCGATTAGTCAGCGCCAAAGTGTGTTTGCTAGATAACGCAGCGGCACTGTTACCCTCGACGTGCCAACCTTTGTTAAACCCGGCTCGCTCGATGAGCCACGCGGCAGAAAATTTGAAGCGCTCTGCACTATCATCCGCTTGTCTATCCTCTGCTGCGCCGCTGCGCCCTGCGGAATAAATGGGCATGGAGTCCGCTACGGCATCGCCACATGTCTGGCGAACCGCTGCGATTACCGCATCACGGGCGTCCGTTCCTTGCACAATCGGGTTGGTAAAGAAGGAGCCCGCCGACCATGTGTCATGATCCTCGGGATCCAATACCATTCCCTTAGCCGTGCGCAGTGCTAACACAGCCTCGCGCACCTCGGCGATCGGGCGTCGCGCCGCGCTGTTTCCCGCCGTGGCATCAGCTTCATCCACCCCAAGTGCGCGTGCCAATTCACCAAAGCGCACAGGCCTGCTCATCCCATCTGTACCGAGCTGGAATTCCACAGCCGTCACTACGGCACGCTGAGAATGTTTCAGATTCGAATGCCGGTAGCTCAGTTCCAGTTCATCTGGGCTCACCCAATGCAGGAATGGATCCGGCCGCACCGCCTCGAGTTTCTTTTCCTCGGACGTCAATTCATGCGCCTTACCGGCCTGATATTCACCAGCAGCCCCGCGATCATAGAGCTGCACTCGGGATAGCACCTGCGAAATCTCTGCCCCATAGGCGCCCACGTTTTGAACCGGGGTTGCCCCAACGGATCCCGGGATACCGGACAAGCATTCCAGACCAGACAAGCCGGCGGCGACGGTCTTCGCCACTAAGCGGTCGAAGTTCACTCCTGCATACGCGCGCACGATACCGGATTGTTCATCTATGGCGATATCACCCGTAGAATCATTATCCGCGGAATGCACACCCACAGCACCGACGTCAGCAGCCGCGATGAGATCCTTTTGGGAGGCATCCGTAGCCCAGACGGCAACCAGATTATTGACATCATCTCCATCACCAATGACCAGGTTCGATCCTCCGCCAAGCACCACGAGGGGCTGCTGGGCGGCGTCGAAGAGAGATACAACGGCAGCCAGCGAGGTAGGGCGAGAGCAGGCCACCACAGCAGCAGGTTGTCCACCGATGCGTAAAGTGGTCAGATCAGCGAAGGTGCGGCGAACCACCCGTGCCCCAGGAATGAAGCCGGGCCGGCGGATCAAATTCAGCAACGCAGACAAACTTTGAGTGTTACTTCCCGATACGTTCACGCTACTAACGGTAGTCTGTTCACATGACTACTCACAGCGAGAACACTGCAACAATTAACTTCCCAATCGAAAAGGTTTACGAAACCCTATCCAACAAGGCTTATTGGGAGTACGAGGCAGCAGAGATCAACGACGAACCCGGCGAAGTCAACGAGTTCGCTGCCGACCCAATTAAGGCCGTTCTTTACGAACTGCTGCCTAAGGCCGCCTTGCCAGAAGCAGTGCGTGGCATGGTGTCCCAGGACCTGAAGCTCAAGCGCGTCGTTGAGTTCGGCCCACTGGCTGGCGATGTATCCACCGGAACTGTTTCTGCAGAAGTGAAGGGCGCTCCGGTGCGCTTCAACGCTGACGCCAAGCTCACTGGCAACGGTGATACCACCGAACTTTTCGCTGATATCTCTGTTGAGGTTGCCATTCCGATGATGGGTGCGGTGCTGGAACCTAAAGTCGCTGAGTGGGTTGATGACTTCCTCAACCGCGAGGCCACCCTGATCGAGAAGTTCATCTCCGACAACCAGTAATTGGCTGATCACGCGCATAACCTGCGGGCTCGTTCGTGGACCACGGACGGGCCCGTTGGTGTACCCACTCGGGGAACCACGGGTCACAACCGCCTGCGTAAATCAGATCGGTGGTTGGTCGCCCAGCATCGCGTGCAGACGCACATGCGCGATGTGCAACTTTCCGGACGCAGACCCGTGGCTATCGACGTGGGCTACGGAGCCTCCCACACTACTACTGTGGAGTGGGCACGTTTCTTGCGTGTTCTCGCCCCGGATGTGGAGGTCACCGGCCTGGAAATCGAGCCGTCCCGTGTGTTGCCTCCGCGTGATGGTGTGAACTTCGCCCTAGGAGGCTTCGAGCTGGCTGGCATGCGAGCCGATGTGGTGCGGGCGTTCAATGTGCTGCGTCAATACGATGTGGATCAGGTTCGCGACGCATGGGAGAGAATGCAAACGGGGCTTCACGATGGCGGCGTGATCATTGAAGGCACGTGTTGCGAGGTAGGCCGCCGCGCCGCATGGGTGCTCCTAGACAAACACGGCCCCCAGACTCTCACGATGTCCTGGCATCCCGGCGATGTAGAAAAACCCAGTGACATCGCAGAGCGCCTACCCAAAGCGTTGATACACCACAACAGTCCTGGACATGCGGTGTATGACGTGCTGCAGGAAATGGATGCGGCGTGGAACCAGGCAGCTCCCCTGGCTGTGTTCGGTCCCCGGGTACGGTGGAGGGAAGCGCTCAATCATTTTCATCAGGCGACGCAACTGCCGCGGCTCACCCCGAGACGCAGATTATCGGACAACACTCTCACCGTGCCGTGGAGTGCGGTATCGGACGATCACTAGAAATTCTGCGCAAGGTAGTGAACACTGGAGTGGGTGAGTAACCCGCAGTACAACGAAACCTCCGAATACAACTTTCCCTCTCACGGTTCTGGGGCGCATTCCGCAAGTTCCGGAGCTCAGGACTGGGGACATGTAAGCACAGCGCAGAAAAAACGGCGCGGCAAAGCACTGCCGCTTTTCCTCATCATCGTACTCGTCCTTGTGGTGTTTCTCGGCTGTGCTGAATTCGGTGCCCGTCTCTACGCGAAAAACCAGCTCATCGAGGGCATCAGGCAGTCCGCTTCCGAATCCGGCTATGAACTGACGCAGGATCCCTCGGTACACTTCGGCGCCTCCCCACTTCTGCTTGCCCTGCTCACTAAAAAGGTGGGTAGTGTGGATATCGATATCCCATCTTCGCTAAGTGTGTCCTATGACGATGGCAACGTCTCCCTTCCTCACGTGAAGGGTGCTCCAGAAATGGATATTGAGGCTCGGAGCATTGCCTTGGGAGAGCAGCAACAGGATACGTCTTTCGGTGAGCTCACCCTGCACACGTCCATCCCCAGTGAACTCATGTTGGCTGAAATTGTCGAGGAGCAGCAGAAGCACACTGGTGGCAACGGTGTAGAGGACTTTTTGACGAGTCAGATCAAGGTCACCGGCATCACGCCCAATGAGGGAAACCAGGAGCTAGAGTTCGATATCAATAACGGCCTAGCCAAACTGCACATGCAACCCGTAGTCAACGATGGGCAGATCTCCTTCGATGTGAAGTCCGCCCAAGTTTTGGGGATCCTCAACCTTCCGGACAGCGCTGTACAGGGCATTCAGGAAATGCTCAACCGCCAGCAAGCGGCGCGGCTGAACGGGAACCTGAGATTCGAGGATGTCCGAGTCACCGACAAAGGCTTGGATGTTCGCCTCCACGGCACTGACGTGAACGTGCAGGAGCTCAGCTCCGATCTGAACAAAACCACCGGTTCTGTAGCCTCTTAGGGTTCCTCTCGCAGTATCTCAGGCACTTTTCACCCACAACAACCGCCCCGAGACAGCTTCCGTGCCACGCACGCTGGCGACATCTCAGACAGTTCCCCCCCCACACACAACAGTCCCCTCGCTTTAGGTCAAGATCGCCCGTGCCGAACTCACGCCCAGGCGTGTAGCCCCAGCCTCAATCATGGCCACGGCCGTATCCCAGTCGCGGATTCCACCGGAAGCCTTGACCCCCATCAAGCCAGCGGCTCGGCGGACATCCTCGCTCATTCCGAACGGGGCGAGTTTCCCGGCCTTCTCTAGCTCATCGGCCATGATCGCCACGGCTTGCACGGTTGCCCCACCTGCAGGGTGGAAGCCGGTTGAGGTTTTCACATAATCCGCACCTATCGTGATGCAGGCGCGCACGGCTGCACGCAATTGGTCCTCGCCCAATACTGCGGTTTCCAGAATCACCTTAAGCACCACCGGGGGTTGTACGGCCTCGCGCACCGTCATCAGCTCGCTCACCAGAGCATTCTCATCACCCGCAGCTGCAGCGGCGATGTCCACAACCACATCAACTTCAACCGCACCGTTCTCCACAGCAAATCGAGCCTCCGTAGCTTTGATCAGTGAGGCATGCTTTCCCGACGGGAAGCCCGCTACAGTGGCGATGGCTGGGTCATCGTGGCGTGTGGCGTCGGATATGGGCAGCATGGAAGGGGAGACGCAGATTGCGCCGCATCCCAACTCGCGCGCTTCGGCCAAGAGAGCTAAAACATCCTCGCGGGTAGCTTCTGGTTTGAGGATGGTGGAATCAATCACTGCGGCAACCTGTTGTTTGGTAAGCTCCACGGTCGATCACCAACTTCCAGAGGCGTTGCCCAGCACGTCGTTAATGGATGGGCGCACATCCTGCCAGTAGACCCCCACGATGACAGCGGCAATAACCCAGAGCATTGTGAGGCCGGGCAGGAAGCTCAGCCCTGCAGCCACAGCAGCGCCTATGCACAGCAGCAGCCATTGTTGCTTCTGGCGATCAATCACCATAAACGCATCATCGCGTGTGGTAGCCACGGTGATTGCACCGAACACAGCCAAGCCCAGAACCGTGATACTCAGCACGAGGTTGATTGCGATGTAGATGGTTCCGATCACCACGAAAACTTGTTCCATGGCACTTATGCTACAGCGAAGACTAATTCCGTCAGCGTATAGATAGCTAACCCGGCGAGTGCTCCTACTATCGTGCCGTTCACTCGAATGAACTGCAGGTCTTTACCCACGAGCAGCTCAATCCGGTCGGAAGCTTCTTGCGCGTCCCAGCGCTCCACTGTTTCACCGATAATGCTCGTAACTTCCCCCGCATAGTTGTCTGCGAGGTAGCTCGCGGCGTTAACCACGCGATGTTCCAGCTGATCGCGTAACTCCGGCTCGTTTTGCACGCGCGTGCCGAACTCGCGCACCCAGTTGGTAATCCGCCGGCGTAGAAGAGAGTCCTCATCTCGCGCCATGGTGGTCAGAGTTGATCGCGCGGATTCCCACAGGGCGCCGGGGATAGCCCGAATGGGTGTGGAGGTCATGATGTCCTCCTTGAATTGTTCTACGCGTTCAATCATCTGCGGATCATGTTGAAGATCCTGTGATAGCTGCCGGAGGAATTTCCGCAACTCTATGCGCGCCTCATGGTGCGGGTTGTGACGCACATCGGCGGTGAATTCAATCAACTCCCGGTACACTTTGGCGCCGACTAGCTCCCGGATGAAACGCGGTGCCCACGTGGGAGTGCGTTCGTCAATAAGGCGAGTCACGAACTCTTCGGAGGTTTGTGCTTTATCGTCCATCCACACTACGACGGCATCGATCGCGGGCTCTGTGCGACCCTCCTCAATCAGCTGCTCCAGCCCTCGTCCGAGTGGCGGTGCCCATGTTGGTTCCTGCAGCTTGTCGATAACTAACGCGGAGAGAACCTGCTCAGCTTCTTCCTTGTTGATGCCATTGACCACGATGTCGATGAGGCGACCTGCCTCTTTGGATACGCGTTCCGCGCCCCCGTCTGCCACAACCCAGTCAGCTGCGCGCTGTGGAATATTCGCTTTGCGCAGCTTGTCGGCAATGAGCGTGGCATTGAGGAAGTTCTCACCCACGAATTCGCTGAGCGCATGCCCCACCTGGTCCTTTTTGCGCTTAATAATGGCCGTGTGGGGAATCGGAATATGCAGGGGGTGGCGGAATAGTGCAGTCACAGCGAACCAGTCCGCCAGCGCACCGACCATGCCGGCTTCCGCGGCTGCCCGCACATAACCAATCCATGCCCCGCTGTTGCCCTGGTATTCCAACCAACGCATGCTGATATAAATGAGCACCGCGATGACCAGTAAGCCAGTCGCGATGGCTTTGTGCTTACGCAAATCCGCCCTGCGCTGGGATTCCGTTTCCGGGTCTGGTCCGGGCACTGCAACTAGTGGTTCTTGTGTCACGTTCGTCATTATTCCACTACGGCGGGACATCCCCTCAATTAAAATCACGTGAGAACTGTCTCTCGGGTGTCTCTATCAGTAACTATTTCCATAACTTCTATACGTGGGTCTATTCTGGGTTTCCATGAGAGTTGAGCGCCGTTGTCTCCTGTGGCTTCTTGGCGCTCTTGTCGTGTTATGCGGGAGCCTATTCGCGGGTGTGTCTATCGGATCGGTCTCTGTGAGTGTCTCGGATCCTATCGTCCACAATCTACGTATCCCTCGGGTGTTGCTGGGCTGCGCTTCGGGCGCGGGGCTAGCTGTTGCTGGTGTGATTCTGCAGGCCATTGTCCGCAATGTGCTCGCGGATCCTTATATTGTCGGCGTACATTCTGGTGCGAGCTGTGGCACCGCCGCCGCTATTCTCTTCGGGGTTGGTAGTGGTGTGGGGCTTCAGGCTATGGCTTTCCTTGGCGCTGTAGGCGCCACTGTCCTCGTTTTTCTTCTCGCCCGGTCTGGGGGACAACTCACCGCTGTTCGCCTGCTTCTGTCCGGTGTGGCCATCGGCTATGCTCTGTCAGCTCTGACCAGCTTCATGATTTTCGCGAGCGATTCCCCCGAGGCCTCTCGCTCTGTCATGTTTTGGTTGCTCGGTTCTCTTTCGTTGGCCAGCTGGGGTTCTCAGCTCGCTGCGGTTTTCGTCGTTTTCGGTGTTGTGTCGTGTGTAGTGATGCTCTTGGCTCCTCATATCGATGCTCTGTGTCTCGGGGATACTACTGCTTTGTCTCTCGGCGTCCATCCCCAACGTCTGCGGGCTGTCCTTCTGTTAGCGACGTGTTTGCTCATCGGTTCGGTGGTGTCGCTGTCCGGCGCCATCGGCTTCGTCGGCCTTGTCGTTCCCCATCTTGCCCGGCGCGTGGTGGGTGCTTCTCATCGCGTCGTCATTCCTATGGCGGCGTTGCTGGGAGCCATCCTTGTCATCTGGGCTGATATAGGCGCACGCACCATATTGTCTCCTCAGGAACTTCCTATCGGAATCATCACTGCCCTGGTCGGCACTCCGCTTCTTCTTGTTCTTATTCGACGCCACCCCGCCCCTACTGAAAGCTAGTCACCGATGAAAAAGCTTGCCATCACCGCAGTTGTACTCAGTGTTTCTCTCATCCTCACAGGATGCGGAAGTGATGACGTGAACCAAGCCGCCAACCCCGCGCCTGGTGCAACGGTCAGCAATTGTGGGGCGGAGGTTACTACACCCGCTGATCCACACCGGGTGATGACTCTCGGCCCCGAGTCCATCACGACCCTCGCGCATCTTGGAATGTTGGATCGTGTCACTGCGCGTGCAGGGCAATACCCACCTCAGTACTTCGATGAGGCGACACGTTCTGCGTTGGACACGGTGCCCTCTTTGACCGACCGCCTTGATGCCGGTGGACATTTGCAGATCAGCGTGGAACAGGTGGCAGCACAGAAACCGGACTTGGTGCTGGGTGCTACCGAGACTGTCTCTCGGCAAGCTCTTGAGCCGTTGGGGATTCCGCAACTTGATGAGCCTGCATTCTGTGGGGCGTTATCGCGACCTGCCACGTGGGAGGATGCCTGGGATCAGGTGATGTTGTATGCGACGGTGTTCTCTCAACAGGCGAAGGGGCAGGCTTTTGTGTCGCAGTTAAAAGAAAGGTTGACGGAGCTCGAAAGAGAGGGTGCAAAGAATTCCGCGGGGGCATCTCGGCCATCGGTTCTTGTCACGTATCCCTCGGTGGGTGGCGGTCCCGTGTATGCCTACGGTAGCCACTCCATGAGTAATCCCGTGGTGGAATCCGCCGGTCTTCGTAACGTGTTTGGTGATGAACCTCAACGTGTCTTTGAGGTAAGTCCCGAACAGGTTGCCGATAAGAATCCCGATATCATCATTGCCCTGTACTCCGCTGGAGATCCTCAAGATGCTCGACAAGCCATGATGGACTACAGCGGCGCGAAAGGCACCACTGCCGTAAGGCGAGGGCGCGTGCTGCCTCTTCTACTCAATTTCGCTGAACCACCCACTCCCCTGGCTGTTGATGGTGTGGAACAGATCCGAGATTTCGTCAAGGAGACGCGTTGACGAACTCTTCTCCCGCTCCCTCTCATGTGCCTTACGCCCTTGAAGCACGAAACATCACGGTACGTTTCTCTCAGGCACGCTTACCAACGTTGCAAAATGTGTCTCTCACGATCCCGTCTGGCCAGCAGCGCACGGTCATCGGAGTGGTAGGGCCCAATGGATCGGGCAAGACCACGTTGCTGAAAGCGCTACTCGGAGCCCTTCCGTTGGAGGTGGGAGAGGTCTTTCTCCACGGCAAAGTGGCGTCGAAGATGAGCCGGAAGGCTGTGGCCAGGAAGGTATCTCTAGTGGCTCAGGATCCCGATCCGGCAATTCCACTGCGCGTGGAAGAGTTGGTCATGCTCGGGCGTATGCCGCATGCGGGTATAGGTGGGCCAGGTGCTGCGCGGGATCGCCAGGTTGTACAGGAAGCATTGGCGTGTGTCGGAGCCGAGAGACTGGCTGGGCGTTTTCTGTCTACTCTTTCTGGGGGCGAGCGCCAGAGGGTATTGATTGCCCGTGCCTTAGCTCAACACACTGACGTGGTTCTGTTGGATGAGCCGACGAATCATTTGGATATCCGCTATCAGCACGATGTGTTACAGCTGCTGCGGGTTTTACCTGTCTCTGCGCTGGTAGTGCTGCATGATTTGAACCTTGCAGCACAGTATTGCGACGTCATCCATGTCATGAACAAGGGGCGCATTGTGGCTAGTGGTTCCCCGAGGGAGGTTTTAACGCCAGAGATCCTCGAACCGGTGTATGGGGTCACCGTGGAGACGATTGATGTGCGGGGGCGCCTGCATCTACTTTTCGGTCGCTGAGCCCCAACGTTTTTCAATCTCTGCCATACCGTTTTCGGAAAGATCGCCCCACACTCTCAGACGGGAAATACCGCCATCGGGGTAGACATCGGCACGAACGGATACCACGGGTTCTTCGGAGTCAACCAGGAAACGGTGGCGCGTATCCGGTAGGGCACGGGTTTTGCCCACTAATTCGATTTCTTCGCCGGCTTCGGTGATACCGGTGAGCTGCACATCGCCTGGAGAGTTGAATACGAAGTACGAGGTGTCGATCTCCACGTGGCGAATGACGCCTTCGGCTGCAAGCTTGACGGTGACCTGGTCATTTCCCTCGGTGCGGCGGCGGGCGTTTTCCCAACCGCCACCCATGTTCATCGCTCGGCCGAGTCCCAGAATCTGATTGGGGCTGGAGTAGAACATGTTAGAACAGGAGGTGACGTGGGCACCGTTTTCTGTTGCTGCAAGGTCCACGGTACCTCCCAAGAAACGTGGGTCTGGAGCAGGTACTCCGTGGATCCGCAGGCGCGCAATACCTCCATCGGGGATCATGTCCAGCTTAATGTGGGTGAAGCGCTGCGTTCCTTGGGCAGAGTCTGCGGCGATTTCAAATGGGTGGCGTGTGTGGCCTTGAGCTGGGGTGACGGGTACTAGTTGTGTCCATTCACTGTCCGGAAGCGCGGCAATCTGCTCTGCTGGCAGGTATTCATCGCATGTCAACCCCCACACGGCGATGTGGGTGGGGTAGTTGCCTTTGAACCAGGCGGTGTCTACGACGATGCCTCGTACCAGGCCGGGGACACCGAGGCGCACGATGGCGCTGTCATGCCCACCGATGTCATCGTGGCGGCGTCGCCGAGTTTCCCAGCCGTCGTACACTTTGCCTTTATTGCCAAACTCGTTCGGATCGAAAGCTGGCTCATGCGGCATGATGAGGTTTTCGCGTTCGGCGAAAGACTCGTCTGAAGCCCAAATAACGGAGCCTGCCAGCGCACGGTTAGCAAGATCAGGGTAGGTCTCAAATGCAAACTGCTCTGCCGGACGGTCGATCATGTTTTCTTTTTGTCCTCTCTTTTCTTCGTAGTTATGGCTGTTCAACTAGGCCGTCATAATTATGGCCGCTCAACCAAAGCACCACGCCTAATTGTGGTCACTCAACCAAGCTGTCGTAATTGTGGCCGCTCAACCAAAGCGCCACGTGGGCCGGGGAAGACCTCCTCGTCTTTACCGACGCCCCCCTCCCGGTCAAACACTAACTCTCCGTTGATGTACGTCTTGTGCACCACACCAGCCAGTGCACGCTGCGCATAGGCAGTGACCTTATTCTTTTGATGAAGTTTCTCTGGGAGAACAACGAAGGCGTCATCGGCGGAAACAGCGATGAAATCTGCAACTTTCCCCACGGCGATCTGACCACGGTCGGTCAAACCAGCCCACGCAGCGGGACTTGTCGACATCCAGTTGATGACATCCTTCAACGTCTTGCCGCGCAGACGGGCTTGAGACCATATGACAGGCAAGCCAAGTTCCACAGAGGCGATTCCACCCCATGCTTCACCGAAGGAGCCGCTGAAACCAAGGTCTTCGAATTTCTTCAGTTCGGCAGTGCATGGAGAATGATCAGAAACGATCATGCTGATCTGGCCGTCAACCAAACCCTTCCATAGTTGTTCCCGGTTAGCGGCGCCACGGATTGGTGGGCAGCATTTGTTCTGTGTTCCGCCATTGTGGATCTCTTCACTAAACAGTGCGAGGTAATGAGGGCATGTCTCCACCGTCAATTTCACGCCACGGGCTTGGGCTTCGCGAATCTGGGGCAACGATCCTGAGTCGGAAAGGTGGAGGATATGTGCACGGCAACCAGTCTTCTCGGAGGCCTCAATGACTGTCTTAATGGCCGCAGCTTCTGCCGCTGGTGGTCGGGATGCCTCGAAGGTGGCGTATTCCTGTGTGATGCCACCAGCAGCCTCTTGGGCTTTCTCCCCTTCTTCGATGAGTTGTGCATCCTCAGCGTGCACAATAATTTGACCATCGAAGGCGGCGATCTCCTCCATCGCCTCAACCAACTGCTCTGGTGTCAGCGGTGGGAACTCGTCAACTCCCGAGTGCAACAGGAAACACTTGAATCCGAATACTCGCCCGGTTTCCCAGAGTTTACGTAGCTCACCAGTTCCGAGGTTCTGGGGTGTGACCCCAGCCCAGAACCCAACATTGACCTTCACCTTCTCCCGGGCCACGTCCTGCTTGGTGCGCAGCGCATCCATGGTGATGGTGGATGGGATGGAATTCAACGGCATGTCGATGAGGGTGGTGACTCCGCCGGCAGCGGCAGCTCGAGTAGCGGAGGCAAATCCTTCCCATTCAGTGCGTCCAGGTTCATTGACGTGTACGTGGGTATCCACCAGTCCGGGCAAAAGAATCTGATCAGCGGGGATTTCCACAGTCTCGGCGACAGGATGGGTCGGGGTGGCGTCGAGAGAAGGAAGAATCTCAACCACTGTGCCGTCGGAGACGACAACGGAAGCCGGACCTTCCACAACCTCGCCATCGATGGCGACAATAGCGTGGTGTGCACGGAAAACAGTCGAGGTCATAACAAGAAAATCCTTCTACTTCTGGGACAGACGACCAGTGAGCTGGAGTGCTTCCAACAAGGGCAAACTCAGATTGTATGCGGCAAGCTCTTCTTCCGTGATAGCACCCGCCTGGAAAGCTCGCCGTAGATAACTGCTCATGGCTTTTGCGGTGGCTGGTTCATCCATCCAGCGCGACTCATCTCCTGCTACGTAGTCTCGCAGACGTTCAGCGCTGTGCTTCCACTGGTCACGGAAATACGCAATAGTGGTCAGGTGCCGGGTGACTAGCTGGGCTGGGTGAAGATCCCATCCCTGGCGGATACCCCGGGCGAGGTGACGGTTCACGAGGCGAGTATGGAGCTGCCACGCAGTCATGACGGACTCCGTATCTCCCACTGGGATGCGGTTTGTTGATCCATCAGACAATTCCACCCCTACAGATGTGGTGGCGACTTGCAACATGTCTTTTGCATAATCGGCCACGGGGTGTTCCATGGATTGGTACGCAGCATCCACCCCCAAGGAAGCTGAATAGTCGTAGGTTCCGTAGTGCAGCGACAGGCACCGGCCCTGGGCTGCCGTGATGATCTTTACTGGCTCGGCATCACCATTAGCTCCCAGAATTGCTTGCGGAGCTTCAACCTGCACTTCAAACGGTATCGGACGGGTGAGTCCCCATTGTTGTTCCAGGCTCTGCAGAATTCGAACGAGCGCGGTCACCTGGTGGTGACTTTGCACTTTGGGGAATGTCAGGCGTAAAGCGCGTTCGTCCAGCTTTTCCAAAGTCCCCGTCGCATGTAAATGCTTCAGCACAATAAATAGAGTGCGCACACCCCGCTGTCGTGTGAGCGGGTCGAAGGACTTAAAACGGATACCTGCGAAGGAGGGGGCGTGTGGATCTTTGTCTTCTACCCATGCAGCCAGGGCTTCGGCAGCTCGTTGAGCATAGTGATCTTCGTCTGCATCGCGGTCGCCCTCGGAGACGGCTCGTTGCGTGAACCCGTCTTCCAGGTCAATGCGTATGTCTTCAATCGGTTGGGTTTGAAGCTTATGGGCGGCCAGGGGGGCGGTTGCAGGGGGTAGCTCTACTCTGGCGGCCACCTCCACCAGGCCTGCTTCCAGATTCTGTTCACCGGTGGCTTCCTGTATTGCCATGGCCGCCTGCTGACGTGCGTACTCCGTGTATTCGGAGAGGGTCTCGGCCGCAGTGAAGAACTTGTCCGCCGGCATGTATAGCGTGTGTACCGGCTGCCGCCAGGTGATGGGGGTTGCCCAGCGCCCGCGTACGTCTTTATCCACGTCATGCAGGGTGTTGTCTGCAATGGAGTACAGTTCCGCAAGGTCAGTCATGCGTCAGATTATCCGCTACAGAGGGTGAGAACGCATAATAGATGAGTCCGGCACCCTCCCCCTGTAACACGGATTTAACGTGAGTGACTCTCACCTTTGTGTTCAACAGATTAAAGTGCTGAAACGATAATTGTCTTTTTGCCTTATGTAAGGAAGGTTCACCGTGTCCGACGTGACCGCCACCCACTTCGGTGATCGCAGCACCGTTCCAGAATTCAACCGGCCAGAGCCGTTGCCAGCTGATCAGGCTGCAGCCAACCTGGAGGCTCTGGAGAAGCAGGCTCATCATGAAATGGAGTTGCTGGGTCACAACCATGACTGGGTTCCTTCACCGGGCGACGGCGTGTTGAACGTTCTCATCATCGGTGGTGGTCAGGCTGGTTTGGGTGCCGCTTTTGCGCTTCAGCGCCATCGCATCGACCGCGTCAAGGTGTTGGAGGCCGGCCCGGAGCAGTATGTGGGCTGTTGGGATCGCTATGCCCGCATGCATACTTTGCGCTCTCCTAAGAACATGAAGGGCATTGAACTGGATATCCCTTCTTTGCATACGCGTTCGTGGTTTGAGGCGAAGTACGGCAAGGAGGCGTGGGATGCCACGGAGCTGGTTCCGCGCCTGGACTGGCACGAGTACCTCGTGTGGTATCGCACGACCACTGGCGTGGATGTGGATTTCAATACGTGTGTGACTGGTGTGTTTCCCCCTGAGCAGGAGGATGGTGATTTCCGCGTTACTGCTGAGGTTGAGGGCGAGCAGGTGGAGTACCGTGCGCGTCGTGTGATCTTTGCTCTTGGGTTGGATGGCGGTGGCGGGCCGTTCTTGCCTGACATGGTGAAGGCTTTGCCGCGGGAGCTGCGCGCTCACACGGAGGATGCTATTGATTTTTCCTCTCTTGCCGGTAAACGTGTTGCGGTTCTGGGAGGTGGCGCGTCGGGGTTTGATAATGCTTCTGTGGCGCTTGAGGCTGGGGCAGCGGAGGTTTCTGTCCATGTCCGACGCCACGAAATCCCGACTCAGAATTCTCTGCGCTGGATGGAGTTTCCGGGTATGCAGGAGCATTTCTTCGATTTAAGTGACGAGCAGAAGTGGGAATTTTCTCTGTTCAATGGTGGTCTTCCTCAGCCACCGACGCAGGCCTCGGTGTGGCGTGCCTTCGGTTTCGATAATTTCAGGCTGGTGAAGGATTCTCGTTGGGCCGATGTGAAGGTCAATGATGCGGGCGAGATTGTCATCACGGATGATGTTGGCCGTACGACTGTCGCGGATTTTGTCATTTCCGCTACTGGTTACTCCGTTGATTTAGAGTTGCGTCCAGAGCTGAAGGAGTTTCTTCCGAACATTGCATTGTGGAAAGATATGTTCGAGCCTGCAAAGGATCACCCGTTGGGTAAATGCCCTTATTTGGGGGACGGTTTTCAATTCACTCCCGCGGAGGGGGCACCGCAGTTTATTTCTCGGTTATTCCACTTTTCCACGGGCGCTCGCGCCTCACACGCGTTAGCAGGAAACCAGCTCTCTGGCATTTACGCTGGGTTGACACGCATGTCTGGGCGCATTGCTAAAGACATCACCATAGAGAACTGGCCGGGGTTCTTTGAGGATTTTCAGGCCTTTGAGCACCTCGAGGTCTCTAACGTTGGCCGCCACACGGAGGGCGAGGGGTGGTACCCAGAGTCGCCACGCTACTAGCAGGAAACGTTGACCATTGGAAGGTGCTGATAGCCCAATGAGCAATATCTCCTGAGGAAGCTCCCACTCTTCAGAAAGAAAAGGAAACTTTTCAACGTTTAAGGATGCTCTATATTTCCACACGCGGATGGTTTTTTATGTCCTCTCGAAGAGCCTCTAACACCGGCGCGATGTATTCATCCTTCAATTTAAATCCTTCAGGAGTTTCAACCAGCACTCCCGGCTCGATTCTCCGTTGCCACCATAGTTCAAGCATAGCTTCGCTACAGGATATAGAGCCGCGTTCCCCTTCCAAAACAAACGAGGCGCGTACGAGCGACATGAATTGATACTCATTTCCATCCCATGGAATATGATCCCATATAGGCCCTTTGAAGGATTTAACAGTGCGGCACGGTTGTACGTGTTGAGCAGCCCAATACACTACGTCTAGCAATTGAGCCCACTTCTTGTTATAACCTGAGACAAAGAAACCTAGATCGACACATGCCAGCTGGTAGGCCGCCCGTCGCACGATTTGTTCGTAATCTGGAATTCCTGTTGCTTCGATTGATTCCTGAAGTTGTGGTGACAATGCGCCTTTCTGCGAGCGGATTTTGTGTTGTTTCTTGGTCTGCTCCCGTGATTCTTCGATGCTGAGGTCGTCGTCGGGATCATAGTCTGAATCAGGAGCTAGCATGCTGAGAAATTCGCTGAATGATCTTGCGATAAGAGTGAATTCTCCTGGTATGTCATTGTCGAGATATAGCACACTATGGCGAGGGAATTCCGGCAGATCATAATTGATCACAAAGCACTCATGCATTCCTGCTTCAGTATTACCAATGAGTAACACATCGGAGGGAATCTCCCATTCTTCAGTGAAATACTCACCGGCTTCTGCAAGATCGAAGTCTGTTTCACCCGTGGGATCGTTACCGAGGATGATTTCGACATTAGCTTCGAGTTCCTCTCCACTGGGCAAGAGAACTCCAAACAAATAGGTATTTTTGAGGCTTAAACATCCGCCGCCGGTTTTCATGATGAACTTTTTGTAATCAGCGGGAAGCTTGCGTCCGATTTTTTTCTCGATGGAACGGATACGCAAGATACCACAAGGTTTCCCTCGATCAGTGAACTCAATATCGCCAAATTTCATTATTCCATACCTGCTTTCTTACGTTAGCGTGTGCGCTCGACCCCAGCTAGCCCAACCACCTGAATGGCGAACAACGCTGTGAAGATCTCTTGGAATCAGTTGCATACGCCCTGTCTCTTCATGATGATGCCATACAAGGTTATGTTTTCTGCGGAATTTTGCATCAATTCCCATTTCTTCATCGGCTAATTTAACATCCTTGTAACGCGATCCTTGAGGTTTAATCTTGATATCTGGGACTTTTCCTTTGAAGATCTCGTACTCATCCGGACTAGCCACTTGATTATCAAATATAGGGTATCCTTTCTCGTTGAAATAAATATCTCCATACTTCTCACGGAAGCCCGGAGGCATTCTCGAAATATCGCCATTCCGCCACTTACCTCCAGCGTAGCGAGCGTTAATCGGATATCGATTTGTTCCCGGAACTTTAACAACACTAGGGGGTAGCGGACATTTTTTAGCGACTGTGAGCCATCTCAAATAATCGACGGTTATGGTTGGCGACCATACCGCCGACTCAGTCGTCACTCTACCCCACCAAATTGCACCATGAGAGACAGCACAGCCGGCCGGCATCAACGCATCATCTAGAATCGCACGAAAACGTGAATTTCGTACCGCTGATTTAATGTCGCTGATCTTGCTGATTAGCTTCTTAAACACCGGAATTGCTTTGCCCAGTTTTGCTATCTTGCCAAAAGGCAGCGCGCCTACTGCCGCCCACAGACAAGCGGAAACTTCACCTTTAAAACAATTGAGAACGTCTGTAACACCGATGAGGTCTAGCAACACGTCCAGGGCTTCCTGGCCGACGTGCTGTTTAATTGCGTCTAATAGGCTGGTTTTACTCGCTTTCAGTTCCCCCTCAGCCGCTGCGGCTCGGTACTGCTCTTGTTCAGCGAGTTGCTTTTCCCACGCAATATTGTAGGCTTCCTGCGCAGCCTGGCCGGCCAGATGTGCATCCTGTCCCGCTGCATCTGCTGACCTGCGTGCCTGAGCAGCCGAGCTTGCTGCTTGAGTTGCCGAGTCGTGAGCCTGAGCCGCATAACTGGCAGCATGATCCGCATTGCTGGCAGCAGCACGCGCATCCTTTTCAGCTTGGTTGGCTGCCGCATGAGCGCGCTCCTGCTGTTGCATCGCAAACTGCAATGATTCTCCTGCTTTGCGCACATGCTCTTGCGCTGTAGCAGCTGACTTTTGTGCTTTTCCTGCCCAACCAGCAGCTTCTTCGGCATAGCGTACGGCTGTTTGTGCGTCGCCGCGGGCAGCAAAGTATGACCGTTGCGCTTCTGCTGCGTTGCGTGAGGCGTCGTGCGCGGCTTGGTATCCTCTCTCGAGGAGACCGTCGATGTACTCATCATGGGTAGTGCGTTGCGCATCAGCCGCGGCACGGCGTTTAGCTTCGATAGCAATAAACTCGGCCAATCCCTCCCGATCACCTGCGACTGCAGCTTGAGCCGCAGCTTTGACTTCTGGCGTTCCTGTTCGCGTCAGCTCATAGGCCTGGCGTAGCTGGTCTTCGTAGAGCGCACGTTCATATCCTCCCCCGTTCACAAAACCGTCAAGAACGTCAAACGTATTAGTTCGCAGCGCTGCATCCGCAGCACGCTTCACCGCATCATCACCTTGACTGCGCAATTGCCACGTTCGGGCAAGCAGTCCCGGCTTACGTATTTCCGGTAACTCGGTGTTAAGGAAGTCTTGGATATTGTCACCACTGTCGTAGCTCGCTATATCCGCTGCCTCCTGAACTTGAGGGTTAGGATCGTTAAGAGCCAGAAATTCCACACGCGAGTGTGCATCAGTGAAAGTGGACTCTTCATACTCGTCTACAAAAGCCTGGAGGTCTTCATCTCTTCCGGAAGCCAGTGCTACCGCTGCGCTTCCGGCGATGGCAGGCGTACCCACCTGCACTGCACTAATAGCGAGTTCCCTGACCCTGCCTAAATCAATGGCATGTCCATCGCTATTTGCCACCAGTTCAGAGAGTTGGTGTAAATCATTTTCAAGCTTTGTGCGCTGATCTTTGTGTTCTGTAGACACAGCATCTTGAGCGTCTTGTATTGCACGGGCTTGGGTGGCTTGATCTCTAAGATAAGCAGCTTCCTGCGCGAGGCGTTGATCAGCAGCCTCGCGCGCTAGTTTGCTGATCTCATAAGCCAGATTTACTGCTTCAACTGCCTTATTGGCGGCAACCTGCGCATCCTGGGCATTAACTCCCGCCTTGTTCGCCGAAATAATGGCTTTATCTGCCTCAGCAGCAGCATCATCGGCAGCTTTCGCACTGTTACGGGCATGTGCGGCCGCTTGACTGGCTGCTTCACGTGCCTGTTGTACTAATGACGTGATTCGAACGACAAGCCCGTCGACTTCACGAGAAGCCGCCCGTGCCCGGTCTGCCGCAGCACGCGCACGGACGGCACCAGCCCTGGCATCAGCAGCGGCTGCATCACTATCACCAGCAGCCGAAGCCGCTTCACTAGCAGCTGCTGCAGCAGCATCAGCATTACGTGCGGCCGACGATGCTGCTGAACCTGCCGATTGCGCATAACCCCATGCAGCATCAGCGTGGATGAATGATTGCGCAGCTTTCTCCGCGGCAGCTGCAGCGTTACGCGCATTGACGGCTGCAATACGAGCTTGGCGTGCCTGAGAGGCATCCATTCCAGCTGCGGCAGCTCTTGATGATGCTTCTTGAGCAGCAATGCGCGCACGAGATGCAGCAGCAGCGGCTCGAGCCAGCGCATCAGCGGTGTACTGTAACGCACTACGCGCCTCTCCAGCAGCGGCTACTGCCCTATCGGCAGCTACCGCCGACTGATTGGCAAGTTTTCCTGCCTGAGCAGCAGCGCTCCCTGCACGAACTTGGGCATTATCAGCGGCTTGAGCTTCGGATTTCGCACGTTCGGTAGCCAAGCGCGCAGCATCGGTCGCTCTTGCGGCTTGATCCGCATTTTGGGCTGCCACGTTAGCCGCAGTTTGTGCCTTATCGGCTTCGGTCACAGCACTGTTGACCAGCTCATCGATACTCATTTTTTCGGCGTCTTGTGCCGCAGCAACAAATTGCCCATAGCGAAGATAAGAGTCAATCGCGGTATCCGTACCGGTCTGGATCGCCTCCTGCGCCCCACGAGCAACAGCTGGGGAAGTCGACCGCGTCAGCGCATAAACCTCACGACGGCGGTCATGAGCCTTAGCGATGTCGTACCCAGTCGTGGCGAAATCACTCAGTGCCTCGGGAGTGTTGGCCTGCAACGCCCGATCAGCGGCGGCTTTCACACTAGTGCCAGCGGGTGCTCGGGCAGCACGCCAAGCCGTAGCCCGATCATCGAGCTGTTGGGCGTGTGACCACCCCGCATCAATAAAGTCGGCTAACGCCTGTTCGTCACCGGACTCTAACGCTTTGTCGGCAGCAGCTTGTACCGCAGAACCGGCTGCTGCTGAAATGGTAACAACAATCTGACGAAGGTCTTGGATACGGGCTTGCTGCATCCCGCCGTTAGCGTATGCGTCGAGTTCGACCTCTCCTCCGCGTAAAACTGCTTCGGCAGCAGCACGGGAGGACATGAAGTTGGTGCCTAACATCTCGACTGCAAATTCACGTGCCCGTTGCTTGTCACGGATGTCACTCGTAGTACGTGTGTGTTCGGTAGCAGCAACTTGTTGAGCACCAGAGGCCTCGGTGCCTACAGCAACAACCAGGATGACGGTTATAAGTGACACGCACCAGACCCGCAGCCTACGAGCCAGACCAGGTCCCATGGAAAACGTGGTGTGTGGTGGTGGTAAGTGGTGATTCATTTCTGAGTATCTTTCCTGTGTGTTGGTTGACGCACGATAAGGAGACGGAAGTACCTAGAGATGTGCTAGGGGCGTGCTAAAGCTTGATCTGTAAACCATCTGCTATCTGCAGAGTCAACCGCGCCGAGCACCAGGGAACCTTGGCTTGTTATCGCCAGTGCTTTGGTGCGATCAGTAGCCCACACCAATCGAGTGGATGTCACGGGTGTGGTGGCAGGATTGGGACACCATGTGGCATGAGAAGCACTGGGCGTAGAAGACAACGAAAAGTCGGTAGGGCTGGTGGCTTGCAAATACATGCCGGGATACGCTGCGGATTCCAAGGACACACAGGCTGGATCGGATAGTCCTTTAGCGACAAGGAAGGACCCGTCGAGACGGTCGAGAAAAGAACTGTTGCGTGACAGGGGCGTTGTGGTGACGCCAGCCCACGTCACACGGACAGTGCGGCCGGATGCTGCTGCGGACGCTGAGCGAAGAGATACATAGTTCGGTGCATCGTCGGTGCCGGGTATCAAGGTGGCGCTGGAGGCGCCATTGTTCGTAGCAACGGGAATGACTTGTAACTCAACGATGGTGGATCCAGCATTGTTGACATCGATGCTCTTAGCTTGACCAGGGTGGACAGCATCTTGCCAATACACAGCTCCATCAGGAAGCTTAAATGCCACGTTGACGTCAACGGTGAGGTTGTTCACCACACCATATGAGCCAGTGAGATTCATCGCCGCCCACCCGGTGGGTTTGGTGAGGGCAAAGCAGACCGAGAAAGTTGAAACCGAAGATGAGTCCACACGGATTTGTTGGGGTTGTTTCCCACACTGTTCTTGGACAATGCCACCATCACCCGCCAGGATTTTGACCGGAATGTCAGCCTGAGCAGCAGACGCGGTGTTGATACTAGCGGTCAGGACTATGGCAGCAAGAGCGCCACGTGTGAGTAGAGATAAGACGGACATGGTGGTTGGGTATCGCTTTCAAGAATCTAAGTAAAACTTCGGGAATCGAAATAAAGGAGAGATGTAGAGGGATACAGAGAGTTACAGAACGAGCGGACAGGAAGATAGCCAGGTCAGCGTTGGGGTGTTACTGATGCGTAAATAGTGGTTGCTTCTGGCAGCCTGGCGCGCAGGGTAGTGGCAAAATTACCAAAGATCTGCCGGCCGACGTGGTCTGAAATGAATGGTCCTGCGACCCGAGAAGTGGACGTTGTACCGAAGGCTTCAACTATCACACGGATCCAGGTTTTGTCAGACCCTATGTACTTGCTGCGTTGTGTATCGTCGCTGAAAATCACGGTGGGTTCTGCTGAAGTGGGAGCGGTGACGGTATCGAAGCGAATATTGAGGATCCTTCCTTCTCCCTCAGGATGACCAGCTTGTGTGGTCAAGGTGAAACCAGTATCTGCAATGCGCGTGACGGCGACTGGCCCGGTTTGTCCACCGGCAGTGGGCATAGCACATGTCGTACCAACTGTCAGGACGTCTGGGCAGCCTGGCAAAGGGAAGTACTTACCCATGTGCTGGGAAACTTCACGGTGGGCGCCAGCTGGGTGAATACCCGATACTTGATCGACGGTGAATAAGGGATAGATCTGCTGATAACTGGAATAGGCTGCGTTATCGAAGCGCTGAAGCACCTGACCGGTGGGAGGAAAGATTTGAATGGCACCTTTTTGAAACTCTTGTTTCACACTGCCGTTGGTTTTATAGCTGTCGGTGGTAGGGTAACCGAGTTTCCCAGCTTCCCAGCCGTTGGCTGCCCAGATCTCGAAAATATCGGTGGGAACGATGTGAGCTCCGGTAGCAGGGCTCCAGTAGATAAATCCATTGTCAAAGCGATTAAAACGCCCGATTTTATCCGGCGCAGCGACCTCATCGGTGTGGGGGTAGCCTAGGGAACCAGTCTCCCACCCTTGCGCTGCCCATTTGTCTCTGATAGCTCCGCCAATCTGATGAGCGTCAGTTTTAGGCGACCAATAGATTGAACCATTATGAAAATGGTTAAACCGGCCGATGCCATCAGGCGTGGTGGTTTCATCAGTAATTGGGTATCCCACCACGGAACGTTCCCAACCCAGATCTGACCACTTGTCGCGGATGCGGCCTTCCACAGCATGTGCGGTTCCACGATCCACGTTTGGGTGCCAGTAGATCGACGCATTGTTGCGAAAGTGCTGGAAACGACCATTGTTAACAGCAACGGATTCCGGTGTGGTCGCGTTGCCAAAATGTTGCACGCCACCGAGGCGATGGAATGCTTCTTCGATCTTGCCGGTGATGGGGTACCCGTAAATCACTGTGGCCTGCGCTGCTGTGGTAACCGAACAGACAGCCGTAATCGTAGCAATGCCCATAACTAGCCGGCGGAAGCGCAGACAAGAAGAAGTTTGTTTCATAAAACCAATCACGTTGGTAACAATAAGGCAATTTTCAGCTGCTGTATAGTTTTATGTAAGAATTTTTTACGGTTTGTTCCCCTGAAGGTAAGAGAAGTTGTTATCGTTTCCCCAGCGCTTACAACCTCGTGAGCATCGTGATTAACTCTTGCGGTGCCAGAGTTGTACACGCACCCCCCATGAAGGTTTCGCCCAGTCTATCTACTAACTATCTGAAGGTGAAGGGCTCGCTATATGCCATTTCCTAGTTCTTCTGCTCGTGGTCAATCTAGGACTAGGGAGGGCAATCTTCGATCCGACCATAACCGTCCCCGGATACTCTCCGGCTATGTAGTGGCGCTATCCGTTATTGCTGGTCTGGTCAACGTTCTGTACTGGAGCGGTCGGCAGCAACCTGATGATTGGTCATCACTGTGGATCGCGGGGGTTCTCGTCAAAAACGGCAATAGCGCGCATATCTACGACTTTGATCCCATTGACTTTGCCGCCTGGTCAGGCCCCGCCTGGCAGAAGGTTATCGAAACCAATGAGCTATCTCCTTACCCCCACCCGTTCGTCCACATTCCTGGCGTCGCTTATATCATCGCCCCCTTTACTCACTTCCTGAGCTTCGAGGATTCCGTCATGTGCCTTACAGCTCTGTGCGGGGCATGCCTACCACTGCTTGTGAGCGCGTCATGGACACTGTGGTCACGAACAACGTTGCCGCTTCACATACTGCTGGCCGCCACCATAGCAGCCTGGTACACCACTGCATTCCAGACTGGCATGTGGCTAGGGCAGACCACCCCGATTATTTTGACCATGACAGTCTGCGGCATCGCCGCCGCTCGCCACCATCCTCTAACCGCCGGAGTGCTACTCGGCCTGGCCGGCATTGTGAAACTCACCCCTCTCGGCCTCATCCCCCTAATGCTTGTAT
This sequence comes from Corynebacterium anserum, assembly GCF_014262665.1. Taxonomy (NCBI): domain Bacteria; kingdom Bacillati; phylum Actinomycetota; class Actinomycetes; order Mycobacteriales; family Corynebacteriaceae; genus Corynebacterium; species Corynebacterium anserum. The sequence goes on from NZ_CP046883.1 coordinate 2,001,267, forward strand.
TCCGTCATTATCGGCGCAGTGCTGTAGCTACTACAGTAACGGCAGCCCTCGCTGCGCTGGCATCTTTGACTGTTGGTGGGAGGGAATTATTCGCCACCTGGCTGGATAGAATCCACCGCCTGTCCGACTCCGTGGTGGTCTCCGGAGCCAACCGCTCCTTCGCTTCTGCAGCACTGCGCGACAAATCTACCGCCGGCCCAGTAGCTCCTCTTGTTGATGATATTCCCAATTTCGTCTCGGTAATCCCCATCGCTATAGCAGTAATACTTTTCGCTGCCATCATCTGGGCTGCATCACGACAACACCAACAGGCAGCACCGCTGATACTCATCGGCGCATATGCCACCGCAACAGCCACATCGAGCCTCATGTGGCACCACTACTTGTTGATATGCACTCCCCTTGCCATTGGCATCGCGGTGCATTCACAACATCTCACATCCGGTGTGCGCGAGATCTTCAGAGTGCTCCTCCTAGTTACACTACTTCTGCTGTATCCTCCGCTCAATGACGACTTTATCCCAGTCTTATCCCTGCATGGTCTGCCCCTAAGCGGACTAGCATTGCCGTGGGCTGGTTTCACTGCTCTCGTGTCGCTCATCGCCTTACTCGCTGTATCCGCCGCAGCACCACCACGGTCGCAACAAGTCGTTCCTGTTGAACCGGGGAAGATCTCAACAACACCCCGGCGAAAAGGCGGCAAACACGCGAAGCCTAAGAACTCATTATGGAGGCGAATGCAGTAGCCCTCTCCTGCCTTTACCGCCAGTCACACCACTACTGGCGCCGTGAGATGCCGTCTTCGGCTACGCTGCCCCCGAGGGGGAACCGGAATCTTCCAACTCGTCCATCAGCACGGATTCATCCATATGCCCACCATCTTCACGGTTGAGCAACAGATTCATGACAATCACACAGATCGCACCAGCGGTGATGCCCGAGTGCAAAACCATGCCCAACGTATCCGGCATGTGGTCATAGAAACCGGGAGCCACTGAGGGCAATGCGGAAATCGTGATAGACACGCCCACGATCAGCGTGCGACCTTCCGTCCAATCGATGGTGGACAGCGTACGGATACCAGAGGCAGTAACCATGCCAAAGAGAGCCACACCTGCACCGCCCAGGACAGGCATGGGAACCGAAGAAACCGCCGCTCCCATTTTTGGCAGAAGCCCAAGCAGCACCAAAATCACACCTGAGACTGCAACCACATAGCGGGAGAACACACGCGACAGGGAAATCAGACCCACGTTTTGTGCGAAAGCAGCGTAAGGGAAGGTGTTGAAGATACCGCCCAGCATGGTGGACAGTCCATCTGCGCGCAGACCATCGCTCAAAATGCGTTTGTTTGCTCTCCGACCGGTGATGTTGCCGATAGCGATGATGTCGCTGGAGGTTTCGGTCATGATGACCAAACCAACGATAAGCATGGTGAAAATCGATGCCACTTCGAAGGTTGGAAACCCGAACATGAATGGTTCCGGAAGGCCGACCCAGTTTGCGTCGCCAATCTTGGACCAGTTCGTGGCACCAATAAACTGCCCCACAATAGTGCCCACAAGCACGCCACCGAGCACAGCCATCGGCCGCCACTGCGCCGAGGCAAAACGGTGGATCACAATAACAGTAACGAGCGCCACAATAGCCAGGAAAAAGTTTTCCGCCGAACCGACCTTATCCGCAGGCCCGTTCGCATTGGTGATCCAGCCCGCAGGAACAGAAATCAACGACAAGCCAATGCACGTCATGATGGTCCCGGTGACTAGCGGAGGGAAATACTTCACAATCTTTCCGAATACCGGGGCTAGCAGCATCATCATGATGCCGCAGGCAATCACGGAACCATAGATCGCGGTGATGCCGTGTTGGGAACCGATAGCGATCATTGGTGCCACGGCTACGAAGGACACGCCCTGAATCACGGGCAGGCGCGCTCCAAAACGCCAGAAGCCGATCGTTTGAATAACCGATGCAATACCCGCTACGAACAGGTCTGCAACGATGAGGTGCGGGATATCTCCGGGCTGAAGCTCACCAGCCTGAACCATTGCACCGCCAACGATCAGTGGCACCGCCACCGCGCCGGCGTACATGGCCAACACATGCTGCAGGCCAAAAAAGAAGAGTTTGCTTAGTGGAGGCTTCTCGTCCACCGGGTGGACTGCCTTCGCAGCGGTGTCACCTGCTGTGGTGTTTGTCGTCGCAGACACAAGAACCGTTCCTTGCCTATGAGATTACTGAGTGTGACCGGTCACTAGCCGAAAGTCAGCTACCGCGGTAGGTGGAGTAGCCGAAAGGTGAGAGCAATAGCGGCACATGTAAGTGCGACGGACCAGCCTCGGTCACCGTGAAGTGGATATCCACAAACGGGTAAAGACTCGCTTTATCCCCGAAGTAGCCTGCGGTGTCAAAGCGCAGACGGTAGGTGCCTGGCTCTGGATCTACGGTGAAACGGTAACGGCCGTCGTTATCCGTTGTCGCAGTTTCCAGCGGAGTACCCTCCGCTTTTTTCGACGCCACATCTACAGCCACCAGCTCCATGCTCACGCCTTGAGCTGGTAGACCCGTCGAGGTATCGAGAATGTGGGTGGAAAGGCTCATGATGAATAAGTCCTCTCTTGTTCTAGGTTTCTAGGGCGATCCTTGACAATCCTTCGGCAAGCACGCCGCGGTTGCCTGAGGCGAATATCTCAGAGAAAAAGTTTCTGAGAAGAAATCTCTAGGGAAATAATTGCTTACTCAAACAAGCCACGCACGCGCAGCTCGTTAATCCCTGCGAGTTGTTCACGGGTGATAGCCCATTCTGTGTCTGGGTCATTTCCCATGCGTTGTTCCATGCGCTCCAGAATCTCTGCGGAGGTGAGCCCGGATGCACGGATGAGGAACACGTGTCCAAACGTCTCCTGGTATTTCGGGTTCAGCTCGCGGATGCGATCCATAGCCGCTGCTTTATCCCGTTCCGCGGAGGACATGGCTGCTTGCTGTTCTTTTTCAGAGAGGGAACCTGCCGTGACGGTCGCGCCAATGGGTGGGTGTGCCTGCACGGATTTCATAACCAGCTGGTCACTCATGGATTCAAACTCCCGCTGCGCGGTAGTGCAAAGTTCATCCACAGAATCAAATGGCCTCTGGGCTACCACAGCAGTAGCAAGCTCGGTGCTGCCATAGAGGTCACTGAGGAGAGCAATGACCTGATCAGCGTCTGCGGAGTTGAACTCCTCAAGGCTCTCGGGTGAAAAAGACATGAAAATATCCTCAAGTTTTATTGTTTCACGGAGATTAAAGAGACGTTACTGGCAGCATAAAATACAGTCTCCGTGAAAGAAAATACGAAAAGTGAACAGCTGAATGCTACCAGCTGACCCTACATCCTGCGCAGGTCAAACGAAGATTTCCCCAGTATTTTTTGCCGCAGGACATCGTGAAGCGCACCCATAACCTCCCTCACCCCCACGGAAGAATACCCAGCGATACGAACCATCACCCCAGCACCGCCAACCAAGGTGCTTACCCCTGCAACGATGTCCTCACGGCGTATCTCTGCCACAGCACTGCGGCACATATCCATGAGCTGAGCAGGTGGCGTCGAAAAGGCAGAGGGAGTTACGGCAAGTATCGTTCCCCACACCGGATAGTCTCCCCACACCATGAGGTTGCGACCGTTACCGGCTCCAACAGTGACTACAGTATCCGCCAGCAAAGGGCGACCATCGCGAGTGACACGGAGCCCAAGGCTAAACGCATCAAATTCGTGCACTTCGCCACGAGCCACACGCCCCAGCAAAGTCATCTCACCGGCAATCACACTGGCGGTGGATGGAACATCGCACTCGGTGAGCTGCACCAAGCGGGAACCCCCATACAGTGTGGTGTGCCCTGGAAAGTATTCCAAACACGCATTGGGTCCCAGCGAAAAACTCACCCATTGAGTAGCCACACCCGCGTTCATACGGTGAACGTTTGTCGCTGCCTGAGTGCTCACCGTTGCTCTAGCACCTTCTTCAAGGACAAACTTCTGCCGGATGCGATCGTTTTCAGCTAACCCTCCACCAGTAGTTCGTAAGTAAAGCACCGCATGGTTCTTGTCGCACGGATCCACATACAGCGGGCGGGTGAGGCTCATCGGTGCTTTCGCAAAACGTTCGCGCAGCCCAGTACGTCCACTCTGCCCTACTCCCAAGGTCAGCTCCAGTACACCCACCTTGCCGGGTTGTCCTACCGCGAGTACGCCAGAGTGCTTCGAGGGAGCTTCTCGGTCGAGGAATGCACGCACTTCACGGGGGATTGGAGGAGTCAGCTGGGCCGTATCCAGCCGAGGATCCCAACGTGGGTTCAGTTGGTGCCCCCGACAGGAGTCCGTGCGGGGATCCCAACGGGGTTCGTTAACCAACACGGTAGCTTTCTAGCGCCTCGACCAGCTCATCAATCCCCTGGCCATCCAAAGAGTTTGTGAGTATCACCGTTTTGTCGTTGCGCACCATGTGAGCGTCAGCGTGCATACGGTCTAGGTCACAACGCACATACTGGGCAATATCCACCTTGTTGATCACCAAAATGTCAGACTCCGTAATTCCCGGACCCCGTTTGCGCGGCATCTTCTCACCCTCTGCCGTGTCCAGTACGAAGACAAAAACGTCCACTAGCGCCGGGCTGAACGTCAATGTCAAGTTATCGCCGCCGGATTCAAAGAATATGGTGTCCGTCTCTGGGTGGTCATCCAGCAGATCGGCGGCGGCCATAAGGTTCATGGTCGGATCGTCACGCACTGCGGTGTGGGGGCAGCTACCTGTTTCCACACCGATGACCTTATCGCCGGCAATCACTCCGTCTAATTCCCGGCGGATATGCTGCGCGTCCTCCTGGGTGTAAATATCGTTGGTAATCACACCCACCTTGCGCCCGGCATCCACAAACTTTGGCACCAGCGCCTCTATCAGCGCCGTCTTACCTGATCCCACCGGACCGCCGATGCCTATACGCAGGGGGCTTCCCTTACCCGTCACTGAATTACTCATTGCTACCTCTTTTCCTCAGTCTCTATTTCGTCTTTTTTGCCGACGATTCTCTGTTTCTCCCTTTTTACCGACGCCAGCCCTGCTCTAACTCATGAATAAACGAGCCGGCGCGAATTGATGCTCTGCACTGGCCAAATCCAACCCCGGACTAGCTCTACCAACCTGTGAGAGATCTCCAGTGTCTAAGATGTCACGCGCAGCCTCGACAGCATCCTTCACCAACTCGTCGATGAGAGGCACTGTCCTTGCCACCATCGCCTGAGCCCTGATGTGATCACACTGGCGCAAGCGGAGAGCTGCCGAAGACCAACCCACTGAAAGCCCAATCAACTCCACACCCACAGCCTCTTCCGCACAAAGGCCATGCGCATGGTGGATAAGACCCAACACGATGGCCTGATTACCGGGTGTCTGGCGGGACATAGTGGCGTCGGAATACAGGGACAGCAACCCGTCTACCTGGCTCACTTCACCGTGAACACCCAGAGTCTGCCGACCCACGCGAGTCGACGCACGCCGCAGCGCCTCGGTGATCTTAGTGGCGGTGAGCTCGTGGTCAAGGTTGATGAGGAAGCGCAAAGCTTCCTGCTGTTTAACCTCATCATTCCCCGCCTGCTCCGCGATAAGAACCGTAAGCGCGGTCGCCACGCCATCACCAGGGGTCGCAGTGTGGCGCAAGTGATCAACAAGCGCCTGACCACACTGCTCGTGGCCGGATACTCTGCCCAGTTGAACAAGCCCTTCCAAACCATGCGACAGTGTGTAACGCCCAGAAGGGTATGCCGAATCGCCATAAACGACGGCGTGAAGGAGAGGTGTCAGAGAGGTCATTAGAAGAGATAGTGCAGTTGAGCCAGAGGCAGGCTAGTCGCCGGGTCAATCGTGGCGATCTTTCCGTCCACACGAACTTCATAGGTATCCGGATCAACCTGGATATCAGCCAGGGTGTTGTTGCGGATCATATCCTTCTTGCCAATCGTGCGGGTGCCACGAACAGGTAAAACAAGAGAATTGAGACCAAGTTCCTCAGGCACTCCGGCATCGATCCCCGCCTGAGACATGTACGTCACACGCGTAGCCTGCAGCGCCTTGCCATAGTTAGCAAACTGGTTCCGGTAGTAGACGGGTTGCGGGGTAGCCAAAGAAGCATTGGGGTCACCCATGAGCGCCCAGCAGATGCGACCCTGGCGCAACACCACGTGCGGCTTCGCGGCGAAAGAATCGATGGGCCAGAGCACAAGGTCTGCGAGTTTTCCTTTTTCAATGCTGCCCACATGTTCCGCAATTCCCTGGGCGAGAGCTGGGTTCATAGTTAGTTTCGCCACGTAACGCAGGACGCGGTTGTTGTCGTCGCCTGCGTCGCCTTCCAACTCACCCAATTGTTCGCGGCAGTGGTGAGCCGTCTGGAATGCCCGAGCCCATGATTCACCAACACGCCCCATGGCCTGAGAATCTGAGCTGAAAATAGAGATCAACCCCATGTCATGCAGTACGGTTTCCGCGGCAATGGTCTCTGCGCGCACACGGGAATCAGCAAACGCTACGTCTTCAGGAATATCGTGCGATAGGTGGTGGCAGACCATCACCATGTCCAGCAGCTCCTCTACTGAGTTCACGGTGTATGGCAAGGTCGGGTTAGTAGAGGAAGGTAAAACATTCGGCATGCCAGTTACGCGCAGAATGTCAGGGGCATGGCCGCCACCGGCACCTTCGGAATGGAACGTGTGAATAGTGCGCCCACCCATGGCCCGTGCCGTTGATTGGAAAAACCCCGACTCGTTAAGAGTGTCCGTGTGCACAGCGAGCTGCACGTCCATCTCTTCACACACATCCAGCGCATTGCTGATAGTGGCGGGGGTTGCACCCCAATCTTCATGAACCTTCAAACCAGCTGCTCCAGCGGCGATCTGGCCACGCAGCGCATCCGGCAAGCTGGCAGACCCCTTGCCGAGGAAACCGGTACTGACCGCCAGCCCCTCCGCGGCACGGAGCATGAACTTCACACCGTCCGCACCGGGAGTACACGTAGTTCCTAATGTGCCTTCAGCCGGCCCTGTCCCACCTCCGAAGAATGTGGTGATGCCATTGGACAGCCCCTCTTCCGCTTGTTGAGGAGTGATGTAGTGGATGTGCGTATCCACTCCCCCGGCGGTAAGAATGCGATGGGTACCAACAATGACTTCTGTACCTGGACCGATCACCAGTTCTGGATCCACGCCATCCTGCGTGTTGGGATTACCGGCTTTACCGATCCCCACAATGCGCCCATTTTTGATGCCCACATCGCCCTTAACCACACCTGCGACGGCATCGACGATGATGGCGCCTACGATCACACTATCCAATGGATCAGTGGCTGTGGGGTCTTGAGCCATGCCATCGCGCACAGCCTTCCCCCCGCCGTACACCGACTCGTCACCATAGCTTGCGGAAGAATAATCCTTTTCGATGCGTATCTTGAGGTTGGTATCCGCTAAACGAACCAGGTCGCCCTCTGTGGGGCCATAAATCTCCGCATAGCGGGAGCGATCGATTGTGCTCATGGGTTAGGCCTCCTCAGTTGGAGTTGGAATATGGACTTCCGCATTGGAGTTGTCCAAAAAGTCTTTGAGGCGTTCCGCTGCGGCGGCTTTGATCTCTGGGTTGTCCAATGCTCCGTCGACGAGATTGGCAAAGCCGTAGAGCACTCGGCGCCCACCAAAATCCACGAGCTCTACTTCTCGCTCATCCCCCGGCTCGAAACGAATTGCGAGCCCAGATGGAATAGCCAAGTGCTTGCCATACGCCGCATCGCGATCAAACTGTAATGCCGCATTGGCTTCATAGAAGTGATAGTGGGAGCCAACCTGCACAGCGCGGTCTCCTGTGTTCGCTACCACCACTTTTGTGGTGTCACGTCCAGCATTAATCTCTATCTCGCCATCCTGCGGCTCATATGCGAGTGTTGATCCAGACATCCTCTCAACCGTCCTTCCTAGTGATGATGGTGGTGGTGGGTGTGATCGTGATCCTCATCGCCGTGTGAATGGGCAAAACCCGCCCCGTGATCCGCGAGTAATCCCGTTGCGATGCCATCGTCTCCGTGGCCAGCCCGATGGCGCGCTCTTTCTACCGACGCCACTACTGCCGCTCGCAGCGCCGTATCTTTAAACAACGTCCGCTGCTCACCCAGTGGATCCTCGTAGAGATCAGCGCGGATGAACGTGATGGATTCCAAGCCCAGCATGTTCAAGCGTTGTGCTGCGGCTAGTGGCGTCGGCCATGCCTCCGAGGGCGATGAAGCCACATCGTCGAAAGCCACGTCCACTTCCACATCTTCGGAAAACTGACGGGCGAGGCGCACACGGCGAATCAATTCGGCATCGGCAAAGGGATTTACAGTCGCGGAAACAAACAAAAGCGCATCAGCTTTGCCAGCAAGACTGCGGATGTGATGGCGCATGCGAGCGATAGCATAAGTGTCACCGCTCAGCGGCTCTGCCACTATCAGCGTGCGATGTGCGTCGCGTTCCTTGAGCCAACGCATGGTCTGCGCTGCCTGAGTAATTGCGGAAAGATCACGCGACGTGCAGGCAGGAACCAAAGTAATATGCTCATGCTCCAGGGCAGACAGTTCACGGGCGTCCGCCACTACCGGGTATCCCGTAGCCCGCGAGAGATACTCATGGTTCGCAGACTCAGCCGTCGCATACAGCACCGTCTGAGTTTCCGGCACGTGGGCATGCTTGTGTGCGTGACCGTGGCCATGAATCTGTGCGTGACCGTGACCATGCATGTGTGCGTGACTGTGGCCAGAGGAGTTTCCGTGGGAATGTGCGTGACTTACAGCGTGCTCATGGCCATGGAGATGCGTATGACCGTTCGTATGCGCAGGACTGTGTGAATGAGTATGAGACATTACTCGCCGATGGGGTCGTGGACGGAAACCAGCTTAGTTCCATCGGGGAACGTGGCTTCAACTTGAATAAGGCTCAAACGTTCACGTACACCCTCCATGACGTCCTGTGGTCCCAGCACCTGAGTACCTATTTCCATCGCCTCAGCAACCGTACGGCCGTCGCGTGCAGCTTCAATCACAGCCTCCGTGATCAACGCTGTGGCCTCCGGTTCATTCAGTTTTAAGCCCCGCGCCCGACGGCGACGACTCACTTCCGCAGCAGTGAAAACAGCGAGCTTATCCATCTCGCGTGGAGTCAACTTCATACTGAACGATATTAGCTAGCGCGTGTTTCTGCGATGTTAAAAAGCGAGGAGCTACACCCATGCACGGCAATGCGCAGACGGTGTAGCTCCTCGCAGGAGGTGCGCTAAGCGCTAAATGAACGCGGTGCGTTCACTAGTGGATGCGGCCAGAACGAGTCTTGTAATCGCGGTAGTTCTTCCGGCCCACATGAACCAAGAAGAAGCCGAGGAACAAAAGGCCAAAACCTAGAACCGCACCGATAATGGCAAAGGTGGAACCATCATTTCGGAAATCCCGTGTCATGGTGGACAGTCCCCACAGCATGGTGCCGAAACCAGACAGGGAAGCCAGAATGCAACCCATCGCGAACCAAGTGATGGAGCGGTGGAGGGAAGAGTGAGGTGCGTCGAAAGACGACGGCACGTACCCCTCCTTATAGAGGTGCTCCACGTGAAGTTCCTTTGGAAGAGACATGTGTTCTCCTAGTTTTTTCAGATCTGACTAGAGTCTAGTCGTCCTTGCCACGGATAGCTGCACGGGTGCGTTCCTTAGTGATCGCTGCCACAGCGGTCAGAGGAATACCCGCAGGGCATACATCTGCGCACTCACCGTAGAGGGAGCAAGGACCAAAAGTTTCTTCCACCTTGTCAACCATCTTGCGGGCACGCCGGCCACGCTCTTCACGACCCAGCGGAGACAGGGTCAGATGAACAAGCTTGGCACCGGTGAATAGGTGAGCTGCGCCGTTAGGGCATGCAGCAACGCATGCACCGCAGCCGATGCAGGCGGCGTGATCGAGAGCCTTCTCTGCGTCGGAGTGGTTGACCAGCAAAGTGTCAGCGTCTGGTGCGGTACCTGCCATCACGGACACAAAGCCACCTTGTTCCATAACGCGATCCAGCGCGGAACGGTCAACAACCATGTCCTTAATGACAGGGTATGCGGCAGAGCGCAGCGGCTCGAGCTTGATGGTATCGCCATCGTTGAAGGACAGCAGGCGCTGCTGGCAAGCAGGCTTATTCTTATCCGGACCGTGCGGGCGGTCATTCACCATCAGGCCACACGTACCACAGATACCTTCGCGGCAGTCAGAGGCAAAAGCAAACGCTTCCTTGCCCTCCTCTACGAAGCGGTTGTTCACGTGGTCCAGCAACTCCAGGATGGACATTTGTGGTGCAGCGTCGTCAACATCGACGGACTCGAAGTGGCCTTCGGCACTCGGGCCCGACTGACGCCAAATCTCAAGATGCAGTTTCATTACTTGTAGTTCCTTGTCATCAGCGGGATCTTGTCGAAGTACAGCGGCTCAGAATGGCGAATGAACTTATTCGGGCCATCTGGCTGCCAAGCGGAGACGAAGCACCAGTTGTCATCGTCACGCTCTGCCTCGCCATCCTCGGACAGGTGGTCGTCGCGGTAGTGGGCACCGCAGGACTCATCGCGGTCGAGAGCGTCGACGCACATGAGCTCGCCCAGATCGAGGTAGTCAGCAACACGCGTTGCGTACTCCAGGGTCTGGTTCATGTAATCCGTGCCGCCTGGGATGTGGACGTTCGCCCAGAAATCCTCACGCAGAGCGCGAATGTTCTCGATGCCGGCCTTCATATCCTCAACGTTGCGGGAAACGCCACAAGAGAAGTACAGAATTTCACCGAGCTTACGGTGGTAGTACTCAGGACCATGAGGGTCGTCACCCTTGATGTTCATGATGCGGTCGTAGCGAGCCTGGGCACGTGCCAAGGCCTCCTTGGCCGCAGGAGATTCTGCGTCCGGGATTGGCTGACCCAGCAGCGGAGCCAGGTAGTTCGGGATGGTGAACGGTAGCGTGAACCAGCCTTCCACGGAGGAAGACAGCAGGGAGTTAGCACCCAGACGGTTTGCGCCGTGGTACATCCACGAGGACTCACCGGAGCAGAACAGACCTGGAATGGAGGTCATCTCGTTGAAGTCGGTCCACAGGCCGCCCATGGTGTAGTGGCAGGTAGGAGCGATGCGCATCGGAGTTTCATAAGCGGACTCACCGATGGCCTCTTCATACATCTGAATCAGGTTGGAGTAACGCTCACGGATGGTGTCCTGCCCCAGGCGCTTAATTGCGTCGCCGAGGTCAAGGTACACGGAGTTCTTCATTGGTCCGACACCATAGCCAGCGTTAATCTGCTGAGCGTTTGCGCGGGATGCAATATCGCGTGGAACCAGGTTGCCGAAGGCTGGGTAGCGACGCTCCAAGAAGTAGTCGCGCTCATCTTCAGGAATTTGGTTCGGGTCGCGGTCGTCGCCCTTCTTCTTAGGGGTCCAGATGCGGCCGTCATTACGCAGAGACTCGGACATCAAAATGGTCTTCGACTGCCACGTGGAGTTCACCGGAAGGCCGGTTGGGTGGAACTGCACGAAGGACGGGGAAGCCATGTAGGCGCCGAGCTCGTATGCACGCATGATTGCAGATGCATTGGAATTCTTAGCCAGGGTGGACATGTGGTAGACGTTGCCGTAACCACCGGTGGCTAGCACCGTTGCATGACCGGTATGAGCAGTGAGCTCGCCGGTGATCAAGTTGCGGGTGATGATGCCCTTACATACGCCGTCCTCAACGATGAGATCGACCACATCATTGTGTGTGAAAATCTCCACGTTGCCTGCACCAATCTGGCGGTACAGAGCGGAGGTGGTAGCCAGCTGCAACTGCTGACCTGTCTGTCCACGAGTGTAGTAAGTGCGGGAGACCTGCACACCACCGAAAGAACGAGTAGCCAGAGTGCCACCGTACTCGCGAGAGAACGGTGCGCCCACGGCGTTCATGTGGTCGATAACCTTCGGTGACTCCATTGCCAAACGCCAGCAGTCGTTCTCACGGCAACGGTAGTCGCCACCCTTGACGGTGTCCTTGGCATGCAGGTACGTGGAATCGTTATCCAGCTTCTTACCACGGGAGGAGTTCACACCACCCTGTGCTGCAATAGAGTGTGCACGGCGAGGGGAATCGTGGTAGGTGAATACCTTGACGTCGTACCCCAGCTCACCTAGTGCAGCTGCGGCAGCACCACCGGCCAGACCGGTGCCGACGATGAGGATGCGGAACTTGTTGCGGTTCAGAGGGGACACCATGCCGAAGTGTTCCTTGGCATACTTCCACTGCTGATCCTGGCCAACCTCATGGGGTGCGTTATCCTTCAGAACCTTGCCGATGGTAACGCCAGGAACGACGGATTCCGGTGCAGAGAAGGCAGCTACTGCCTCGTCGTAGTTAAAATCCGCGGTCTGATTGTGCGGATGATTGGTAATTGCGCTCATATCTCTTCTCCTTCAGACTCGCGTACTAGTGGCCCGCACTAGGAACGAACGGAACGTTGTCAACGAGGCCGAACATCACTGCCAGTGGAATGGAGATGTTGCCGATCATGATGATGGCCGGCAGCAAGTAGGAAATCCACAGCATGATCTGACGAGTGCGGTGACCCGTGATACCCAAGTCAGAGGATGCGGTCCAGATGCCGTGAGACAGGTGCAGGAAGAGGATCACCATTGCCAGCACGTAGAAGATCGCCACACCCGGACGGGAGAAGGATTCAACAAGGTTTTGATATGCCGCGTGGGAACCATCGATAGGCCCCTGGAATCCCTCCGCGGCGACCACGGTTTTACCGATGGTCAGGTCTAGCAGGTGGAAGATCAGGAATAGCAACAACACCAGGCCAGTAACCGGCATGGAACGTGCGGTAAAGGTATTCCACCCGGAAACCATCTTCTTACGCTTGAAACGACCACGGGACTTGTGAGCGCGACCGATCAGAGCAAAAGCACAGTACACGTGGAGCACCAATGCAATGAGCAGCACGATGCGTGCGGTCCACAGGAAGGATTCGTGCGGAAGCAATGGATAGCCGAATTCACGCAGGAAATCAGCGTAATGGTTAAAGGACTCGGCACCCATGTAAACCTTCAGGTTACCGAGCATATGTACGAGGACGAAGAGGCCGAAAATGATGCCGGTAATGGCCATTGTCAGCTTCATAGCCCACGTGGGGAAGCCTGGCTTTTCGCGCAGTGGCTTAGTGGTTATTTTTCCGTGAGAAATTGCCTCACGGTCGTCATATTTAACAGTCATGGCACCTCCAGTGTCATGGTTACTTTAAGGCTTTTTCCCCACTGCCCACTAGTTCACTCCCGTTAACATCGGACACTTACACCCCGTAAAGGGGGATTTTTTTTCACTTCACCACAGAGTGTGAAGTAGCTCACATCTTCGTAATTATTTATGCAATACAGACGTTGCGAAAAAAGGCACCTCAAAGGGTGCCTTTTCTTGCATTTTTAGCACTTTTTAGCGGCGGCCCACCTTGGCGGATTCACCCCGCTCGTCCTCTTTTTTCGCCCGGTCATTTTCACGGTCCGAGCCACTCTCTTCATTAGTAAGAAGAGTATCGCCCTTGACAAACACAGGCTCCTCACCCACGGTCACACTCTCGCCCATCACCCAGATCGGCCCCACACTGTGGTCGCCCTCAACCACCTTAAGCTCGACGCCATTCGGTGCCACCTTCACTAGAATTCGAACCCCGTGCAAGGTGATGGTGTACTCCAGGTATTCCCAATCCTCCGGCAAACGCGGATTGATGGAGAACTGCCCGTAATAATCACGCAACCCGCCGAAACCAAAAACCAGTGCTGTCCACACACCACCGCATGACGCGATATGCACTCCATCTGGCGTGTTGTTATGTAGATTGGCCAAATCGACAAACAAACCCGTGTGGAAGAAGTGCTGCGCCTTATCCCTGTAACCAAGCTCTGCCGCCATAATCGCCTGAACCACAGCCGACAGCGTGGAGTCACCTGTAGTGAGCCGATCATAATAGTCATAATCAGCGCGCTTCTGCGCCGTACTGAAAGACTGCCCCTGTAAGAACAACGCTAAGACCACATCAGCCTGTTTAACTACCTGATACCGATAGATAGTCAACGGATGGTAATGCAACAGTAACGGCCGCTTTAACTCATCATTCGGATCATCTAGGTTCCAGATCTCACGCTGCAAGAACTGGTCATCCTGCGGATGCAAACCCAACTCATCGTTGAAAGGGATATACATACAGTCCGCGGCCTTATTCCACAATTCCAACTCAGCTTCGGAAAGTTCCTGTTTTTTCAGGAGGTTTTTGTAATCTTCCGGCCGGTCTTGCTCCATTTGTTTGACAACCTCAGCAGCCACACGCAGGTTGTACTGCGCCATGACATTTGTATAGAGGTTGTTGTTCACCACAGTGGTGTATTCATCAGGTCCAGTCACAGAGTGAATCTCAAAGCGGTTACCCGACTTATTGAAGAACCCCAAAGACATCCAAAATCGGGCTGTCCCGACCAGAATATGGATACCCTGATCCAGCAAAAAGTCCGTGTCGCCTGTGGCGTACACATACTTCATCAGCGCGAACGCGATGTCTGCGTCGATGTGATACTGCGCCGTACCTGCTGCATAGTACGCACTAGACTCTTGGCCGTTAATGGTACGCCAGGGAAATAAAACACCGTCGTGGGACAATTCCAGCGCGCGCTGTTTTGCAGAGGGAAGCATGTCATAGCGGAAACGCAACGCGTTACGCGCGAAGATCGGATTGGTGTAGCTCAGGAATGGCAACACATAGATTTCCGTGTCCCAGAAATAATGACCACCATAACCCGAACCCGTCATCCCCTTCGCCGGAACACCACACGTCTCCGCGCGCGCCGAAGCCTGAACTAGCTGGAAAAGATTCCAACGCACAGCCTGCTGCAGTTCGGGCTGACCTCCGATCTTCACATCGGAGCGCTCCCAGAAACGAGCAAGCCATTCAGCTTGATTAATCACAAGATTCTGGAAACCAACCGACTTCGCACGGTTAATGGTGCGGGCACAACGGAACCCCAACTCCTGAGGAGCCACATGGCGGGACGAGTGATAGGAAACGTACTTCTCCAAGCGCAGCTTAAGACCCTTTTTACCGTTGACATGGTAGGTCACACGAGCAACATCATCCTCCACTTCAGTGGTGATCTCCACGCCCGTGTCATCGCCAGATTCCGGATTGTAAATGTCCAACACATGATCCATCGAGGCTGCCACTGTCATTCCCGAATGGTTGATCTGGTAACCCAAAGTGGCCCGCTCCGGTTCAGGCTGGGACTTGTATTTCGGGATAAATACCCGCTCCACAAACTCCTCACCGCGGCGCGGGTCAAAACCTTCATCCGCTGCCTCACGCGCATTATTATCCGGGAATTCCCCCTCACCATCTTCCCGGTTGAGCAGTTGGGAGCTAATCACCAGCGCGGCGTCGTCATCCAACAACTCCACCTCGAGGCTCATAATCGCCAAATGACGCTCTTGGAAAGACACCATGCGTTCAGACGTCACACGGACATGCTTACCCGCAGGAGTGCGCCACACCAAGTTGCGGCGAAGCACGCCCTCACGGAAGTCCAAGCTGCGCCGAAACTCGGTGACTTCCGCGTTACCCAGGCGTAATGGCTCGTCATCGATGTACAGACGCATGGCTTTTGCATCGGGCACGCTGACGATCCCCTGCCCAGCTCGTGCTAGTCCATAAGCATCCTCCGCATGCTGGATGTTCCAGGTCTCATGCACACCATTAATGAACGTGCCGTGCTTATGAGAATCACGCCCCTCCGATGGATTGCCGCGTAAACCCAAATACCCATTAGACAGCGCAAAAATAGTCTCGGCCACACCCAAATCCATGCCATGCGGACGGGTTTCCACCCACGCCCATTCGTCAACAGGGTTTACCTCTCGATCAATTTCCTCCAGCGGGTTGACCCCGTAGTGCTTCCAATCAGCACGGAAGTCTTCATCCGCTAGGTTTCCGCCATTGATAGGACGGTACGGCCCGTGGATCTTGCCCTCGCGGCGCAGCTTCAGAAACGCCTCTAGTTTCTTTCTGGACTTATCGGTCAGCGACATACGCCAGCTCCTTCACACCTGTCTCACTAAAGGGCTTACACAAGAGGGAGACTACAAAGTTCTTTGGTTCTTGCTTCTTCGTTCTTGGTTCCGCGGCAGGACACTACAACAGTTCTGCAAGGTCGGAGACAACGATATCGGCCCCGGCTTTCAGCAACGCATCCGCCCCTGTTCCGCGATCCACCCCAATCACGAGACCAAAGTTTCCGGCCCGACCACTAGCCACACCGCTAGTCGCATCTTCGATCACAACTGCGTCGGACGGATCAACACCACACAACTGCGCACCGTACAGGTAAGTATCAGGAGCCGGCTTGCCAGACAATCCCCTGGCCGTGGCAACCACGCCATCCACAACCTCAAGGAAACGATCCCTCAACCCTGCTGCCTCCAACACCGCAACCGCGTTCTTGGAAGAACTCACCACGGCAAGTGCCGGTTTCTCACCATTGCCCTGCTGCACCTTCTGCAGCGCATCAAGCAGCGCCACGGAACCCGGATAAGCCTCCACGCCTTCAGAAACCAAGGAAAGGAAGTCCTCGTTCTTCCGCGCACCAAGACCGTGGATAGTGTCCACGTCAGCGGAATCATCCGGATGACCGATATCCAGTTGGATACCTCGGCTCTCCAGCAGCGCGGCCACACCCTCATCGCGGCGACGGCCATCAAGGTAGTCGAAGTAGTCCTGCTCGGTGTACTCCTGCGAACCGTGCTGCTCGAGGAATGCGCTAAACATCCGACGCCATGCCTGCCTATGCAGGTCGGCTGTCGGTGTGATCACACCATCCAGATCAAACAACAGTGCGCCGTAGCTCGAGAGAGGCTTGCTGAGTTCACTCACTGCGGTAGGGTTCCTTCGCTCATCGCGTACACAAACAGTGCGACCCATAGTAATCGCGTCTTGTACGCAAGGTTAGACGGTAACGGGATAGACACATATCAGGGGTAGTCGTTATCGCAGTTCATGACCGGTCCAAGGCATCAACAATCCACGATTGGTGGCACACATGGCGAAGAGGGTTCCTACCGCCAACACAGGCGATACGAACCCTCCACACACCACCAGGCACCCCCCAACTACCCAGAACTATACCACCCTACGCAATGCCGTTTTTCGCCTTAAACTCCAAACGACGCGCATGCAAAATCGGCTCAGTATACCCAGACGGCGACTCCTGACCCTTCACAATCAAATCCTTCGCCGCCTGAAACGCCACAGACTCATCAAAATCAGGCGCCATATTCCGATACGCAGCATCCCCCGCATTCTGACCATCAACCTTCACAGCCATACGCTGCAACGCATCAACAACCTGCTCCTCAGAAATCACACCATGCTTCAACCAGTTACACAACAACTGAGAAGAAATACGCAACGTCGCGCGATCCTCCATCAGATCCACATCATGAATATCCGGCACCTTGGAACACCCAACACCCTGCTCAACCCAACGCACCACATAACCAAGAATCGACTGACAGTTATTATCCAACTCCTCCTGAATCTCAGCCTCAGACCACGTAGCACTACCCTCACCCTTAGCAGCACCAGCCACAGGAATCGTCAAAATCTTCCCCAACGTGTCACGACGACCCTCAGTGCGCAGCTTCTCCTGCACCGCAAAAACATCCACCTCATGATAGTGAGTGGCATGCAACGTAGCACCCGTAGGAGAAGGAACCCACGCAGTAGACGCACCCTGCTGAGGCTGACCAATCTTCTGCTCCAACATCTCAGCCATCAACTCAGTCATAGCCCACATGCCCTTACCAATCTGAGCCTTACCAGGCAGACCATGAGCCAAACCAGCATCCACATTGTTATCCTCGTAAGCCAGCATCCACTCAGCGGTCTTCATCTCCCCCTTACGAATCATCGGACCAGCCACCATCGACGTATGAATCTCATCACCCGTACGATCCAGGAAGCCGGTGTTAATGAATGCTAGACGGTCCTTTACCTCCGCGATGCAGGCGTCAAGGTTAGCGGTGGTACGACGTTCCTCATCCATAACACCCACCTTGAGGGTGAACTCCGGGAGGCCGTAAAGCTTCTCAATAGCACCAAACAGGTCGTTGGTGAACGCAACTTCTTCTGGGCCGTGTTGTTTTGGCTTCACGATGTAGATGGAGCCAGTACGAGAATTACGCAATTCGTTATTCTCGTCCAGGCCTGGGAGTGCACAGCCTGTAGTGATGACACCATCCATGATGCCCTCGAAGATCTCATCACCGTTAGCATCCAAGATCGCTGGGTTCTGCATCAGGTGACCCACGTTACGGACGAACAGCAGGGAACGGCCGTGGAGACGCAATTCTTCACCGTCGCGACCGGTGTAAATACGATCAGAGTTGAGCTTACGGGTGAAGGTCTTGCCGCCCTTTTCAATCTCCTCAGCCAACTCGCCGGTGTTCAGACCCAACCAGTTGTGGTATCCCAAAGTCTTGTCAGTGGCGTCGACAGCCGCAACAGAATCCTCGAAATCCATGATGGCGGATACTGCAGACTCCAGGACGATATCTTTCACACCGGCCTTGTCGGTGGAACCGATAGGAGACTCTGGGTCAATTTGAATGTCAATGTACAGACCGTTGTTCCGCAGCAGGATGGAGGATGGGTTGGAAACTTCACCAGCGTAACCAGCGTAAACCTGTGGGTTCTGTAGACGAACTTCTTCGCCATTCACGGTAGCGGTCAGCTGACCAGAGGCAATGGAATACTTCGTGACATCCTTATGAGAACCAGACTCCAGCGGCACTGCACGATCCAGGAACTCACGCCCCCACTCGATGACCTTGTCACCGCGAACCTTGTTGTACCCTGTTCCCTTTTCCTGACCATTGGCTTCAGAAATCGCGTTGGTGCCATACAGTGCGTCGTACAACGAACCCCACCGAGCATTGGCGGCATTCAGGGCGAAACGAGCATTCAAGATAGGCACAACCAGCTGTGGTCCCGCCGTCTCAGCAATCTCAGAGTCAATGTTTGCCGTCGAGATCTCAAATTCTCCAGGCTGATCAACCAGGTAGCCGATCTCTTTCAGGAACGCGGTGTACTCATCAGCATCCTGCTCCCCCTTGTGGGAGCTGTACCACTCATCCAGCTTGGCCTGCAGCTCATCACGCTTAGCGAGCAGTTCGCGGTTACGTGGAGTGAACTCCTCGACGATCTTGCCGAAGCCATCCCAGAACGCCTCCTTTTCAAGGTCGGTACGTGGCAGCACCTGCTCGTTTACGAAGTCGTAAAGGGTCTTGGCAACCTGAAGGCCGCCAGCTTCAACACGTTCCGTCTGCTGGGCTTGAGTCATTAGATACACCTCTATCTATCGGCTGCATACTTCTGTCACCTAGCCTAGGTGACACGAGTCACCCTTGGGAATACTTCCGTACCCGCATAACATTTTCTCACCCCCACGACGGGGCTTTTTTACCCATGTCACAAGAAGCCTCCCGATGTGGTTTTCACCATGCACTTAGCTCAATTCACGAAGAACCCCCTGCAAGACACCGACAAAGTGCCCTAATCCCAGGAATTAAATGACAATGAAATAAGGAGGAAACTTTGCAAACTTCGCAAAATCTTCCATCACCCCCACACATAAATAGACCCTTTACCGCCATTGACGGGCTGTTTTCCGTTGGTAGTGTGGGCACTAGCGACAAGAGGCTTAGGCTTCACCAAATAAAGTCATCAGCCGGGATCGCCTCGCGGTTCTTGCCGATGCAATGTAAGCCATAGTCCTTCAGGTCGTGCATGTCCCGCGCCAGCGCGTGGGATCCAAAGCACATCTCCATATAAGGAAGTGAAGAACCACATGACTAACACTGGCAAGGCACGTACCGCTGCTGAAATCCAGAAGGATTGGGACGAGAACCCACGTTGGGCAAACGTTAAGCGCGACTACACCGCTGAGCAGGTTGCTGAGCTGCAGGGCACCGTTGTTGAGGAGCACACCCTCGCACGCCGCGGTGCTGAAATCCTGTGGGAGGCCGTGAACAAGGGTGACGATTCCTACATCAACGCTCTGGGCGCACTGACCGGTAACCAGGCAGTACAGCAGGTTCGCGCTGGCCTGAAGGCTGTTTACCTGTCTGGTTGGCAGGTTGCTGGCGATGCTAACCTCTCCGGCCACACCTACCCAGACCAGTCTCTGTACCCTGCAAACTCCGTACCAGCTGTTGTTCAGCGCATCAACAACGCTCTGCTGCGCGCTGACGAGATCGCTCGCATCGAAGGTGACGACTCCGTTGAGAACTGGCTCGTCCCAATCGTTGCCGACGGCGAAGCTGGCTTCGGTGGCGCACTGAACGTTTACGAACTGCAGAAGGCCATGATCAAGGCTGGCGCCGCTGGTACCCACTGGGAGGATCAGCTGGCTTCCGAGAAGAAGTGTGGACACCTGGGCGGCAAGGTTCTGATCCCAACCCAGCAGCACGTTCGCACTCTGAACTCTGCACGTTTGGCAGCTGACGTTGCTAACACTCCTACCCTGGTTGTCGCTCGTACCGACGCCGAGGCCGCTACCCTGCTGACCTCCGACGTCGACGATCGCGACAAGCCATTCCTGACCGGCGGCCGCACCTCTGAGGGCTTCTACAACGTTCAGAATGGTGTTGAGCCTTGCATCGCCCGCGCGAAGGCATACGCTCCGTACGCAGACCTGATCTGGATGGAGACCGGTACACCTGACCTCGAGCTAGCTAAGAAGTTCGCCGAGGCTGTCCGCGAGGAGTACCCAGACCAGCTGCTGGCTTACAACTGCTCCCCATCCTTCAACTGGTCCGCACACTTGGAGGACGAGGAGATCGCCAAGTTCCAGAACGAGCTGGGCGCTATGGGCTTCAAGTTCCAGTTCATCACCCTGGCTGGCTTCCACGCCCTGAACTACTCCATGTTCGACCTGGCTTACGGCTACGCTCGCGAGCAGATGACCGCATTCGTCGATCTGCAGAACCGCGAGTTCAAGGCAGCCGAGGAGCGCGGCTTCACCGCTGTCAAGCACCAGCGCGAGGTTGGCGCCGGCTACTTCGACCGCATCGCCACCACCGTGGATCCAAACTCCTCCACCACTGCTCTGAAGGGCTCCACCGAGGAGGGCCAGTTCCACTAGGCCATTAACAATGACCAGCCACCCCGCACTCTTGGGGCAATGCGCCTGAGTTCAGACTCCAGGGCTGGTCACAGTGCCTGACATAGGGCGGTTCATGCATGTGCATGAGCCGCCCTATTTTCTATGCCGCTGTTCGCCCGGTCTATTGCCCCAGTTGTTGGTCGCGCTAGGCTTGCAAATCCAACAATCACGTCATGGCTTCACGAAGAATCATGTGCAGGGTTATATGACGACTTCCCAACCCTCTGTACTCCACCGCCGAAAGGAAGCCGCATTCACGTTCCGCACCCTACTGCAGTCGCTTTTTTACCGCCTTAAATCTTTCTTTATTTCATTTCGACTCATCGGGTTAGGCCACCAGAACTTCTCCCCCATCAACTGCACTACAGCGGGAATAAGTAACGTGCGAACGATCAACGTATCCAACAACACACCAATAAAAATCACAATGCCCACTTGAGCGAGCACCACCAAAGGCAGCACCCCCAGCGCCGCAAACACCGCGGCGAGCAGAATTCCAGCGGAGGTAATAACTCCGCCAGTAGAAGACAGAGCTCGGAGTATACCGTTCCCAGTACCACAGTTCTGAGCTTCCTCACGCGCCCTTGTAATGAGGAAAATGGAGTAGTCCACACCCAGAGCTACAAGGAACACGAAAGCATACAGCGGGGTGGTGTCGGCAAAAGCCTTAAACCCGAAAACATCGGTGGAAATCCACCAACCCAAACCCAAGGCTGCGATATTGGTGAGGAGTACGGATGCCACCATAATGGCGGGCGCCACAAGGCTCCGCAACGCGAACATCAAGGCCACGAAAACTAAAACCAACACCAGAGGAAAAATGAGGGCACGATCCTCAGCGGAGCTCTGTTCCTGGTCATAAAGTTCAGCATTCTGGCCGCCGACTTTCGCGTCAGTATAGTTCCCAGATTCGGCAATCCATCCGCGGAGTTCAGAAGTATCGGGGCCTGAAACGTTCAACACCTCCCAATCCCCTGCAGATTCTGCAGGCTGAACCTGCGCGCCCTTCTTCGTTAGATAAGAACCCAGTCCCTTCGCGTCCTTCGTGATGACATTTGCCGGTGTGGCATCTTGGCCAGGAAATTTTTCCCCAAGCATATCCGCTGCGGCAATTGATTCTGGCGTCTTAATAAATTGATCAGACTGGGTGAGACCAGTATGGCTGTTGGCAGCGCCAACACAGCACACCGCCAGAAGAATGAGGGACACAATGGCCACCGCAGCGGGACGTTTCCGTACCTCACATCCCACCCGATCCCACACCACGTGCTCCGACTGGTCACCCAACTTCGGCTTACGAGGCCAGAAGATCCATCGCCCAAAGAACACCAAAGTTCCTGGCAAAACAAAAGCACCGAATAACAACGCGATGAGAATTCCCACAACAGAACCAAGCCCCAAGCCACGGGTGCTGGGAACAGCGGAGAGCATCAGACAAACCACTCCCAACACCACGGTCAAAGCAGACATGGAGATGGTCTTCACAGTCGGCCCCCACGCTGCAGCCATCGCGTCGAAACGTGACTCATGCTTGTGCAACTCATCGCGATAGCGAGAAATCAACAACAGTGCGTAGTTCGTCCCCGCACCAAACACCAGTACAGACAAAATTCCGGATGCAGACTCATTCCATACCTGACCACAAGCATCCAGAATCCACGTAAATGCAGTCTGAGCAAGTCGATCGGCAACGCCGATAACAAGTAACGGGATGATCCAGAGAATCGGCGATCGGTATGTAACGATCAATAACACCGCCACAATCACAGCGGTGACTCCAAGCAGCAGAAAATTCGCCCCGCTAAATACAGCGGAGAGATCTGCGCTTACAGCAGCCGGACCAGTTATGTATGATTCGACACCAGCAGGCATCTGAGCTGCAATATCCTCACGCATCGAAAGAATCTTCTCTGAGTTAGCTTGCAGACCCTTGTTCACCACGTCGATCGGGATGATCGCCGCAGACTTATCCCCATTAGGGATCAGCGGGCCGCCCAACTCTTTAGCTACACCACGCAGTTCGTTGAGCGGCAGGGTATCGCCTTCCTTTACGGATGTGAAGAAAACAATCGCGGCCTGCGTATCGTCGCCAGGACGCTGTGCGAGGACTTCGGCAACCACCTTGGAATCTGTACCATCCGGCAACGTCGCTGTTGGCGCATCCGGTTTCTCGGCTGCGCCAATTCCCATGCCCAATGCAGCGAACAGGATGAGCATGAGAGCGAGCCAACGGAACGCTTTCATTGTTGAGCCTTCCACAAACACTAACCTTTCGCACCCAGTGGGCCGACACAAAACTTAGACTGCTGCATGCAGCGATACTTAGATTGTCGCACGCGCACTACAACCCTGAGGTATTGGCGCATCTTTGCGCACCCACGACCACACAGCCATTACGCTGAAAGCATGAGCCGCGAATCCACATCAGAACAACGCACCTTCGTGGGTTCCCGCCTGCGACAACTCCGTAAGGAACGCGATATTTCCCAGGCACAGTTGGCCAAAACACTCAACTTGTCTGCCAGCTACGTCAACCAAATCGAACACGACGTGCGGCCGTTAACCCTCAAAGTGCTGGAACGGATCACGAAAGCCTTCGGTGTCGACGCCACATTCTTCTCCACAGAGGATCACACTCGGTTACTCGCGGAACTTCAGGACGTGGTGATGGATCGTGAGATCTGCCCCACCCCTGTGGACGTCACTGAATTAGCGGCACTGGTCCGCAATCACCCGACCGTCGCTCGCTCAATGGTGAACATGCACTCGCGCTACCGCAATGTCTCCGACAAGCTCACTCTCGCCACCGAAGAACGCATTCAGGGCTCAGCGGTCATGTCCATTACCCCACGCGGCGAACTCTTTGGCCGCGCATCCGGTCCCGAGGCTTTCAGCATGCCTCACGAAGAAGTACGCGACTACTTTTACTCCCGTCAAAACTACGTCGATGTACTGGATGTGCAGGCAGAGAAGCTATCCAATACTTTGAATCTGGGCAATATGCGGATTCACCACACCGAAGAGATCATCGCCGAACGTCTGCGAAATAAACACGGTGTGAGTGTGAAGCACCTGCCACAAATGGGCGATACTCAACATCAGTTCAACCCCGATACTCGGCAGCTGTTTGTGTCTTCAAAGATGCGTCCAGGGCAGATCGCCTTCCGTCTTGCAACGGAATTGGCCTATCTCGAAGCCGGAGAAACCATCGCCTCTTTGGTAGAGCTAGGGCACTTCACTTCAGAAAGCTCGCAGCTACTGGCTTCCCGCGGTCTTGCCACCTACTGGGCCGCCGCGCTTCTGCTTCCCTATGGTCATTTCCACGCCTCGGCGGAGGAATCTCGCTATGACCTTGAATTCCTCATGCGCGATTATGGCGTGGGATATGAGACTGTCTGCCACCGCTTATCCACACTTCAACGCCCCTCTCAGCGCGGTATCCCGTGGACCTTCGTGCGCGTCGATCGTGCCGGCAACATGTCTAAACGTCAATCCGCCACCGGACTACACCTCTCCAACTCTGGCGGGACATGCCCATTGTGGAATGTGTATGAGACCTTCAGCTACCCGGGGAAGATCATGCGCCAGATGGCGCAGATGCCTGATGGGCGCACGTATCTATGGATTGCCCGCACCGTGAATCATCACCGGGCAGCGTGGGGACAGCCAGGGAAGATGTTTGCCATCGGCCTCGGATGCGAACTACGCCAGGCATCCCGCACTGTATATTCCGATGGTCTAGACCTCAATGATCTCTCCGCTGCAACACCTATCGGTTCAGGTTGCCGGATGTGTCCGCGTACAGACTGCCCACAGCGCGCTTTTCCGCCCATCGACCGCCCGATCGACGTGGATGCACACCGCTCAACAGTCTCTCCGTATTAGCCTCTCCATATGAGCAGCATGGTCTCAGGCTCTCCGTAACAACTTCATCATCTAGGCGGACAGGTCTGGAAGAGGGAAGTTAGGCGGGGAATGCCGCTGAATCCTGAGAATAAGGGCTCAAAATAACTAGAGGTTAATCATGTGCCCTTGAATACCCTCAGCGGCTTCCTTCATCGCCTCAGACAGGGTCGGGTGGGTGTGGACGTTGCGCCCAATTTCCTCAGCGGTGAGGTCAAAACGCTGTGCAAGGGTGAGCTCTGGCAACAGCTCAGATACGTCAGGACCTACCATGTGGCCACCGATGAGCTCGCCATATTCTGCGTCGGCAATCAACTTCACAAAGCCCACACCATGGCCCAAGCCCTGTGCCTTGCCGTTGGCCGTGAATGGGAAGGATGCAACCTTGATTTCCCGGCCTTCCTCTTCAGCCTTCTTGCGCGCTTGTTCTTCGGTGTAGCCGAAAGAGGCAACCTGAGGGGAGCAGAATGTGGCGCGGGGCATGTTCATGTAGTCACCCAGCACCTGTGTTTCCGCACCAGCGATCGTCTCAGCGGCGACCACGCCCTGAGCTTCCGCAACGTGTGCGAGCTGCAGTTTAGCGGTGACATCGCCGATGGCGTAAATGCCGTCGATATTGGTGCGCATGTGATCATCAACATCGATGGCACCGCGCTCGGTGAGCTTTACACCGGTATTTTCCAGCCCATATCCCTCGACGCGAGGGGCGAAGCCGATGGAAACCATAACGCGATCGGCCTTCAGCGTCTCAGACTTGGAACCATCAGCGGACTCGATGTCCACTTCCACGCCTTTGCCCTCGCCGTTGTCACGAACCTCAGTGGTCTTGTAGCCGGTCTTGAGCTTAACGCCGAGTTTCTTGTACTGCTTGGCAATTTCCTTGGAGACATCTTTGTCTTCGTTTGGCAGTACGCGATCCATAAACTCCACGATGGTGACATCCACTCCGAAGTTGGAGAGTACGTAAGCAAACTCCATACCAATAGCGCCCGCACCGATGATGACCATGGAGTCAGGTTTGTTGTCGTCGAGAATCTGCTCCTCAAAGGACACAATATTCCCGCCGATTTCTACGCCGGGGATGGAGCGCACCACGGAACCGGTTGCGATGATGCAGTTGTCGAAGGTGATGTTCTTGCCTGCATCATCGCCTTCAGTAATTTCGATGGTTTTTGCGTCTATAAAAGAGCCCTTACCATTGATCTCTTGGATCTTGTTCTTCTTCATCAAGTAGTGGACACCCTTGACGATTCCCGCGGATACCTTGCGTGAGCGCTTATGCGCAACTCCGAAGTCCATGGAGATATTGTCACCAGTGATGCCGTAGGTTTTGGCTTCCTTGGTGATGGTGTGCGCGAGCTCTGCGTTGCGGATCAACGCCTTCGATGGGATACATCCGACGTTGAGGCACACGCCTCCCCAGTACTGCTTTTCAATGACGGCGGTTTTCAGGCCGAGTTGAGAAGCACGGATCGCTGCCACGTATCCGCCTGGGCCTGCACCGAGTACTACTAGATCATAATGTTCAGCCACGGTTTCTAAGAGTACGCGCCAAATGGGTTGCTGTCTCCCCAGCCCCTTGTTCTTCCTATCCTTTCTTGGATCTCCGACGCCACATCCTCCCTAGTTTTCAGATTTACCGCAAGCCGTTAACGGGACTAAAAGCCGTAGTGAGAGCCAGGTTGGGTGCATGGCAGCGGATCCTAGAGACTCTGCGACGCTATTAATACGTCGCGTGACGAACTCTTCCGTGCCGGTAGTTATGAGAGTTATTCATTGATCGTTGGCATAAAGGAGACAGTTTTTCAGTGATATTTATGCAAGTTTCGCTAGACCGCCCGCCTACTTCGCCCAACACCCACTAGTTTCCCCACCCTTCAGACCCCTTACCATGTACCCTTCAGACCCCTTCTCAAGGTTTTATTTAGGCCTTCTCTCCTAGGCCTTCCGTCTACCTCCCCCGACGCGCACAGGATTCCCTGAGCCTTCCGGAGGAACCATAGAAGATGAGGGCTTTTTTCAGAAAGAGCGATGTACTCGCGGTCTCTTTACGCAATACTCCACTTTTTTATGATCCAACATGTATCATCACCGCATAAAGCTGGAACGTTATGCATACGTTATGGACCCTCTAGCGCTCTTTTGCTGCTCATAACGCTAAAAATCAGCATGACGCACCACGCCCACCGCACCATAGTTTTACCGCCGTATAGCTGTACTAACGCTGAGTTTTCTTTGAGGTTTGACCATATGAAGCGCACTATTTTCCGCGCAACTGCCGCTGCGATGGCAGTTTTGGCTCCGGCAACCGCCACTCCCCTGATCGCTCCTGCAGCTCAGGCTCAGGATGCCTCCATCGGTGCCGAACTGACCGCTGGCACCAATAACGATGATTTCCGTACTTTGTACGAAAATGCCAGCAGCTCTATGAACTGGCTGGAAATCATCAAGCGTTACCAGTCCAGAGGCTACGACAACGTCAAGGTTGTCACCGCCTATTCCAAAGCTATGGATCGTCTGATTCCGCTCGTTCTTATCCAGCCTGAAAATAAGACTAAACGTTCTTCTGCCCCAACCCTCTACCTACTCAACGGTGCCGACGGCGGAGAGGGGCGCGCGAACTGGATCGCCCAGACGGACATTATTGACTATTACGGGGGAAACCTTTCCAAGAACACTACTGGCGTTAAGTCTCCAGGCATTGGTGCCAACATCGTTATCCCCATGGCCGGGGCTTTCTCCTACTACTCCGATTGGACCGGCGATAACGCCGGTTTGCAGGGTGTCAACCGCAAAGGTGAGACCGGCGGCAGGCAAAAGTGGGAAACTTTCATGACCAAGGAATTGCCCGGTGCTTTTGAAAAATTCGAGGTAGACGGCACCAAGGTCGCGAACAGCACGAAGGCAATCGCCGGTATGTCCATGTCCGGCACCACCTCCCTGGCCTACGCTGAACACAATCCAGGAATGTACGCCGCAGTCGGTTCCTTTTCCGGTTGTGCTTCTACTACCAGCCCTCACGGTGCGGCTTTCGTGAACATCACCCTCAACCGTGGCAACTCCAGCATGGAAGAGATGTGGGGTGGACCACAGTCTGCAACAGCCCGCCATAACGATGCTCTCCTGGGAGCGGAGCAATTGCGCGGAACCAAGAACATCTACGTATCCAACGGGTCCGGCCTAGCCGGTGAGCATGACATGCTCAATTCCCCTCGCGTCAAGGGCAACGTGGCCGCATCTGCAACCGTGATCGTCGAGGGTGGTGCAATCGAGATGGCCACCAACGGATGCACTAACGAGCTGAAAATGAAGACCGACACGCTCGGCATCGGCGTCAACTACAACTTCCGATTCACCGGAACTCACCAGTGGGGATACTGGCAGGACGATACCCGCTACTTCTGGAAAGATCTGGTTAACGGGTTGGGCACCGGAGCTCAAAAGCCCACTGCAAGCGCTGACCCGAACTTCAAAGAGCAAGGCGCCTCTCTGGGGTCATAGGTCATAAAATACTGCCTTGACCTAAATACTGCTTTGACCCTCGTTCCTCCCGCCCCTCGTCACCGGCACGTGCGAGGGGCATTTGCCTCCCCGAAGTAGCCCGGCTGCATCCGCCACCTAGTAGGGTTCTTGTGTGAGCAATTCCCGTCCTTTACGCACAAGCCCCATCAATGGACCCCGCGATCCTTATACAGGAATCGACTACAACCTGGGGTTTCACGTGCTGTCCTATACCTTGGACATGGACTATAACGCTGGCCCTAATTACTTAACTGCCACAGCGACCCTGTCGGTGGAAAATTACCGCGAACTCAAGACACTCACGCTGGATCTGGCGAACAATCTCAGGGTTCAAAAAGTCACTATTTCCGCACATGGGCATACCGACCCTGACCTGTTCATACTGCGTCGATTCCGCCAGAGCAACAACAAGCTACACCTCAGTTTCATAAAACAATTACCCACCGACCTCACCTTTGATCTGCATATCAAGTACAGTGGCACGCCCCGTCCGTTGCGATCACCCTGGGGTGAAGTCGGATGGGAAGAAACAGAAGAAGGAGCATTAGTTGCCGGTCAACCCAACGGGGCACCATCATGGTTTCCGTGCGATGACACCCCCGATGAAAAGGCTCGCTACGTTATTCGCGTGACAACTCACCGCGACGTAACAGCCGTTGCCACCGGTGATCTCATGCGTGAGACTCCCGCTGGCGCCAAAGTAACCCGCGAGTATCGCGTGGACTATCCAATGTCCACTTATTTAGCGGCTTTGTACGTCGGCCCGTTCCGCAAAGAGGAATTGCGCCCAGCCACCGTAGGGCGCCGCATAATTCCTGTAACGGCATGGTTGCCGGAGGGAACCCCGGGTGCCAAAGTAACCCGCGAAAACTTCGCCATAGACTTTGCTGATCAAACCGCCATGATCGAGGCGTATAGCGATATGTTCGGAAACTACCCTTTTCCTGCGTACGAGGTGGTGGTGACCGGAGAGGCAATGGAAATTCCCCTAGAGGCACAAGCGATGAGTATGTTCGGCTGCAACCATGTAGACGGCAAACGGAGCTGGGAACGGCTCATCGCCCATGAGCTGTCCCATCAATGGTTCGGAAATTCGGTCGGACTGGTTGAGTGGCGCGATATTTGGCTCAATGAAGGGTTCGCTTGTTATGCCGAATGGTTGTGGTTTGAGCGTTCCAGAGGCATTCCGGCCTCTCACCATGCGTGGGTTCATTACAACAAGCTCATGTCCAAGCCTCAGGATCTACTGCTCTCCGATCCAGGAGCGGAGGATATGTTCGACGACCGCGTGTACAAACGTGGTGCGCTCACCGTCCACGCCATACGCATGGTGCTCGGCGATGAAGCATTTTTTGAGCTCCTCCACCGGTGGACGGCCGAGCATAAGACGGGACTGGTAGAAACCCGCGACCTAGAGAACCTAGTGGCCAGCGTGCTGAACGAGTACCGCATGTGCAAAAATGCGTCTGAAGCCTCTCTTTACGCTCGGGAGATTTTCACAGCGTGGGTCTACAGCACGGCGTTGCCTGAGTTTCCGCTGCCCGCCCGCGAAGGCATCACGGCAGGTTCCAGTTCCACCCCACCGGCGCACCTCACCGCTACCGAGTGCGCTGCCCTACCTGCTGGCACGAGCGTTGAGGAGGGCGCGGCTTAGTAACTATGCGCGCTATTTCCGCTGCCACCGTCTTTGTTGCCATCGCAGGCTACGCGATTATCTTCATCGCCGCTCGTGCCCTGACCCCTGCCGACTATGAGACCTTCATGGTTTTTTGGGGGTTATTCTTCGCCCTCACAGGTGTGCTCGACGGGCTCATGCAAGAGTCCGCTCGGGCTGTAACGAACGCTCGCAGCTCTCATGTCTCGGCTTCACCCCTCCCTCACACTAATCGCGCTAATCCAATGCGTGTGACCGCTGGTTTCGCAGTGTTGAGTTTCCTTCTCACGCTTGTCTCCAGCCCGTTGTGGGCAGATACTGTCAGCCCTGGTCATGAGATGTGGGGCGTGGGCTTGCTGGCCGTAGGGTTGCTTGCCTATTCCTTCCAGGCAAGCATTTGTGGTCTACTGTCAGCAGTGATGGGCTGGTCAACGTTCGCTTGGCTTATCGCACTGGATTCTGGAGTGCGTTTGCTCCTTGCCGCTGTGGCCTGGTGGATGGGTTGGCAGCTTCTCGCGTATTTAATTATGACCGTCCTCGGCGCAGCCACGTGGTTACTCTTCGTAGTTTTCTCTGGCCTGACTCGTAGTTTGCTCTCTGAACTTGCCGACGTCAATCCTCGCGCCTTCGCAGTACGTTCATTGAAAGCTATGGGCGCAAGCGGCGCGAATGCCATAATCATCAGTGGCTTTCCCGTCCTATTGAAGTTCACCACTGACACTGCGGTTCTCCCTGGGGCTCTCGCGGCCACAATCACTGCTGTCACACTCACCCGTGCTCCGCTCCTGGTGCCCTTACAGAGATTCCAACCTGCGTTGATAGTGCACTTCACTAAGAATCGCACACGCGTTCTGCGCGCCTCTTTGCTCCCGATGGCCGCTGTTGTTACCACAGCCTTCGCCGGTGGGGGCGCAGCATGGGTGCTGGGACAACCAATTATGCGGATCTTTTTCAAGGAAGACTACATCGTCTCTGCACAGTCTTTGGCGCTGCTGACCGTAGCTTCCGGCTCCACTGCGCTTCTCATGATTTCTGGTTCTGCCGCACTAGCCGCTGATCGGCACACGCTCTATCTCACAGGCTGGGTTGCTGCAACAGCTGCCGCCATCGCCCTGTTGACCATTGACGCCTCCCCGGAAACCCGGTCAGTGTTGGGATTGGGGCTCGGACCCTTGGTCGGAGTTGTTGTTCAATTAGTGGTTTTGGGGCTGGGGGCTCGTGGCGTCGACAAGAATTCGAGAGTCCACGGCACCGGTAAGACGGCACCGTTTCGGCGTCGATAAAACTCGGAGGGAGGCCGAGAAAAGAACCAGAAAGGCGTGAGATACTCACGCCTCCTGCGGGAGATACCTCTTCGAAAAGACAGTGACCACGATCAATGCCAGAATAGCCATCACCACGCCAAAGCCCAGCATGAGTGGGTAGGTGAACCAGTCATTGAGCTTGGTGAGAAGCATCGGGAAGAAGAAGCCAATGTACGTCACGGCGTAGAAAATCGCGGTGAGACCACCCAAGTCATTCGGGCCAGCGATGCGCTGTACTTCGCCGAGTCCGGATACTAGGCACATGCCATACCCGCCTCCGAGGACGATGGCGGTGAGCACCACTCCGAGAATCGTCACTTCCCGCGCGGTCCAAGTAGCGATGAGCATACCAATGATGGTGAGCACAAGCCCCAGTTGCTGACCACGGGCACTCAACGGGCTATCCAGGATGTGTGAAAATTGCTGGATCGTAAAGCCACACGCTAAACATATGGCGGTGATCAGGGCGGAAAACGCCACCGGCGCAGAAACGGTGCCCTGCGCCAACGACGGCATGATTGCATAGGACACGCCAGCACAGCCGAAGACCCACGGAGCGGCGGGGATAACCGCGAGGATGAAGCGAGGATGGGTCATGGAAGGAGTTTTCAAATCAGACCAGAAGGACCCTTTCACCCTGAGGTGTGCGCTCTGGCGCGTCTCGGGAACAGTCATTAGCCCCACGATGGAAACGACCGACAAAACGACGTGGACGATGTACGGCAGCTGACCTGGGTAGGGTCCCCACTGGGCAAGAGTTCCAGCCACTGCGGCTCCCAGAGCAAAACCCCCGGTGAGCGACATGGTAGCTCGCTTTGCTCCAGACGAGGGGCTGGCCTTGGGATCGAACGCTGGGGTTGAGAGTTCCTTAATCCACGAACCGCCGGCTGTCATAGCCATGCCGATGGAGATACCAGAGAGCACACGCCCGATGAATATCAGCGGCTCGTTTGTCTCACCTGCAGCAATCAGAGCAGAAGCAACGAGAGCGACGATAGGTGCTGGAAGCATGACAATTTTGCGCCCGTAGCGGTCTGAGAGCGGACCAGCAACAAGGAGGGCAAGAGCAATACCCACGGCATAACTAGCAAGGAGGGAATCTACGAAGACGGGAGAGAAGGTCTGTTCTCCCCTGTAGAAGACCATCATCGGGGTGAATTCGTTGCCGCCCCACGCAACAGCCAGCAGCGCAAATGCAACCAACTTCCAGGAATTATCGACTCTAGGCATGGGGGCAATATTAAACCTCGCGCCCATGGGCAAAAAAGAAACCACTGCTTTTGCCCATTGTTTCCGATCAATTCGGGGGAACTGGTTGGGTGTGTGTGAGCGACGCCAGGTCTGAAAACTTCAGGGCGAACTATATAAAAATAACAATTTGCTTGCGAGGCGAGCTTTTCACTGGATCGCGCACTAGGATGAGACCCATGACACAACAGGACAACAATGTAACCGAGGCAACTACCACAATCGCTGGTGGCCGGGAAGCCCCAGAGATCCTGTCGAACCAACCTGAGCCAGCCCAGGCCAAAGAAGTCGCCGATGACCTCCAACGCGTCCTTGACGGCAATTTTCCCGAGACGCGCAATGCCATCCGCGCGATCCTCAATGACAAAGACATGCGCCCCGTCGCAGGCCTTCCGCTTGACGAAGCCCGCGCCCGCATCACCGAAAACCTCTTCAAGGTTCTCGAATCCGGCCTGCCAGCTGGTGTATTCCGTACAGAGCAAGGAGGCACCGGCAAAACCGGAGAAGCACTGACCTCTATCGAAATGCTCGGTCACTCCGACCTCTCCCTCATGGTGAAGTCCGGCGTGCAGTGGGGCCTGTGGGGCGGTGCCGTAGGCAACCTCGGCACCGAACGCCACTATGAGCTTGTCAAAGACACCATCAACCTACGCGCCCTCGGGTGCTTCGCCATGACCGAACGCGGCCACGGGTCCGACGTGCAATCCATCGAAACCACCGCTCACTACGATCCGGCGACCAAAGAATTCATCATCAACTCGCCGACGGCTTCTTCCGAGAAGTTCTACATCGGTAACGCCGCACGCGATGGCCGTTGGGCAGCTGTGTTCTGCCAGCTCTACACCCCTGGAGTGGAAGAATCCCAGGGCGTCCACTGCATCGTGGCACGCATCCGCGAGGAAGACGGCTCACCTATCGACGGCGTGCGCCTGGGCGATCACGGACACAAGGGCGGCCTGATCGGCGTGGACAACGGCACCCTCATGTTCGACCACTACCGCGTACCACGGGAAAACCTGCTGAACCGTTTCGCCGAGGTAGACGAAGAGGGTAACTATTCCTCCCCTATTGAGAATCCGAACCGCCGGTTCTTCACAATGCTCGGTGCCCTCGTGCGCGGTCGTGTCACCGTTGGCGCAGCCGCTGGTGCAGCCACGCGTACCGCATTAGACATCGCAACGAGCTATGCGAATCTGCGTCGCCAATTCGCTTCGGACGAATCTCTACCGGAAAAGAAGCTAATCGAGCACCGCAAGCACCGTCTGCGTCTCATTCCTGCAATCGCTAAGTCCTATGGCTTGCAATTCGCCACGAACACCCTGATTTCTCGCGTGGACGAACTGGATAAGCGTGGAGCCGACCCCACCAACATGTCCAAGGAAGAGCAGGCTGACCAACGCGAACTTGAGGCTCATGCTGCGGCTTTGAAGGCTGCCAACACCCGTCACGCTACGGACACCATCCAGGAGATGCGCGAAGCGTGCGGCGGTGCCGGTTACATGTCGGAAAACCTGCTAACCACACTCAAGGCAGACTCCGATATCTTCACCACCTTCGAAGGCGACAATGTGGTCATGATGCAGCTCGCTGGCAAAGAACTCATGACAGGGTTCGCCAAGGAACTAGGCGGCCTCAAACCACTAGAAATGGTGCGCTTTGGCCTAGATTCTTTCGGTTCCCTCCTCCGACGCCGCACCGCAGCAGATGCCATCATTCAAAATCTGCAGGACACCTTTACAGACTCGGAAGAAACCTCCCTCTTTGATCCGGCTAACCAAGTGAAACTACTCACCGAGCGTGAGGATCGTCTCATGCTGTCGCTGGCACGCCGCCTGCGACCCGCCCGGAAACTCTCCGTCGAAGAGGCAGCAGACGTGGTGGATAAGGCCCAGGACCATCTGCTGGCCGTGGCTGAAGCACACGTGGATCGCATCATTTTCGAGGCATTCTTGGATGCGGAATCGAAGCTGACCACGCTGCAAGGCAAGAAGGTTTTCGAACAGGTTCGGGACGTCTACTTCCTCTCCCTCATCGTGGATAACGCCTCGTGGTACCTGGAACAGAATTTGCTGTCCGGTACCCGAACCAAAGCAGCGCGCGCTGCTTTGAATGACCTCGTCGATTCTCTCGGACCGTGGTCACAAACCCTCGTCGATGCTTTCGGTGTCCCATCCCAGCTACGCGAGCTTTCTCTCATGGAGCCATACGAGGCGATGACTCCCGTGTGTGAAAGCAACCCATCTCAGGGTCCACGCTAGAGCTCCACGCAGTAGTGAAGGACACCCTACGGGGTGTCCTTCACATATTCCACGGCCTTCCCGGCACTAGCGCGTCACTATGGCTGGGGCGGCCTTCCCGGCACTAGCGGGTCACTATGGCTGGGGCGTCACTTCGATGGGTTTCCCGGCACTAGCGCATCATCGCACCCAGGGCTTTCTTCTGAAGCCGCAGATGTAGCGGTAGAGGAGCCACCCTCGGCGCGCCATCTTGGGGTTCCATCGCTGCCACAACCTCGGTTGCCTGCCGAATTGCGCGTTTGGCGTCAAGCTCAGCGGCAACGTCCGCGCCACCAATAATGTGAGTCGTCACGCCGGCAGCTTCTGCCTGATCATAGAGAGAACGCACTGACTCCTGACCCGTGCACAACACAATGGTGTCTACATCCAGAACTCGTTGCTGGCCATCGTGAGTGATATGCAAACCTGCATCGTCAATCCTGTCATAGCGAACACCAGTCCACTGATGCACACCCTTCATCGTGATAGACGCGCGGTGGACCCAGCCGGAGGTCTTATTCAGCCCCTTACCGATATGGCTGGATTTGCGCTGTAACAGGTGAATCTCCCGGCGCGCCTTTTCCACAACGGGAGTGGTCAAACCGCCACGGTTGTTGGCATCCACTCCCCATTCCCGCATCCACTCTTCTCTGTCAACGGCTGGTGAGGAATTCTCATAGGCCAAGAACTCAGCCACATCCACGCCAATGCCTCCGGCGCCCATGATCGCCACCTTATCCCCGGCGGACTTTTCACCAGATAGCAACTCGGCGTAGGTGATGACTTTCTCATGCTCGATGCCTTCAATTTCTGGCACACGTGGCTCCACGCCTGTAGCAATGATGACGTCATCAAAGCCCCGTAAATCATCCACTTCCGCACGAGTGTTCATCCGCACATCTACTCCCAGCTCTCTCATGCGAGTGGTGAAGTAACGGATGGTTTCCTTAAACTCCTCCTTGCCCGGGATCTGCATTGCCAAAGCAAATTGGCCACCAATGTGGTCACGTTCCTCAAACACGGTGACATCAAAGTTGCGCTCAGCCGCGGATACGGCCGCTGCCAGGCCGGCCGGACCAGCACCGACAACGGCGACTGTGCGTCGGATAGGAGAAGGAAGAAGAACTAGCTCGCGTTCATGACACGCACGAGGATTCACCAGACACGAGGCACGCTTGTTCTCAAAAGCGTGGTCAAGGCACGCCTGGTTGCAGGCAATACAAGTATTGATGGCATCCGCCCGCCCTTCCGCAGCTTTCGTCACAAAATCCGGGTCGGCCAGAAATGGACGCGCCATAGAGATCAGATCAGCCTTGTCATTGGCCAGAATCTCCTCGCCCATCTCCGGGGTATTAATTCGGTTCGACGCCACCACTGGAATATCCACCGATTTTCGAATCTCCGCCGTGACATCTACAAAGGCTGCTCGCGGCACACTGGTGACAATCGTGGGAACGCGAGCTTCATGCCAACCAATGCCGGAATTGATGATCGTGGCTCCCGCATCCTGAATCTCGCGCGCCAAAGCAATGATCTCTTCCGGTGCCTGGCCTTCCGGGACGAGATCGATCATCGACAGCCGGAACACGATGATGAAGTTTTCCCCCACAGCCGCCCGGACAGCTTTGACGACTTCCGTGGCAAAACGACGACGATTCTGCGGAGTACCGCCCCACTTATCATTACGCTTGTTCGTCCGCGGCGCGAGGAACTGGTTAATGAGATACCCTTCGGATCCCATGATCTCCACGCCGTCGTATCCGGCATCTTGTGCGAGCGCGGCAGCGTGGGCATAGGCCTGTATTTCCCTACGAATGCCTTTGTCACTCAACGCCTTCGGGGTGAACGGATTAATCGGCGCCCGAATGGCAGAAGCGGAAACACTCCACGGCGCGTAGTTATAGCGGCCGGTGTGTAGCAACTGCAGCGCAATTTTACCTCCGGCTTTGTGAACAGCATCCGTGATCGTACGGTGAGCCTTGGCCTGCCGCTTGTGCGTCATTGTGGAGCCGAAAGGCTTCACCACTCCAGTCTGAGACGGAGCATAGCCACCAGTGATTAACAAGCCAGCAGAGGCGCGCGCTGCAAAAAACGCCGCTTGATCCTCCACGTAGTGCAACGAGTCTTCCAAGCCCGTGTGCATAGAACCCATAATGACGCGGTTCTGAAGAGTCGTAAAGCCCAGGTCAAGGGGCTCAAGCAGATGCGGATAGTCAGACATAGCACAAGACTACTGTGCACCGTAGAACCGCGGGCGAAGTCTCCGTATTTTGCCCTATAGCTACTTGAGAAGCGAGAAGAACTGCGACCGATTCAACGCGCCTTCCAGTGGGGTGACACCGTCTTGGAAAACCATGTAGTAGCGGAACTTGTCTCCAGCCAGGGGCGACCACTTTCGGCCGAGTTTAAGCTTGCGTCTAGAGTCATCATTCTTCAGCTGCTCACCCTTGGGCTCAACCATCACAACGGTGCCGCTAGTGGTCATAACAATGAAGTCAGGAAGTGGTTAAACGGACCGTTAGTACAAAACCCTTTGCGTTCAATATTGCGGTGCCACCACTGGATGTTGTCCATAAGTATAAGTTTTATCTCTGGTGGCGAGATGCTCCACTTAAAGCCGGCGTACCTACAGTCTCAGGCAATCGCGACGTTTCAAGGCGGGAGCAGAAAAATGTGGAATTCCAGTGCAACGGGGATGTGATGACAACGTTCATCGGCAACACCAAAGGAACTATCGTTAGCAACGGGGAGACTTTCCACGCCTATGCTAATTCCAATGTATTCAAAGAAGCTCAAAGAAGCTTGCAGAGCATAATGCGCTTTGTTAACAGAAAAAATAAATCTGCCGCGGTATTCGTTCTCTTCAAGCGAAACAACGAGTCATTGAGTGAAGAATTCGCCGGTCTTGCCCGCACGGAAATGGAGGCTTACTCGCTGGCTAAAATTCTAGACTCCGATACTGCCCATTACCTTTTCGAGCGGGTTGAACTGGAAGGCTGGGAGGGCGAGGTTACAGAACGCTTCTCCCCTGAAGTTGTTTACCTCGCTTTCAGGGAGGGTCGAGAACAAGGGAAGCAGCTCTCGGGTCGAGGACTTGACCCAGAAATTCTAGGCGCTTCTACTACGAAGGCTACCGCTCAAGAGTTAATCGAACAGCGCAGAGGCGATTACCCCATTACTACACAGTTCAATATCTGGCGAGTTACTTTTGGTCTTCAAGACGATTAGACTGCTTATGTAGTCCGGGTGATGGATTGCGATGTAGGTAATCGCAGGGTTAAGGCAGTGTCCACTTCGATGAATGCGAGATCAGAGCGAAACTAGCAGTAGTGAATCTATAGCGGGCTAAGAGCAGGCTGACACAAGTAAAGCCACCTTCTCAAGTTGCGAGAAAATGGCCTTAAACTGGTATTTCATTGGAGCCGCTTACGAGAATCGAACTCGTGACCTTTTCATTACGAGTGAAACGCTCTGCCGACTGAGCTAAAGCGGCAACGTACACGATGTACAAGCGGGTATCTTACTGCACACTCCTATCTGCAGACAAAACACCGTGGCAATCGCCACGCCCCGGCTCCCGAGGGCAAGTATTACTCCTAAACTAGAGGACATGAATCCGGACATCAGCGCTGCGATGAGCCACCTCACGCCACCCCTCAGCTCCACGTCGACCGGCGCCGAAACCCTCGCCGTCCAATGGACTCCACCAGCCGGTTGGGCGGACACCATTGGTCTGGAGTTAGGCATCGAAGCATGGCGTATCCCCCTGGTCATCGCGTCTGGCGTCCTTATCTATCTCATGTTTCTAGTGTTTGTCAGGATCTTTGGCCCGCGTATTCTCGGCAAACTCGCTAGCTTCGATGCAGTGGTTATCGTCATGTTCGGTGCCGTTGCTGGCCGTGTCATCATCGGGCATCCCCCGACTTTGGCAGCTGGTGTGATAGGCCTCCTCACGCTCATATGTATGGAAGCGGCTTTCGGAGCGGTGCAAGATCTCCGCGGCATTCGTCACGCCATATCCGGTAACCCCATTGTGCTCGTCGCCCACGGGCGCTTCGTGGCAAAAAACATGCGCAAAGCCCATGTCACCAAGGCAAACATTTACGCTGCGGCTCGGCGCTCTGGCATCACTTGCTTGGAGCAAGTGAAATGCATCATCTTGGAACCAACGGGCGAGCTTTCCATTATCCGGGAAGGCACCAACATGGACCCGGAAATGCTGACGGGGGTGGTGGGCCGCGATCTGATCTAGCAACCCTAGCCTCGTTATCGCGCTACACCACTCCACAACACTCGCGCAGCCGGCCAGCCATCGCATCCAGGGCTACTTCCGGACGCACATTCAGCTGTAAAGCGTCACGACATTCAGCCACCGCATCAATGCAACGCACCAACGCCTCTGGGGAGTTCCTCCGCGCTAATTCCTTCGATGTCGCCGCCATATCCGGGTGCTGAAAACCACCGATGGGGGTTCCCTGCCCATCAACCGCCCCTGCCGCCACCATCATTGCGTCTCGATATAGCCCAGCCACATCGATCAGAGCCAAATCTAGAGCATCGCGCATCATACGCTTACGCCGCGCCTCCTGCTCCTTTTCCAAAGCCTTGATCTGCCCCGCCGCGCCGCGTTGTGCCTTTGCCACCCCGCGCCCCTTCGACCCCATCCCCAGAGAGGTCTCCAATTCCGCCCGCTCTGCCGCATCCTTGGCCTCCATTGTGGAGGCAGCCTCCTCGGTGGCTTTCGCCACCAACTCCGCCGTAAATCGGTACACAGCGCCTGGCTCGTACACCATCGTGGGCAGCTGTAATGCCGTGGCGCGCTTAGCTCTGGCCTTCTCATCCGACGCCAACCTTCGCGCACGTCCGATATGCCCTCCGGAAACGCCAGCTGCCCATTTCGCTTGTTCCGCGGTAAGAGCCAACGTGGCGTCGGACAAAAGCACATTCTCCACCTGCTGCGGAGAGGGAGTCGGCACATACACATGGCGGCAGCGAGAACGCAGCGTAATAGCAATATCCTGCGGATCCGTCGACGGCGTGCAGAGGAGGAAAACAGTGTGTTTCGGAGGTTCTTCAACAGACTTGAGCAACGCATTAGCGCCGGATTCATTGAGCCGATCGGCATCCTCAATCACAACCACGCGCCAGCGAGCCACAGCCGGCAATTTCGCAGCCTCAAGCACGACCTTGCGCACCTCATCGACGGGGATCACCGCCCCCGTCGTGGACACCCACAAGATGTCCGGGTGGGAACCAGCGGTGACACTACGACA
Source organism: Corynebacterium anserum (assembly GCF_014262665.1). Lineage (NCBI taxonomy): Bacteria > Bacillati > Actinomycetota > Actinomycetes > Mycobacteriales > Corynebacteriaceae > Corynebacterium > Corynebacterium anserum. The sequence continues at coordinate 2,041,738 of NZ_CP046883.1, forward strand.
CTGCTCGCAGACACCACATCCACCATGGGGACAGACCAAGGCCGTAGCAAACACCTTCGCCGCAATCGAGCGGCCACTTCCCGGAGGACCGGTGAACAGCCACGAGTGCGTCATCGCTGACGGATCTTTCACGGCATTCACTAGCGCATCGCGGACAGATTCCGCGGTGATCATCTCGAATACCGGAGGTAGTTCTTCACTCACAATCACCCATCCTATCTACGGGCACGACCGCACTCCGATAGGCTGAAAGTCATGACTCAGTTCCTTCGCTACTTAGCCTGGGCCGGAAAAACCTCATGGCCCCTATACGCAGCGTCGGTTCTGGCTACCAACGTGGTGGGGGCGCTGGCTGTTGCAACCTTCCTTCGTTTCCTCATACCACTGCCGGAAGCACAGGCGTTGACCAGCCCAAATACAACCACAGCCATGCTCTACGTGGGCTACTTCATCTTTGCAGTGTTCGCGGGCATAGCGCTGACATTAGTGTTCTTCGCGCCAGTGTTGCGGTGGCAGAGAACACCGAATGCATACGACCCAAATATGGTGCGTGACCTCGTGCTACGCATCCCCACTCTCCAAACGGTCACGGGCGCAGTGCTGTGGTTGATCGGGGTGGTGGTCTTCACTTTCGTCGCCATACAGTACTCATCGCATTGGGCGATCACCGTCTGCGTCACTGCGTCTCTGGGCGGCCTGATGGTATGCCTCATGACCTACATGGAAGCCGAGCGTTTGGTACGCCCGGTGGCTGCCCGTGCATTGCAACGAGGAGCTCCCGACCACTCTCATCTGAATCCAATGTCGCGGCGCCTGATGGTGACGTGGTTACTAACTTCCGCTGTGCCCGTTGTGGGCATTTTACTGCTCCTCTTTGCGGAGGCGCGCAATTTTTTCCCTGGGGACGCGAACGATATTCTCCCCGCTCTCATCGCCTTATCCGTGACGATGCTACTCACCGGTTTCGCCGGCACGCGCCTGTATTCCATGGCTGTAGTCGATCCGATCCGTGAACTACAGTACGCCATCAACCGCGTACGCCGTGGCGAAACGGATACCCACGTGCGTATCTATGACTCTTCCGAAATCGGTGTTCTGCAGGCCGGATTCAACGAGATGATGCGCGGCCTGCGGGAGCGTCAGCGGGTGAGCGATCTGTTTGGCCGCTACGTAGGTACGGAAGTTGCTCGCCGCGCATTGGAGGAGAAGCCCGAACTCGGTGGAGAATCACGGCAAGTCGCGGTGCTGTTTGTGGACGTGATTGGTTCCACCGGCTTCGCCACCCAAAAGGCACCGCAACATGTGGTGAAGGCACTGAACGATTTCTTCGACCGCGTGGTCGAGGGAGTTCACCGCAACAAGGGCATCATCAATAAGTTTGAGGGCGACGCAGCCTTGGCCGTTTTCGGCGCCCCGCTACCTCTTGACGATGTTGCCGGTCACGCGCTGGCTGCCGCCCGTGAACTTCGCGAAGAATTGCAAGGCATGGAATTCGAGGCGGGTATTGGGGTGGCCGCAGGCTCAGTAGTTGCTGGTCACATCGGTGCACGCGATCGCTTCGAGTACACCGTCATTGGCGACGCAGTAAACCAAGCAGCACGCCTCACCGACCTGGCAAAGAACACTCCAGGCCGCTGCCTCACATCTGCCGCGACGGTGCGGGAAGCCAACGAAGCCGAGCAGGCTCGTTGGACCATGCTGAAATCCGTGGAGCTCCGCGGGCGCCGGGAGATGACGCAACTGGCGCGGCCGACCCGCAAAACCATGGCCGAAGAAGAAACCGAGGTCGAGTCCGCGGACGCTACAGAGAACGGGCGATGAGCTCCTTCATGATCTCATTCGTGCCGGCATAGATTCGCATGACGCGAGCATCCTGGTACGCACGGCCAATTGGATATTCCAGCATGTACCCGTAGCCGCCGTGAAGTTGCAAGCAACGGTCGATGACCTCGCATTGCTTGTCTGTGGCGAGGTACTTCGCACCAGAGGCGCCGGCAGCCGTCAACTTGCCGTCCACGTGCTGTTGGATGCAATAGTCAATGTACGTGCGCACGGCCATGATGTCAGTCATGCATTCGGCCAGTTCGAAACGGGTGTTCTGGAAATCGAAAATGGTCTTCCCGAACGCTTTACGCTGCTTCACATACGTAATAGTTTCCTTCAGTGCTGCCTCCGCATTAGCCACCGCAGCCACGGCAACAGACAGACGCTCCTGCGGTAGTTGCTCCATCAGCTGGTAGAAACCACGGCCTTCTCCGCCCAGGAGGTTTGCCTTCGGTACGCGCACGTCATCGAAGAATAGCTCGCGGGTATCTTGACCCTTTTGCCCTACTTTGTCCAAGATGCGACCGCGTTCGAACCCCGTGAGATCCTTGGTTTCCACAATGATGAGGCTCAGCGCCTGATGCCCCGGAACGTCCACCCCACCTGTACGGCACACAACAACAATCACATCCGCATGAGTGCCATTGGTGATGAAGGTCTTGGAGCCGTTGATAACCCATTCATCACCATCCGCCACGGCTGTGGTTTTCACGCCTTGGAGATCCGATCCTGTCCCAGGCTCTGTCATGGCAATGGCGGCGACCATTTCACCACTAGCGAGTTTGGGCAGATAGTACTTCTTTTGCTCCTCGGTACCGTAGTGGTTGAAGTATGGCGCGGTGATCACTGAATGCACATGGTTACCGAAGGATGAGTCGAAAACGTATGCTTGTTCCTCCAGCACCACCGCATCATGCGCGAAGGTTCCGCCACCACCGCCGTATTCTTCCGGCATGGACAGACACAGCAGTCCCTGTTCACCGGCTTTATTCCAAAAGTCGCGGTCAACCTGTTTGTTCTTTGCGAAGCGTTCTTGGTTAGGGACGGATTCACGTTCAAAGAAGTCTCGCGCCAGTTCACGCAGCGCCTTGAGCTCGTCGTTCATCCATGGGGAGGTGTAATCATCTAGTTGAGACATGTGGTTGGTGTCCTTATGGCTTGTCGTTGTGGGTGTTGTGGTTGTCCGCGTTGTAATGGTGCACTGCGCTGTGTCGAATGGTTTATAGCGAGGTAGGCTGCGTTGTTCTCTGATGATCGACGCAGCAATTACCCGGCTTCACGTACCGCAGCAATGGGCAGGCTGTGTTCTCGTGCCCACCTCTCCCATTCAGCTGCCGTCTTGGTCGCAATGACTGTACGGTAGTCCTCTTTGCTGCCGCTGATATCCAGCAATTGAGTAGCTTTGTCCAGGAAGTGTGGCTCCAGCAGCGCTATAGCCACCCACCCTCCGTCGGCAGCTTCGTAGAGGCCGTAATGTGGCAAACCCCCACCGAGAAGACTGCCAGGATTGGACAATCCATAGTAGGCAGGGGCTCCAAATTCTTCTGCCATATCAGCTAAGGCAACTTCGCGGAAGGTTCCCTCTCCGGTTATCTGTGTTTCCCATAGTGCCGCCATACCTTCACTGACAGCACGTTCCGATCCCGCCATATCTGCGACGGGAATAGTGGGCAACTGCGGTGGAGTGAGTGTGCCGGCATGAGCCTGGTACGTGAGGTCGTGACCAGCGATGTTGCCCTCGCCATCCCCGTGACCGACGATCGCTACCTGAGACAGTCTGGGGTGCTGAGCATGCAGCTCATCCCACGCCAAACCAAGGCGTGTAAGCGCTCCCGTTCGATGTGAGGTGAGGAAAATGTCGGCGCCGGATAAAAGGCGATGGAGTTCTGTCATGCCCGATGGGGATTTGAGATCCAACGTGAGGATCTGTTGTCCCTCAGCAAGGACTGTGTAATACGGCTCGTTGTATAGGCGCATCGGATCACCGCTAGGTGGTTCTACCTTGATGACCTCAGCGCCTAGCTCACAGAATCTCTTTGCCGCTGTCGGCCCTGGAAGATTCGTGGCGATTGATACGACCGTAAACGACGGTTGGTTGTGTTCTCGGCTCGTTGCCATGAATGCTCCTTAGTGTGATACACAACACTAGTGAGTGTGATTTATACCACTCACTATGACGCTATCGGTTAGGAGCCCATCGTATGACCGACTTAGCCAGAATTCCCTAAAAATTTTCACCAATATTTCGGTGTACCTGCACTATCGAGTGCGTACATCGAATCGCGCGTAGCCCTCACCGTCTAGATCTCACGGTGTAGGACCTCTGTCGTCCGCCTCTAACCGCGTGTAGCTTTCACCGTCCGCGTCGTGAGATTTCGACCAGCCGACTTCTTCGTAGCTTTCTTTGTGGTCTTTCCCGCGGTCTTTTTCGTGGCTTTCTTGGCGGCCTTCTTGGTGGCCTTCTTGGTGGCCTTCTTTCCAGCTTGACGGTTGGATTTCGCCTCCTGATCTCCGTCTGCCGCCTCTTTGGCACGACGCTCCGAGAGCAACTCGTTTGCGCGAGCATCCGTCAACGTCTCCGGCGTATCACCCTTACGCAGCGACGCATTCGTCACCCCGTCGGTGACGTACGGCCCAAAACGGCCGTCCTTCACCGACATTGGCTTGCCGGACACATCGTTGTCGCCCAATTGTTTCAGCGGAGGCTTCGCCGCCGCGCGACCGCGGCGCTTAGGTTCTGCATAAATGCGTCGAGCCTCATCCAAAGTGATAGAGAAGATCTGATCCTCGCTGGCCAACGACCGAGAATCATTACCCTTCTTCAGATACGGACCATACCGCCCATTCTGAGCCGTAATGAGTTCCCCATCGGACGGATCCACTCCCACCTCACGCGGCAAACTCATCAACTTCAACGCCTCGTCAAGAGTGACCGTCGCCGGCTCCATCGTAGAAAATAGGCTCGCGGTTTTTGGCTTGAGCGTTTCTTCCACAATGTCTTTGATGCGCTTCGCCTTTTGATTCTGAGCCGTCTTAGTCTCCCGCGACAGGGGTTTCTTCCCCTCCCCAGCGCGTTGCGCATCCAACTCATCGCGCTCAGCCTCCCACATAGCTTCGGCCTCGGCGGCGACCCGGGACTCCTCGTCCTCGCCCAGCAGCTCGGTCACATAGGGGCCATAACGTCCCTCACGAGCGACAATCATGCGACCTGACTCCGGGTTAATGCCCAGCTCACGTCCACTTTGTGGCGTCGCAAAAAGCTTTTCTGCCACGTCCACAGACAACTCGTCAGGAGTCATTGACTCCGGCAAATTAGCACGCTGAACCTCAGGCTCACCGCCGTCTTCAGGGGGAAGTATGCGTTCCAAGTACGGACCATAGCGGCCAACTCGGACCACGATCGGGATGCCATTGGCATCGTCAAAAAGATGCAGCGAGTTCACACGGCGAGCATCTATCTGTTCCAGGTTGTCGCCCACAATATTCTTGAGGCCGCCGAGCCGGTGAACTTCCTTACCCACGCCTGCCGCATCAGAGCTCGTGTCACCAAAGTAGAAACCCTTCAGCCACTCGGCGCGTGACTCTCGCCCCTCCGCGATCGCATCCAGCTCATCCTCCATCGCGGAGGTGAAATCATAGTCCACCAGAGAACCGAAATTCTGCTCCAACAAACCAACTACAGCAAACGCCACCCACGACGGCACGAGAGCATTGCCGCGTGAGAACACGTAACCACGATCCTGGATAGTGCGAATGATGGAGGCGTAAGTGGACGGGCGACCAATGCCTAACTCCTCCATCCGCTTCACCAAACTAGCTTCGTTGTAGCGAGCAGGAGGGGTGGTGGCATGCCCATCAGCCGTCACATCAGAAGCGGACAAGTCATCGCCTTTGGCCAGCACTGGAAGGCGCTTCTCCGCATTGTCAGCCACATCACGACCATCGGAGAGCTGCGAAACCTCAACATATGCCTTCAGGAAGCCCTGGAAAGTCACTGTACGGCCCGTCGCGGTGAACTCACATACCTCTCCCCCTGCTGCCGCGCCGGACACCGTGACCTTCATCGACGTACCACGTGCATCAGCCATCTGCGAGGAAACAGTGCGTTGCCAGATCAACTCATAGAGTTTGAACTCTTCAGCATCCAATTGACTAGACAGCTGACCCGGCGTTGCGAACTCCTCACCCGCTGGGCGAATCGCTTCGTGAGCCTCCTGGGAATTCTTCACCTTGCGGTTGTATTGGCGCGGAGCATCTGCCACATACTTGTCACCATAGAGCTCGCGAGCTTGCTTCCGAGCGGCGTCGATACCCGCCTTCGATAAGGTCGTGGAATCCGTACGCATATAGGTGATGTGACCGTTTTCGTACAAACGCTGAGCGATGCGCATCGTTCGTTCCGAAGTAAAACGAAGCTTACGGCCGGCCTCCTGCTGCAGGGTGGACGTCATAAACGGTGGATAAGGCCGGCGGGTGTACGGCTTCTCCTCCACACTCGTGACCTGCATGGAGGTTCCGATCAGGCCATCGGCGAGGTCGCGCGCACGCTCCTCATCCAGAACCAAAGCCTCACCCTTGAGCGTACCGTCGTCACCAAAATCACGTCCCTGGGCGATCTTCTTGCCATCCACACTCGCCAATTTCGCCGCGAAGTTGTCCGGCTGTCCCTCCGGCACATACATCTGAGCCGTGAGATCCCAGTACTCCGCGGAGACGAAAGCCATACGCTCGCGCTCACGTTCAACGATCACTCGAGTCGCCACTGATTGCACGCGACCTGCTGATAGACGCGGCATGACTTTCTTCCACAACACGGGCGAGACTTCGTAGCCATAGAGGCGATCCAACACGCGCCGCGCCTCTTGCGCATCCACCAGGTCGTAGTCCAGCTCACGAGTATCTTCCGCCGCAGCGAGAATAGCCGGCTTAGTGATCTCGTGGAATACCATGCGGCGCACAGGGACTTTCGGCTTCAGCACTTCCAACAAGTGCCAGGCAATAGCTTCGCCTTCACGGTCGGGGTCAGTCGCGAGGTACAGCTCATCCACTTGCTTGAGCTTGGCTTTAAGGTCAGCGACCTTCTTCTTCTTGTCCGGGCTGACCACGTAGAGAGGTTGGAAATCAGAATCCACGTTTACACCGAGGCGAGCCCATGGTTCTTTCTTGTATTTCGCTGGAACATCGGCAGCCCCGCGCGGCAGATCACGAATGTGGCCCACCGATGCTTCCACGATGTAGTTAGGGCCAAGGTACGGAGCAATCTTCTTTGCCTTCGTTGCGGACTCAACGATCACCAGACGTTTCACGTCATTTTGTGCCATGGGCGTGGATCACTCTTCCTTAATTCTTGCTCTCTATACGAAGTTGCGTGTTGCGCAGGGTGACCGTCACTACACGGGCGGTCATCTCTGCACAGCACAACTATCTCTACTTCTGTACAGCATGACTATCTCTACACAGAGTGGTCATCTCTGCACAGCGTGGTCGCTCACCAAAATGGTTTATATCACCAGTTCTAAGGGACTCTACATAACCCACCGTTAATCATCACTAATCCGGTGTGGTGTCGGGCGCTGTTTTCTCCCCTGTCGACGCCACCACATACCCCTCACAACGCTCATGAAAAACCGCCACGACGCTGCACTTTAACCGATGCGCAGCCGTGGCGGGGAGAGGGTGCATTCCCGAGGGTGCACTCACTTTGCCACTAGGCTCTACAGTGCCACGACATTTTGTGCCTGAAGCCCCTTGTCGGATTCACCCACCTCGAACTCCACCTTCTGATCCTCTTCCAGAGTGCGGAAGCCACTACCTTTGATCTCTGAGTAGTGAACAAAAATATCCTTAGAGCCATCATCTGGGGCGATAAAGCCAAAGCCCTTCTCCGCGTTGAACCACTTCACGGTTCCCTGTGCCATGTCTGCTCCTTATATATGCGATTAGCCACCAGTGTGCCACGGTTCACAACATTTTAGGGAAGGAAAGTAAAAATAAGTCTTAAAGAGCACCCTTTTGGGCTGGTGAGAGCGCTGCCAACAGAGGTTCCTGTGCGTCGATAATCTGCCGATAACCTTCAGTCTCAGGCGTCGATTAAGCTGCTGTAATTATCATAACCCCCGCTCTTCCATGTCCGTGATACCTCTCCGTACACAGCAACTCCCACCCTTAACACACCATGACCACCTGCTCTTCCAGCCCACGCCCTACCTTCGGTGACGAACTACTCGATTCCCTGGTCGCCGCCATGCCTCGCAGCACACTGACCCATGTTCGGCATGAACCAGCGCGCAGTTCCATCCCGGCGCAATGGCCAGATTGGGTCCATCCGGATCTCATAGCCTTCTTAGCCAACGAAGGCATTACCCACCCCTGGTGTCATCAAATAGCCACTGCCGAGCATGCCTGGAACGGTCAGGATGTCATCGTGGCAACGTCTACCGCCTCCGGAAAAAGTTTGGGTTATCAGCTTCCAGTCCTCTCCGCCCTAGCCTCCGACGCCCATAGCTCCGCCACAGCGCTATATATCTCACCAACAAAAGCTCTCGCCCAGGACCAACGGGCGTCTCTAGCGAGGATGTGCGCGGAGACACATGCGCTGAAAAACATCATGGTCGCCACCTACGACGGCGATACTCCCACCGAGACTCGTCGGATCATCCGGGAGCAAGCACGGATCATCGTCACTAACCCTGACATGCTGCATGCCTCCATCTTGGGAAATCCGAGTGCTTGGACACGCCTGCTCAAAACCCTGAAATACGTGATTGTGGACGAATGCCACGTGTATCGAGGTGTATTTGGGGCCCACACCTCGCTTGTAATGAGAAGATTGCTACGACTGGCAACCCACCCCCCGGTGGTGATATTTGCATCGGCAACGAGCGTTGACCCTGCAGCACATGCACAGCGATTAAGCGGTCGCCGGGACATCGTGGCGGTAACGAAAGACGGCTCTCCCTCCGGGGAGAGGACGATTGCCTTATGGGAACCGGGATTCCTTCCTGATGCCACGGGCGAACACGGTGCTCCGGTACGACGTGCGGCCAACACAGAGGCCGCAGAGATCATGGGCAGGATCATCGCAGCAGGTGCGCGAACTCTGACCTTCGTGCGTTCGCGCCGAGGTGCGGAAGTAGTAGCGATGGGCGCCGCCGAACAACTAGGGGCGATGGGACGACCTGACGATTCCCGGCGCGTTGCGGCATACCGAGCTGGTTACACCCCTGAGGATCGACGTAAATTGGAACGGCAGCTCGACGAGGGTGAACTGTTGGGAATGGCCAGTACCAATGCGTTGGAATTAGGTATTGATGTAGGCGGGCTCGATACCGTATTGAGCTGCGGTTTTCCGGGAACGATCGCTAGTTTTCGGCAACAGGCTGGACGCGCCGGTCGGCGAGGCCAAGGTTCGCTTGTCCTCTTCATCGGCGCTGATGACCCAATGGATACCTACCTGGTGCATCACCCCGAGGCGTTATTGGAAAAACCAGTAGAGAACACAGTTTTCGACCCCTCTAATCCATACGTATTAGCCGACCATCTCGTCTGTGCCGCCGCTGAGAAGCCCCTATCCGACGCAGAAGTGAGCAGCTGGGGCGGAGAAAAAGTCGTGCAGGATCTGCTGAGTCAGGGCTCCCTGAAACGCCGACCCCGGGGCATCTTTGCAAATTTACAGACTGCGGCTCATGTCCATGCGCGCATCACGGTAAGAGGCGGCGCGGCCGAACATGTGGTGATTGTGGACAAGAACGACGGGCGGGTACTCGGCACTGTGGATGCCAGCCGTGCCGTAAGCGATGTCCACACCGGGGCTGTCTACATGCACCAATCTGAGACGTATGTTGTGGATGAGCTGAACCTTGACGAGGCGGTGGCCTGGGTTCACGCCGACATGCCCGAATACACCACTCGCGTACGTCGGGACACGGATATCCAGCTTCGCCGAACAAGATCCACGCGCAAACTCATGGATGGCGTCTGGCTCGCTGACGTGGACGTCGAAGTTTCGCACAAAGTGCACTCCTTCGTGAAGCGACTGCCGAGTGGCGAAATCCTTGAGACTGTTCCGTTAGAAGCTCCGCCAGTGAGACTGTTCACCCGCGCCGTGGCCTACACCATAGAACCGGACGTGCTTCTCGATCTTGGGTTGGTGGAACCGACATGGCCCGGCGCATTACACGCGGCAGAGCATGCAGCTATTGGCCTACTCCCTTTATTTGCGACTTGTGATCGCTGGGATATTGGGGGTGTCTCCACGGTGCATCACGCAGACACGGGGCTTCCTACGATCTTTGTCTACGACGGTTACACCGGTGGTGCAGGGTTTTCCGAACGAGGTTTTCACACATTTGGAGCATGGATGAAAGCTACAGCTGATGCCGTGGAATCCTGTGAATGCGAATCGGGCTGCCCTTCCTGTATCCAGTCCCCCAAATGCGGCAATGGCAACGAGCCGTTGTTTAAGGCAGGAGCTGTATCAATCCTCCGCATGCTGGCAGATGCGTGCAGTACGACATGAGGTGAGTGTGTACCCCAGACCGCGGATGAGATACGCGGATGAGATACGCGGCATAGATGTGCGCAGTAGATGTATACGCTGCGACATGAAAAGCAAAAACGTGCATTCAGCGGTGCAGAGAACATATAGTTTTCACTTAGAACATTGTGGAGGCTACTCGTGACTCTTTTACCTTTTTCTTGCCTTAAAACTGCCTTAACCACCAGGGTTAAAACCAGTGCGTCATCGCTACGTCATGCCGTAGCGTTTCTCGGATCGGTGGCATTAGTGGGTGGAAGTCTGGCCGCTGAAGCTGCTCCGGCTCATGCCCAGTCGTCGGACGTTATCGGATCATTTGCGGACGTCACCCCTGCGTCCGCAGTGGATTTGGGTGAGGCTCCTCACCCTCTACCGGACTATGGCGGTACTCCCGTGGATTCTGGGCTGGTGGTGGGAACCCCTCCAGCAGAGACGGGCAAAGCCATGAACGAGGTTTCTTTAGACCCATCCGTTGGCTTAAGTTCCGCCGCTGTTCAACAACGTTTTTCATACTCCACGGTAAATCAACACGGCGAGGTGGCGGCATCGACAGCGAGCTTGTTTCTCCCCAAAGGACCAGCTCCCAAGGGAGGCTGGCCAGTACTGGCGTGGGCACACGGCACTGTGGGTTTGGGGGACCAGTGCACGCCAAGTATGAATCCTCAGGGAGAACGCGACCACAAGTACTTAATCCACTGGCTTGAGGAAGGCTATGCGATCGTAGCGACGGACTATGTTGGACTTGGCTCTCCCGGTATGCATAGCTATCTCAATGGAAAGGTCAACGCGGCTAATGTGGTGGATTCCGTCATTGCTTCTCGCGAGCTAGAGGAAGGACAAGAGCTCAGCAAAAAGTGGGCAGTCATCGGGCAATCCCAAGGCGGCGGCAGCGCGTTGCACGTTGCTCTCAGCGCTACAAAACGCAGCGCCGATGCTGGTCTCGATTACCGAGGTGCAGTTGCCACTGGAGCACCTGCATACATTGAGGAAATCGTCCTAGCCGCAGGGCCTACTTTCCCACCCGTTCCCCTCCCAAGTGGACTGTCCGTATATTCGCTATATATCCTTGCTGCGTTTCAGGAAGCTCATCCCGAAGTTGACCTAAATTCTGCGCTGACGGATGAAGGTCGCCAGATGATTGCCGCAGCCAAGAAGTCCTGCAACGATCAAACAGCAGCCGTGGTTAAGGGCGTGAATGTCGCCCGTGCGTTCCGCAAGCCTTTGCGCGATGTTCCTGGTTTAGCCACCGCCCTTCGAGATTTTATGTCGACTCCCACGAGTGGTTATGACAAACCTGTATTTCTTGGTCACGGTCTCACAGATATCGATGTGCCCTCTCCCATCGGGGTGGTCTTGAACTCCGACATGTGGCTCACCAGTTCATCGGTGACGCCAAGAAACGGAATCTCCGCGTAGACGTCCACTGGTATCCCACTGATCACAGTGGGACGGTGCTTGCCTCCATGAAGGACTCCACCCCATTCCTGCACGAGATTTTTACACAAAAACCACCGACGTCCTCCATCTCCGGTTCCTCCGTGGTGTAGCTTGTGCGTAAAACTCAGTAGACACCTAGGTACGTGCATTCCCCGTTACTCGACGGGTCCGGCGACCGCGTGGGCGTGTCGAATACCTACCGTTACATTGACGCTGACATCGTCTCCATCAACTCTGCAATCATCCATGTGGGCACCATTGGCGTGTACAAAGGATTCCGCCACCACGCACGCCTCACCATTACCGTAGGCGTGCGCAGTTGCCGCTGAGATCGCTGCAATATCAGCTGCTACCTCAGCTCGTTGTTCATGGAGAAGTAGTTCAGTGCCCATAGCAACTGTCCCTGCCACAGCGATGACGGACAAGACGCATGAAACGCCGAAAACTGTGCTCACTGTTCTTCCTAGCTACCATCTTGAATTATTGGCTCGGCTCGGCGATCACGGTAGCGTGAGCTGTTACATCAAACATCACTGCTTTGTGGCTCACTCGAACTTCTATAGCCTGCTGACCTGCAATATTAACGGCCTGTTTTCCTACTCTCGCTTCGGGACTTCGGGTTCGGACATACGCCGCACCGTCACCCCCGAGAGCCTCAATTCGTGCCGCATCCCGGGCAAGAGACTCCACCGTCGAACGCGTGGCGACAGTGCTAAAGCCGCCGAGAAGTATGCCAACCGTGGCTGCCAGCGCTGTGAACACCATGCTGGCTTCGACGGTGTTCACCTTTTAACCTCCCTCGTTCAAGGCGCGCTCAAAGATACCGCTTAGTGCATTTTCCACCGAATCGGAAGTCACCACCGTGTAAAGCAGGGCGCCTAACGCAGCGGCTGCCACGCATCCCAACGCGTATTCAATGGTGGACATACCCCGTTCATCCTCGTAATGAGCTGAAATTTGCTGCACAATTTTGGCCATGACTTCTGAAAGCCACGTCTGACCCCGGTTGGCGTAGTGCATCGCCTGCGTCAGCGGACTTACCCCAGCCGTCTGTTCTGAATGATTAGTCAATGTCATAAAAAATCCCCTCCTAGTATGAAGCATCCGTGACATGCAGATGCTTTTCGATGTCAACGTTCGCATTCGTCAACATCTCGGTTTTGTCTTTTATATTCCCGCCAGGCCTATGACCAATGGGATTAATCCCACAAGTACAAAAGCTGGCAGAAAACACAGCGTCAGTGGTGCGGCAATCACTACTAGCACTCTCTCCGCACCAGCTTGTGTCTGGTCCGCGGCAAGTCTGCGTAGACGTGCCGCTTGTATACGTGCACCGTGGGATAGCACCGTACCTGACCTGGCTTGCTGCGATGCCTGACGAGCGACCGGACCATAGTGCGGGTCCCTGGCTAGGCCATCCCATGCTCTTTCCCCTGCCCCCAATGCTAGAAGCGCGGATACCAGTTGTTTTTCTTCCGATGTGCCGTGCGCTGCTACCGACCAGGCCTCACCTGTCGGTAATCCAGCATCGAGTGCGCCAGCGAAAACGTCGCAACATCTTGCAGCATCTAATGGATTTTCTTCAGCATCGTTCTGCCGAGGCCCTGCCCTGCCACCCACACCGCCGAGAACTGTCACTGTGAGAACTTCAACCCAAAGCATGCCCCCACAAGCTAACGTGGTTCCAACCAGAAGTAACGCGTTGCCTAACGGGCTAAACAGCAATAATGTAGCGCATCCCATACCCATGGATTGACCAAGTATTACAGCACCAATTGGCATGCTTAAAAGAATGATCATGGTTAGTCGAGCACCTGCCATCGCGCTGCGCGCTTTTTGTCTGCATGCGATCTGAGCGTCGAGGTCATCTACGTAGCGTTCAGATAGTTCCGCGAGGCCCAATCCGCGTGTATGAGACATTGCCCATAGACGGTAAAAGCGGTCCATTGGCGGCTGAGCATTGTCCGCTACAGCATCCACGGGTTCTCCTAGCCGAACTCGGCTCAAACTTACAGTGACGTTATCAACGAGTTCCGCATCATCCATGAATTCCGTAGCATGTTCCACCGCGGTTTCGATATGTGCTCCAGCCCATACTTCGCGTGCTACTGCATCCACAAAGTCACGTATGTGCTCAATCTGCTGCGCTCCGCGTGCCATGTCGATAATGCGGCGAATAACTACAGTCGCAGTCCCAAGCAACATGGCCACCACCCCTGCCCACACCACTGCGTTCATCATGAGCCTCCCCCTACAGATAGTGGCGGGGCATGGGATGCATGTGTAGGCACCATTGTTTCTAAAAATTCTGTCCAGCGTCTAGTACTGTCCTCTGGCCACAGCGGCTGCACTCTCATTTCTCTGCCCTCTCGTTCTAAGGTGCTAATCTGAGCCACATGCCTCCCCTGCGAATTACGTTCGACATGGAGGAGGTAATCGATACCATCTACTGCTTGATAAGCGACTGCCTGCTCTGTCATTCCCGCCATAGCCCCTAGCGCCAGTAGCCGACCAGGCACTGCCTGGGCACTATTAGCATGTAGAGTTCCTGCACTACCAGCATGACCAGTATTGAATGCGACGAGTAAGTCAGAGATTTCGGCTCCCCGCACTTCGCCAACCACAATTCTGTCCGGACGCATGCGCAGGCTTTGTTTAATGAGTTCGCGCATGTCGATGGCACCTTTACCTTCGGCATTAGCGCGCCGCGTTTGCATCTTGAGGATGTGTGCGTGCGTGGGCATAAGCTCGGATGTATCCTCCACCACAATTGTGCGTTCGCTGGGGCGGAAGCATTCCATCAAAGCGGCGAGCAGGGTAGTTTTTCCCGTTCCTGTCCCTCCACTGATGAGGATATTCTTCCTCGACGCCACGATTGCCCTTAATGCTTTTTCCACATCTGGCGCGGCGAAGCCTGACTGAACTAGGGCTTCGAGACTGTGCATACCTCGGGTGAGAACACGCAGGGACACGCTAGCTCCTCCCCAGATCGGTGGAGATAACGCTACGTGCACACGGATACCGTCGGCCCACACACCGTGAGGAAGTTTGGTGAGAATGCCATCTGCAAACGGACATGCATCATCCAGACGTGAACCACATTGCGCCGCCAGATTGACCGCCAGGTGCCTCAATTGCCCCGGAGTAAATTGCCGTCGGGCACAGATTTCTACTCCTGCACCGCGATCCACCGCAACATCTCCATTGGGATTAATCAGCACATCGGTGACTTGTGGTTCGCTTAACCAATCAATGACGGGACCAAGCCCTGACAGATCTTTTTCAATTTGGCGCGCTCGTTCCAATAACGCACTGTCCCCGACACCACTGTGAACTGGTTGGGTTTTGCCGTATGAAGCACTGCCGGAGCCGGGGTGCGTATCGTGCAAACTGCTTAACGCATCAGTGATGTCTTCCAATTGCGGTTCAACGGTTCCCCGACGCGCCAGTTCGAGACGAATGAGGTCTGTCAACGGCTCATCGCCGACCTTATCTTTTAACGAATCAGCGCCTCCCACGGACAACTCCGTGCCGAGGACACCACTTTTATCTTCTGTGGTGAATTTCGCTGAGTACCGTGATGCTCCAAGGTTTTGATATGCACTCGCTCCAAAGTATTTCTTTATTGTGGTGCGGACACTCATGCGACATTTCTTTCGCCCAGAATGTCGCTCAGGTTCACGACGTGATTAGTTTGGGAATCCACAATGGCATCGGCGATAGCGCGCGCAGCCTTGGACAAACTACCCCGCTGTAGACTGAGCGCTCCTCGGTCTAGGTCACACACCATGTCTGCATCTATATTCCATTCGCACGTTGGGCGCTGGCCCAGTAAAACCATGGCCATGGTGGCAGTTGTTGCTGCGTGAGGTATCTGGCGAATGACATGAAAGCCTGTGCCCCACCCTGCGTCTTCTACGCAGTAGCGCGCATCTTTGGCACCGGCTAAACCAGATACCGTCATCGCGCTAACAATCACTACCTCGTCAGGCTCAATGCCTCCCCACTTCCGTTCCCATTGTTCTGATCCGGGAAGGCTCCTACCGCAATCTATCACCAGCACTGTTCGCGGCATGGCCGCACTCAATTCAGCCACACTTAGCTCTGGCTGTTGCACCCGTTGATTCATGTATCCCGCGCTAAAGCGCGATAACACGTGAATGCCATCCAGTTCTGGACAGTTTTGCAGTATCTCTTGCTCGCTGGCATGTTCTGCTACGTCGTCTGAATACCATCCTGGTTGATTCTCAATCCCCAACACTGTATTCAACCCCTGGGAGAGGGGATCTCCATCAATCAGCAACGCATCACGGCTCGTTGCATTGCCTAACGCTGCAGCCAATCCTGCCGCAAAGATCGAAGTGCCTGCACCTCCGTGTCCGCCAATCACAGCAATACGCAGTGGGTCATCTACACCGATCTGTTCCGCCAGATCCACGCTCCCTCCATTCAGAAGGCCTGGTTCCATGAGATCAACTCGGCACACACGAACACCGTTGAGCTTGCATAACTCGGTGTCGCGATCAGTCAAGAGAATGACTCCAGCTCGTCCCGTGGGTCGTTCGCTCAGTTTTTCTTTGAGTTTCTGCGCGACGGTAGGTGAATACTCGCCGCCAGTTGCGTCCGTATGCCGTTGTGCTGCGGGCACGGTGACGATCTCACGCCGCGTTACGGATGCAACGAGACGCGCCTCTTCCAGCAATGCGGGATCTTCAATATCGATAATGATGGGCCGGACTACAGCCTTCCCACGATGTGAGTTTTTCTCTCCCTGTAGTGATAATCCCCGTAGTTTTCGCATGGCTTCACTCTCTCATTCCCTACATCACACCACTAGGGGGCATTATGTCCTGTGGATAAGCCCACCGGTTCAGGAGAAAATAGTTCTGGAGCCTGTGGATAACTAGCAAAAACAGCAACCACTGTTACTGTAGTGACAAATGTGACTCCTGATGCCTAGACTGGTTGTGTGACTCAACGACAGGGCCACGAGGCGATTCTCGCGATTTTCGACCTCGACAAGACCATCATCGATACCAGCGCTTCCATGGCCTATGGAAAACCCATGGCCGAGCGTGGTCTCATCGGCACGCCAGAAGTACTGCGGATGATGGCTCACCTAGGTAACTACATGCTCAACGGGCACACCGAAGAAAACATGAATGCAACCAAGGATGCCCTGCTACGAATGATTCGAGGGCGCGAGGAATCCGCGGTTCGCAGCGTCGCACAAGATGCCCTGCAAGAAGTCATCACACCATATATCTACGCCGAAGCTCGCGATCTCATTGAGCAGCATCGGCAACAGGGACATCACATTGCCATCGTTACCGCATCTCCTTCCGTCATGGTGGAACCAATTGCTCGCGAATTGGGCGCCGATCACCTCATTGCCACCGAGCTAGAGGTAGTCGATGGCCTGTTTACGGGCGAAGTGGTGCACTTCAACAAGGGGGACTCTAAAGTCGAACGCATCAGGGAACTTGCAGAGAAGCTGCACTATAACCTAGATGAAAGCTTCGCTTACTCGGATTCTTTTACGGACTTACCGATGCTGAATCTTGTGGGACATCCCACCGCCGTCAATCCAGATCGCCCTCTTCGCAAACATGCCACGGACAGCGGAATGCCCATCAGCCACTTCGAAAAGCCAGAACCTCTATTCCCTCAAGGAGCTGTGCTGGCAGGAGCTGGGGCGACCCTCGCTCTACTGGGTGTAGTCGCTACCGGTCTCACCCTATGGTTCAAGTCTCGAGATGACGATACCTAGAAGACTCCGCAACATTCGCTAGAGAAACACAAGCTGGAGCACCTCAACTCAGGACGGCAAAACCCAGCGTGCCCTCGCGTAGCTCCCGCACAGCAACTACTTTGCATCAGCGGCACAGCAACTACTTTGCATCAGCGATGGACTTGGCTTCCAAGGATCCTTCAGCGAGCCCAGTAGCATGGAAGCAAATCCATTCAGCCACACCTTCAGGCGTGCCTTCGGCAAATCTCTGAGCCTTCGCCCTGTATTCATCCCGATGCCGGTTCCACCACACTTCCGGCACGCCGAGGCCTCGCGGATCCAAACCACCAGAGATAGTCGCTAAACGCGAGCAGGCGCGGGCGGTGACACCATTGGCGTCGGCAAAAGGTTCAAGGGTGAGTAGCTCACCATGAATAACTGCCGATAACACCACCGAGTTCACCTTAGTTCCACCCGTGATGAGCCGTCCCAGCAACTGCAAACGGCGATCTGTCTGCCGTTGAGGGCGACCGGGAACTAGAAACTCGGAACTCTGAGCCGCCTTCCGGCGAAACCCCTCATCGGACATCCGGGGGCTAGCTACAGAATTAATCCGCGCCATAATCTGCAACGGTGCGCGGCGCCATGTGCTCTGAGTTTCCGCCACACCATCCGGCGCTAGCAATTCAGCGGCTCTGAGAGCACCAGCGAGGATCGGGTCATCCACGTGACCATCTTCCGGTAGCCGCGGAGTACCACCATCTAACTGCGCCGACGCACGCGCCCCACGCAACACAGACTCAGCACCCGTCACATCCCATCCGCGTAAATTCGCCGGGTGTCGGTGAACCCGAGCAATGTAATCGTTGGCTTGAGCCACGGCGTCCTCCACCCCGGGAAGATGAGCCAAGGGTTCCAAGGGGTCAGAAATACGTTGCGCATCAGACATAAACACCACAATAAATCACCCTTTCGCGCATTAATTGCGCTGGCATGGCAAACTAGGAGGAGTCAATCTGCTAGATAACTGATTTTCCCGGGAGTTTTTACGTGAGCAAGAACGACAACGACGGTCTGTACACTGACCGCGACAGCTTTAACCCGCAGGTCAACGCCATCCCTCTATCCGACGTGGATTCCCACGCCCAGGGTCAGGGCAGCATCGGTGACTTGGTGAAGGACGCATCCGCACAAATTTCCTCCCTGGTGCGCTCTGAGATCGAGCTGGCCAAGACTGAGGTCACAGCCTCAGCAAAGAAAGCCGGAATCGGTGGCGGGCTTTTCGCAGCTGCCGCAGTGATCCTGGCCTACAGCTCCTTCTTCTTATTCTTCACTATTGCCGAAGCCTTCAGCTCCTTCCTGCCTCGTTGGCTGGCTTTCCTCATCGTTTTCCTCATCATGCTGTTGCTGGTGGCAATTCTCGCTTTGGTCGGCCTGAAGCAAGTAAAGGCCATTAAAAAGCCAGAAAAGACCATCGAGTCTGTCAATGAATTGAAGGGTATTGTTCCTTCCAAGAACAGCAAGAAGTCCAACTCTGTAGCCGCCACCGATGGTGGCCTCTACTCCTAAGGGCTCGGGCTCCCACCGAGTCCCCACAACGTCCACTTCCTACCAGTGACAGCAGATAATTCCACGCACGCCCCGGACGCAGTGTTCATTCACTCCCGCGGCGTGCGTATTTTTGCCAAGGTTCAAGGCCCCCGCAATGCACCCTTAGTGTTGTTGATCCACGGCTTTGGCGGTGGCAGTTTCGATTTTGAACTCCTCATGGAGGAACTAGCTGATAAGCCTCTCCGCGTCGCTGCGGTTGACCTGCGCGGCTATGGAAAATCGGATAAGACTCCACGCGGTTATGACCTCACCACCGCGGCCAGCGACATGGCAGGCGTGATCCGTGGTTTGGGATATACCGATGCCCTCGTTGTCGGCCACGGTTACGGCGGCCTGGTGGGTTGGACTCTCGCCTCTCATGAACCGGAACGCGTGCGCGGTGTGGTGACTCTTTCCTCGGCACATCCGCTTGTTCAGCTTTCCTTTATCCGTCGCAATCCGGTGATGAATTGGCACCGGACGCGGCGAATCGTTAGCGCTCAACTCCCCCGCCTCCCTGAGTCTCGTCTGGTGAAACATGACGCAGCCCTCGCCGAAAGAATATTCCGTCAATCGTGTGCGCCTGGATTCCGTGACACGCAGGCGTACAAGGACCATGCCCGTCGGCGTCGGGATGCTATTCAGGTGGATAAAGTAGCGCACCTGGCTAGTGAATACCAGCGCTGGCTTTTCCGTATGCACTGGCGCGTCGAGGGACTGCTTTTCGAGCGCACGTTCCCCAAACAGATCGCTGCTCCCGTTTTGGCTATCGAAGGCAGCATGGATCCCGGCTATGTCTCGAAAGTCACGCAGCGATCAATCGCTCGCAGCTCTTCGCCGCATTCACGGGCAGTGCTCCTTTATGGTGTCGGCCATTATCCCCATGTAGAGGATGCGCCAGCAGTGGCGAGGATACTGCTGGAATGGATGTCTTCTGCTCCAGCTCTTAACCAAAAAGGCTTTGAATAGTGGCGCTAGTTCAGTACACACCCTTCAGTTCCTACCGGACTGGTGTGAGATTCTAGATCACCCACGTGGCTCATGACTTCTTCACGTGTCAACGCGTAGCCGGTCTCTTTCTGGTTCATATCTGCACCAAAAATGAGCCCCAGCACCTCACCCCGTTCATTGATCAGCGGCCCGCCGGAGTTCCCTTGCACCACGTTGGAACGCAGCGAGTAAGCCTCGCGATCTACACGGGCATCCGCGTAGATATTCGGACCGCTAATGGTAAACCGGTCACGGATACGGGCTGGGGTGGCTCGGAACGGACCGCCCTCAGGAAAACCTAGAACAACGGCATTATCGCCCGGTTCACCTACGTTCTCAGCCCATGCCAGAGGTGTGAAGTGTCCGTCATCAACCTTCAGTAGGGCGATATCCTCCTGCGGGTTGTAGTAGGTGACGGTGGCGTTTTTCTGCCCGTCAGTAGTCTTTAGCGCAACGGCATCAGTTCCGGCCACCACATGTGCATTGGTCATGACGATGTCCGGGGTGAGGGCAAAGCCCGTGCCCTGTAGTAGTCGACGGCACTGCTCCGCCTCCCCCACCACGTGGACGATGCTGGAACGAGTTTGCTGAACCACACTGGAATTCTGCAATGCCGGGTCTGGAACCGGAACCTCCCGGTTGGGCACCGTCTCAAAGGGGTCGATGATCACGGGGAAGCCGTCGGCGTGGATCATTGCCGTGGTTTGGTTAGGAAGGTTCTTGACCCAATCGGGCGAGAACCGTCCTACTGCTGCCAGTACCTTGGAATCCCGGACAGATTTTCCAAAATCTGAGGTATCACCGTTGGCCAAGGGCACGAGGATGAGCCATGCCACGATCATGGTGGTGATCGAAAGCACTACCATGCCCACCAAAGACTCCACTTTCAGCAGAGATTTTGTGCGGATCTGGTCGCGTAACCTCTGACCGAGGCGCGAACCAATTCCAAAGCATATGAGCACACTCAGCAATACCGTCACGAGCGCAGCAACAAAGCGCACCCCGTTGGTGTTGCCAAGTTTCTCGGCAGCGAAGGGAACCGAGTGGGGTAGGATCTGCACCCCTAGGTAACCACCGAGCAGTACGCCGATGAGCGCGAGTATGGCTGCGAAACCACCCTGGCGGTAACCCGTGGTCATTGCGTAAATTGCGGCGATAATTAACAAGGCATCGATTAGCAGCGAACCGCTCACGGCGCTCCTCCTTCCGGTCCCGCTGCGGTGAATCCGCTAGCCAGGTCCCCTAGTGCTTCCTTATTCTGCGATCGTTTCAATGCGTCGAACAGTTCCACGGGTTCTTTTCCCTTGTCCCATGGCTTTTCCCAACCAGCGCACTGTAGCAGTGCTGTCACAACGGTGCCGGTGAAACCCCATAAAACCATCCCCTGCACGTTAAACGCCGGGCCTTCCCATTGCATAAAGGCCACGCGGTAGCGGTATTTCGGGTCTACTAGGTTGGCGATGGGAACCGGCGCAACCCAGTCATTTTCTGGGCTTGCTGGGTAAACTTTCATCGGTTTCTCCCAATAAGCCAGCACTGGGATGACAGCAAAATTAGTGCGGTCGATGTATATGGGGTCTAGGAGAGCGAGGGGTTGCACTCCGTCTGGGTCGAGTCCGGTTTCTTCTTGTGCTTCCCTCATAGCGGTATGGATTGGGCTGTTGTCTTGGTCTTCGCGCCTGCCACCCGGAAACGCCACCTGCCCGGAATGGGTACGCATGCTCGGGGCACGATGGGTTAGTAATAGGGTGGCATCTTCCGGAAAAGGCGCATCGTCGGTGGGGATGTAAAGGGAGTCTCCGCTGATAAGCACCAACACCGCGGAGTAGCGGGGGGCTTTGCCTTCCTTATTTTTTTCGGGGACGCGACGCGCACGGTCGTTGATGAGGTCATGAATCGTACCCCGGCGCACATTGCGAACGAAGTGCTGCAGCCACACGGGCACTTCGGTAGGTAACGGGGGCTGGTGAGCAATTTCGGCCAGCCATTGTTCTTGTGTGTACGTATTCATGGCTAGTCTCCCAGCGACGTGGCTATAAGATGTTGCATCTCTTGGACATTATCGAAGGTTCGGGCGAAGAGTTCAGCGCGAGTGCCGTCCGGCCTATACACAATCGTCACGGGCACCACCTTCGGTATGGAAGTGGCCGAATCGAAAACGTGTTGCGAATCTTGGTAGCTGGCAAGGTGAGTTGCTCCAAGCTCCTGCAGCAGGTCGATTCCCGCTTGTCCTTTCGGGTCGAGATGCACACCAACTACGTTCCACTGTGGGTTATTCTGCGCGAGCTGCTGCACGATCGGAAGTTCGGCACGGCATGGTGCGCACCACCAGGCCCAAACGTTAACCACCGTTGGTTTGCCTGCCCACTGCTCGGCGAGGCTCACTCGGCTCTGCTTCCCACCGTTGGTCAGGCATGGAAGGTGGACGTTGGCTAGTTCGGCGTCTTTACTCAAAGTCGACGCCGCCGTTGCCTTATTCGCCGGCTCCGGGCAATCCACGGCATGAGTGCTGTTGAGCTGCTGGTCGGCAGAGGTGGCGTCGGCAGTAATCTCAGGGCTCTCCGTGGATCCGGAACTACGCGTGACCGGCGCAGGATCGGAGAAAACAGATGCAACAATCGGTACCACGGCCACAGCAAGGCCAATAATCACGGTAAGAGTAACGATGACGATGCGTGTACGGTCGTGGTCTGTGGGCATGGTTGCCATTGTCCACCTACGCTTCCTCAGGATCAAAGCCAGCTAAACGTAGCAAATGATCACGGTCCGGGGACTTAATGAGTTTCGCAGCCTCCAGAGGGTCAGCTGGTCCCGCATAGCCAAAGCTCGGACACTGTTTAGCCAAGAGGCATGCTCCACACGCAGCTGTGCGCGAATGGCAGACACGACGTCCGTGGAAAATGGTGCGGTGGGAGAACATCGTCCACTCTGTACGTTCAATGAGCGGCATGAGCTCTGCCTCCACCTTCACCGGGTCTTCCTGTTCGGTGTATTTCCAGCGCCGCACCAGGCGACCCAGATGAGTGTCCACGGTGATACCCGGAATACCGAAGGCATTGCCCAAAACTACATTGGCAGTCTTACGCCCCACCCCGGGAAG
The DNA here is from genome assembly GCF_014262665.1 of Corynebacterium anserum. NCBI lineage: Bacteria > Bacillati > Actinomycetota > Actinomycetes > Mycobacteriales > Corynebacteriaceae > Corynebacterium > Corynebacterium anserum. The sequence continues at coordinate 2,064,946 of NZ_CP046883.1, forward strand.
TGCCACCAGATCCTCGAGGCGCCCGGGCACTTCCCCACCATGCTTATCCACCAAAGCATTCGTGATTCCCAGAATTGACTTAGCTTTGGCTTTATAAAAACCAGTGGGACGGATCATCTCTTCAAGCTCATCTTGGTTCGCCTCGGCGTAGGCGAGAGCCGTCGGATACTTCGCAAACAAAGCTGGTGTGACCATATTCACACGAACATCGGTACACTGGGCAGATAGCACGGTTGCTACTAACAGCTCCAGCGGATTGGTGAAGTCCAACTCGGCGTGCGCATCTGGGTAAGCCTCCTTAAGGAGGCGGTCAATTCTCCGTGCGCGGCGGGTTCGCCCCAGTGGGGTTTCCTTACCTTTCGCAGCGATGTGACTACCAGGACGCGGGAGTTTTGGAGTACTCGTGCTGGACATGCTCACCACCTTAACCCGGCAACGAGACACGATCGTCCCACTCTCCTGAGGCAAACCTACAAACCTCCTGAGATTCTCTGAGCAAAGTGGATGTTTTGTGTTCTAAGCCACGGCGAAAATGTAAAGTAAACAGCCACTGCGGAAATGTAAACTAAACCGAGAAACAAGCGCGCACGCAGCGCTCGTAACCCCAGCGTGGGTTCATAACCCCAACGTGGCCTGAAGCGAGAGTGAAAGTTAACCCGATGTCTGAAGTATCTGAGATCCTGTCCCGAGCAGGAATCTTCCAGGGCGTGGACCCAACCGCCGTCCGCAACCTGATCGAGCAACTGGACACCGTGAAGTTCCCGCGAGGCACCACCATCTTCGACGAGGGCGAACCCGGTGACCGCCTGTACATCATTGTCAGCGGCAAAGTAAAGTTGGCACGCCACTCCGTTGATGGTCGGGAAAACCTACTGACCGTCATGGGTCCATCTGACATGTTCGGCGAGTTGTCGATATTCGACCCGGGGCCACGTACCTCTTCCGCAATCTGCGTGACAGAGGTCACCGCTGCCACGATGGATTCCACCATGCTGCAACAGTGGATCAGCACCCACCCGGAGATCCCCCAGCAGCTTCTGCGGGTACTGGCTCGTCGTCTACGCCGCACCAACAATTCACTGGCTGATCTCATTTTCACTGACGTTCCGGGGCGCGTAGCCAAGGCCTTGCTGCAGCTAGCCAACCGCTTCGGTACTCAAGAGGGCAGTGCGCTGCGGGTTCACCACGATCTCACTCAAGAAGAGATAGCGCAGCTGGTAGGCGCCTCTCGCGAAACGGTTAATAAAGCATTGGCCGAGTTCGCACACCGTGGCTGGATACGCCTCGAGGGCAAATCCGTACTGATCTCGGATACTGAGCGTCTGGCAAAACGCGCACGGTAAAACAAAGCGCACCCGGTGGTGCACGGGTGCGCTGGGGAACCTCTGCACTGAGCAAACCCCGAAAGCTCAGCGAGGCAATCCAGAGGACACAGTGGCTTGCTCCTCCGAGGGTATCCCCTCCGAGGGCTCACCACTGTTGCGCCTAGCCCTTCTGGGCCTGCAAATAACGCAAGGTCACGCGGGTTGACTGCTCTGCTGCGGAACGAAGAACTGGGTCAACGTCCGTGTAAATATGGTTAACGATGTCATTGACCGACGCTTCTTCACCCAACTCAGCCAGTGCTTCACTGACCTGCTTGAGCCTCAGCTCACGGCGGTCGATGTACTTCTGAGCAACTGCCGATAGATCCGGCAGATCTGGCCCGTGCCCTGGCAACAGGGTGACATTCTTCCCCCGCTCATTCAGCATGGCGAGAGTCTGCATGTACTTGCCAAGGTCACCATCAGTTTCGGAAATCATGGTTGTGTGGCGCCCCGCGATGGTATCACCAGTGAGGATACCCTCCAGATCCGAATCATCCGAGCCGCCATTGGAGTGGATGAAGAAACACACAGAGTCGGACGTATGACCAGGTGTGTGCACGACTTCGATGGTCGGGGTCAGACCCTTAATAGAAATGATCTCCCCATCCTTGAGAGGCTCTGCGCCGAGGCAGTACTGGGCATCTAAGGCGCGTACCGGCGCTCCAGTGATTTGGCGGAAACGCTCAGCGCCTTCCGCATGGTCAGAATGACGGTGAGTGAGCAGAACCAAGGCAATCTCAGCTGGCGTGCTACCAGCGGTGGTTGCCTTGTTGTTGAGCACATTGAGGTGACCTTCATCCTGCGGACCCGGGTCGACGACAACACACACATTGTCATTTTCTCCACGGATCACCCAGGAGTTCGTGCCCTCAAGGGCTCCGTAACTCGGGTTCGGCGCCAGCACAACGCCAGTGCTCGGTGTGACGGGACGTAGTTGACTGTAGGCAGGATGCTCCATAAGGCTCATTTTACGACGTATTCCGCCGTTTAACCCCTCTAAATTTTTAGGAACTAACCCCGAATTTGCGAAGCCACGCCAGCTAGACGCATTTTAGCAGCATCCGCTAGGAGCATTCCTTCACACGGACAATGATCTCCACTTCAACTGGCGCGTCAAGAGGCAATTCAGCCACTCCCACAGCAGCACGAGCATGGATCCCAGCGTCACCAAAAATCTCGACCAACACCTCAGAGGAACCATTAATCACTCCGGGTTGTCCCCCAAAATTGTGCGCAGAGGCCACAAAACCCGTGACTTTCACGATCTGCTCAATATTGTCGATCCCACCAACCACATCAGCAACTGCAGCAACTGCATTAAGAGCCGCGATACGCGCGAGATCATATCCCTGCTCAGCAGTGACTTCTGCCCCGACCTTGCCGGTCATCGGCAATGCGCCCTCGACAAAGGGCAACTGCCCCGATGTGAAGACCAGGTTCCCCGAACGAACTGCTGGTGTATAGGCAGCAACGGGCGCTGCCACAGGGGGCAGTTGAATACCGAGCTCTTCTAGGCGAGCACTATGCATTCTTTAAAGCTCCCTCTTCATGTAGGCAACATGCTGTTCGCCGGTCGGCCCAGGTAGAACGGAAACAAGTTCCCAACCATCCTGACCCCAGTTATCCAGGATCTGCTTGGTGGCGTGGGTGAGCAGTGGCACGGTGACGTATTCCCATTTAGTCATGCGTCTAAGTGTAACGTGGCGAACTCACAAAGGAGCGATACGGAAAAATCCGTACCGCTCCTCTATGGTTTAGCGCGCAACCGCCTTCTTGCGTAACTGTGCCGCCTCGAGCTGGCCAGCGAAAAAGTCTGCCCAGCTTTCGATCTCCGGGTGCTTGCGCAACAATGCGCGACGCTGCCGCTCCGTCATGCCACCCCAGACACCAAACTCGACGCGGTTATCCAGTGCGTCAGCACGGCATTGCAAAACAACGGGACAATGACGGCAAATTGCCACAGCTTTTCGTTGCGCAGCTCCCTTTACAAAGAGCTCTTCGGGATCAACAGTGCGGCAGTGAGCTTTAGCGATCCACTCCCCCCGGTTACTAAAGGACTCACGATGCGTCACCTGCTCTGGCTTCTGACGGGTAGTCGTAACGGCCTGTGTAGTAGGTCGAGCGAGCGATGCAGTCATGTGAATTTCCTCCGAATACAGCCTTGCGACTGATCTCAATAGGTTTTGCGATTGAACGTAATTTTATTCACAAATTTTTAGAACTGTCGAGTGCGTCACATTGCGGGGGTAAGTGACGCAGATAACACAAAAGTGCACTCTTGAGGCAGATTATCTACCCACCACTTTCAGCTCAGGAAACTCTCCGCAAAGAAAAACCCACCGAAGTCCACAGACCACTAGCAATGACACAGGTCACACTAGCTTCCTAGCCAAAAGCGTTGTGTGCTCCATATACGCGCCTATGCGTCATCGTGCTCCCGTCACCATCCAGCAACCTTTCACTGACAGCCACCGCACACTCCCCCTTCAGTAGAAAAACTCACACCCCCGTGCAGAATTTTCCTCAGCGTTTTCCCTAACGCCATCGCGGCCGATGGAGTATGAGTTCTAATCCTGCTATCACCGCAGGATTAGAACTGAAGCGATTCCTCACATCCCCTACATACACCGGTGATTTCCCTATCCCCACAACACATCCTCACATCTCGCCCATCCATCATCCCCACAACACATCCTCACATCTCGCCCATCCATCATCCCCTCACCCATCTTCATCACTCCATCAACGATGTTTTCTTTCATGTCTTCCATGTCTGAGGACTCAGCTAGGGTAAGCAAGGTGAACACCGCAAGTAATTCTCAGCTGTCATCCGTGGGGAAGCTTCTCGCCGCTATCCTCGCGGGTGGCCTTCTCTGTGCACTCGCCCTGGCGCCCTTTGCTGCCGCAGGCGCTTGGATGGTGAACTCCAGCGTGGAGACAATGAACTCAAACTTGCAGGACATTTCCGCAAACGACAAGCTTCCCCAGACATCCACCATCACGGACCGCAATGGAAAACCCATCGCGTGGATCTATAAACAGCATCGCTATGAAGTCAGTCCTAGTGACATCTCGCAAGAGATGAAGGATTCCATCGTCGCTATCGAAGACCGCCGCTTCTATGAGCACAATGGTGTGGACATCCGAGGCACCCTGCGCGCCGTCTTAGCCAATTTTGCTAGTGGTGGTGTCTCCGAAGGCGCCTCCACTATTAACCAGCAATATGTGAAGAATTACCTTCTACTTATCAACGCTAAGGACGATGAGGATCGCAGCGCAGCCATCGAAACTTCCATCCCCCGCAAGCTCCGCGAAATACGCATGGCTGGGGATTTAGATGACAAGTTGTCGAAAGAGGAGATCCTTGCTCGCTATCTCAACCTCATCTCCTTCGGCCACAATGCTTACGGGATTGAGGCGGCCGCCCGCACATACTTCGGCATTCCCGCAAAAAAACTCAACACGGCTCAATCCGCGTTTCTAGCCGGCGTGGTTCAATCAACCAGCTCGCTGGATCCATACACCAACCCGGATCGCGCAAAGGACCGGCGTAACGCTGTCCTCCAGGCACGCGTCGCCGCAGGAACGCTCACGCAGGCTGACGCAGACCAAGCTGCCGCACAACCTCTAGGAGTGCTCAAGGAACCACGCACGCTACCTAATGGGTGCATCGGAGCCGGTGGATCTGGATTTTTCTGCGATTACGTCATGGAGTGGCTCGCTAAGCAAGGTCTCAATCAGGATGACGTGGCGTCGGGTGGCTACACCATCAAGACCACGCTGGATCCGGTGGCGCAAAAGGCCGCAGAGGAGGCCTCCGCAACCTACGTCAGCCCCGAGACTCCCGGCGTATCGGAAGCAACCAACTTCATTGCACCAAGGAACAACGCGCACGAAGTGGTGGCCATGGCCTCCTCCCGCACCTACGGTCTTGATTCCAGTAAGCATCAAACCGTCAACCCAGTGACTCATTCCCTGCAGGGCCACGGCGCCGGTTCTATTTTTAAGATTTTCCCTGCAGCACTGGCTATCCAGGACGGTATGGGGCTGGATACTGTGCTAGCCGTACCACACCGCCTGGAAATTGATGGGATGGGGAATGGCGGCGCAGACAACTGCCCACCCGGTAAATACTGTGTGGAAAATGCGTCCGCCTATAAGAGCCAGATGACCCTCAAGGAAGCTCTGGCCACCTCTCCAAACACACCTTTCGTGAAGATGCTGAAAGATGTCGGGGTGAAACGCAGCGTGGATCTAGCAGTGAAGCTGGGGCTGCGCTCCTACGCCGAAAAAGGCAGTTACAACCAGGACACCTCTCTCGCTGACTACATCAAAGACAACAACATGGGCTCCTTCGTACTGGGTCCCACCCCAGTTAACCCAGTGGAGCTCACCAACGTGGCGGCCTCCATCGCAGATAATGGACGGTGGTGTGAACCACTACCGGTTCTCAGTGTCACGCCAGCAAATGGGCAGCCCGTACCATTGAAAAAGACCCCCTGCGAACAAGCTCTCGCACCCGATATCGCCCACGCCTTGGCCAATGCGATGGGCTCCGACGTTTCACGGGGTACAGCATCGGCGGCCGCTGCTCAGACCGGATGGAATGGGCCACTATCTTCAAAAACAGGAACCACCGAAACCAACTATTCCGCAGCATTCCTGGGCTTCACCCCCGGCTGGGCTGGCACCTCCTATATTTTCAATGATGAAGGAAAGGCATCAAGCCTCTGTACCGCCCCGGTTCGTCAATGCAGCACCGGAGACCTCTTCGGTGGACGCGAGCCTGCAATGACATTCTTCTCCGCCTCTAACCAGGCCATCGGCGCATATGGCGGCCCGCGGCTACCTGACTACGACCCGAAGTACAACCGCGGTACTAATCCGCCCGCTCCACCTGCAGGATCTGGACGGAACAATCAGAATCAGCGGCCTTCGGGTGGAGGAACGGGCTCCAACCCCGATAGCAACCGCCCTGCCCCCAATAACCGTCCTCCACTGATTAACCCGGACCTCAACGGGCTCCGGCAGAGCATTGAAGATCTGCTCCGGTCGTTCGGTTAAAGCCTGCCGACGCAGACTTCCGCCGCAGGCTGAAGCGTCGAACGTCAACCGCAGGCCTCGGCCGCGAGCTCCGTCACCCCAATGCTTATCGTTGGTAGGCAATGGCTCATACCCATGAGCGCGTAGACTTGATCAACTGTGAGTAACACACTTCTGCGCACCGTATTGTCCACCACCGCCGCCATCACGGTGGCGGGTCTCAGCACGCTCGCACTCGCATATAGAGAAACCCATAAGTTTGAGGTCAAGCAGGTCACCGTGCCACTTCTGGAACCGGGCACATTCGAGGATCCAGAGGAAGAATCCTTCCATATCCTCCACATCTCTGACCTCCACATGCTGGATAGACAAAAGCACAAGCAAAAATGGGTCGCCGCTCTCAGCGATCTGGATTTTGACCTGGTGATCAACACCGGCGACAATCTCGGTGAAGACAAGGGAGTTCCCGGTGTCCTCCGGGCATTAGACCCACTGCTCAACCGCCCTGGTGTATTCGTGTTTGGCTCGAACGATTATTTCGCCCCCCGCCCGGTCAACCCGTTCATTTATCTGCTGGGCAAGAAACGCACACCGTCGAAGGTGGAACTACCGTGGCGCGGCATGCGCGCAGCATTTGTCGAAAGAGGTTGGCACGACGCCACCCACCAGCACGTCGATTTCTCCATCGAACCTCGACATGATTCTCTCTATGTCCGCCACCACAAGTTCAATGTGGCAATCGCTGGTGTGGATGACCCACATCACGAGTTGGACGATTTTCGTCGCATTGCCGGCGGCCCCAATCCCGATGCGGATATCGCCATCGGGCTCTCGCACTCGCCTGAGCCGCATGTTCTCGACCAATTCGCTGCCGAAGGCTACCAATTGGTGCTGTCTGGGCATACCCATGGAGGCCAACTATGTTTGCCGGGCAGCCGCGCTATAGTCACCAACTGTGGTCTCGACCGCTCCCGCGTACAAGGTCTATCTCGCTGGTCCGAACGCATGTGGCTGCACGTGACTAACGGCTTGGGCAATTCCAAGTACGTGCCGTTTCGCATCTTCTGTCGCCCATCGGCCACCCTCATCCACATCGTTGAACGTGGTCAGGACGTAGAAATCTACGAGAACATATAACTTCCGTGAGCTCGCTCCTTGTCACGTGCCGTGTCACCCCACCCCTCCTTGTTACGTGCCGTGTCACCCCACCCGTGACAGGGGTTTTGTGAGGATTACGAGCGAAGAGTACAGTGTTGTCTCGCAGACCGGGATATGGCGCAGTTTGGTAGCGCACCTCGTTCGGGACGAGGGGGTCGCAGGTTCAAATCCTGTTATCCCGACCAATTCTTTTCACATCTTCTCTTCTCGCGGGGTTCATCTCGCGGTGGCATAACCATTGCAGATATGCTGCGCCCTCGAGAAGCCTTTTTCATGCACTCCAGGGCAATAAAAACCGTACGCCCGGAATGTTGCGGTTATTCAGCTGATACACTAGTGCAGTCGCATAACTTTCCGTCCATGTTCCGAGTGGACGCGTGTTTTCACGCCCCGGGCAGCTATCGCATCACACCGTGCGCACCGTCTGCCTTCCGCAACCACGCGGAACCTGTGGTTCTTTGTGTGAGGTTGCTCATCGTTTTCGACCATTAAGAGTTGGGGTGTTAGACAAGCGTGGTCCTCTTCGCAGTCCCCGCAATTGTGGCGGTTGCCCTCATCCTGGTTCCTGCACTGGTTAAAGCTCTCGACCGCAATGCAGGCTGGCCTCTCGCCATCACTTTCCTTGTCCTCGCAGGCTATGTCATCGCACATGCCGATCCCATACTCCACGGCGCCACTGAAACCTGGTCCGTCACGTGGATTAAAGGTCTCATCGCAACCCCCGATGGTGGCTCCGGCTCTGTGGAGTTTGCCTTCCGTATGGACTCCCTCGGACTGTTCTTCACGCTTCTCGCGCTCACCATCGGTGCGATCGTTTTCATCTACTCCACACGCTACCTGCACCGCGGAAATAAAATCATGAGCTTTTACCTGCTCATGACAGCCTTCATGCTGGCCGTTGTGCTGCTGGTCTTGGCAGACGACGTAGTCATGATGTTCATTGGCTGGGAAATGGTCTCGTTGGCGTCGTTCTTTCTCATAGCCCGTTCCGGATCCGGCGGTGAAGCAGGCTCGGTACGCACCTTAATCCTCACCTTCATCGGCGGTTTATTTCTCCTTGCCGCGATCGGAATCATGGTGGCAACCACACACACCACCCGCCTCTCCGCCATCATTGCCCACCCGATATGGCACGAAGACCCAGTGCGTCTCGCCATCCTGGCTACCCTGGTGGCTCTCGCGGGCTTTTCCAAAGCTGCGCAAATCCCCTTCCACTTCTGGCTGCCGGAAGCAATGGCTGCCGATACCCCAGTCTCCGCGTTCCTCCACGCTGCGGCGGTGGTGAAAGCCGGTGTCTACCTGCTTATGCGCTTTTCCGGACTGTTCCAGGGGGTGGCGCTGTGGCACTATCTGCTGATCATCATTGGCATGGCCACGGCTCTTATGGCTGCGGTTTTCGCGATGCAGAAGACTGACCTCAAAAAACTCACCGCGTATTCCACCGTGTCCCAACTGGGGTGGATTGTCGCCACCATCGGTATCGGCACTCCGTTCGCCCTCGCCGCAGCTCTCGTGCATACCGCATCGCACGCATTGTTCAAATCATCGTTGTTCATGCTCGCCGGCGTCATTGACCACCAAACTGGTACCAGGGATATCCGCCGCTTGGGGTCGATCTGGCGTCGCATGCCTTTCACATTCTTCTCAGCGGTCATCGCCGCAGCTTCTATGGCAGCCGTACCTCCAACCTTTGGTTTCGTATCCAAGGAAGGAATGCTTGAGGCTTTCACGGAAGCCCCTTTCGCACACGCCGGCACCGTTGTTCTGTTGACCGTCGCTGGTATCGGCGCGCTCGCCACCTTCCTCTACTCCGCCCGCTACATCACGGGCGCGTTCATTGACGGCCCACGTGACATGTCCACGGTCAAAGAAGCTTCCCCCGGCTTGCTGATACCTGCCGCACTCCCCGGCGTACTATCTCTGCCAGTCGTGCTGGTCATGTCCAACGTTAATCACGCTGTTGATTCCGTCGTTGCTTCCACGGGTGTCGGACTCGCGCAGACCCACCTGAAACTTTGGCATGGCCTGGGCATACCTCTGTATATCTCCGTCACCGTCCTCGTGCTCGGCGTGGTGGGTATCATGATGCGACGCCGCATCTCCTCCATCATGGAGGGTCGCAGACTGGGCATTGCTACCGGCGCAGAGTTCATCTCCAAAGGAAGCACCATGGCGGTGCGCTGGGGTCGCCGTGCAGGCACGCTAGCCAATTCACAATCCCCCAACCGGCACGTCCTGTGGATCTTCGTTCTCATCTGTAGCCTGGCCATCGCCGGCTTCATGGCTCCCGGCCGGCTCGCGGGACTAGCAAGCCTCGAACCTCGGGTCACGGGCATAGATCGAGCCACGGATCTCGTCGCCCTGGCGCTCATCGCTCTCCCGGTTGTGGGCATCATCTCCACACGCTCGCGTTTGGCCTCGATCATCCTGCTGGGTGTCGTCGGAGTGGGCGTCTCCTGGATGATGCTCACTCTCGGCGCCCCAGATGTGGCGTTGACTAATTTGCTGGTCGAGTTCTGCGTAGTGGTCATCATGATGCTTGTTCTCCGCCACCAGCCTCGCCTGTATCTGAGGGAAGGAGAAAACCGCACCAAATTTGCCACCGCATTAGCAGTAGTCATCGGCATCATCACATTCTTCGGTGTGTTCTTCCTCATGGGGCGGCATGATAAGCCGGAGATCGCCAAATGGTATCTAGAAAACACGCCGGATCTCGCCGGAGGCAACAATGTTGTAGCCGTCATCCTGGTGGAGTTCCGCGCATTCGATACATTGGGGGAACTCACGGTACTGGGCATGGCCGGCATCGTCATTGCAGCAATCATCAGGTCCATCCCCCGATCCCCACTTCCCGGATACGGTCCAGGTTCTACGTCGGAGCTCTTCCGTGCCGAAGGTTCCACCCGCTTCCCCGATGTTCACAAAGTCCCTGAACTCGCACCGTTTTACTCGAAATATCTGCGTTCCACACACCTGAACTCCATCCCAGGTCGTATGACACTCATTCCCGTCTTACCGTTCATCGGGATTGTTTCTCTCGTCACGTTCTGGCGCGGGCACCAGGCCCCTGGAGGTGGCTTCCTCGCAGCGTTGGTTGCCGCCGGAGGGCTGTTCCTCTGGTACGTGTCGCAGCCGAAGTCTCGAAAGATCGGCACAGATGAATGGGGGTACCGCTTTGTCGGAGCCGGAATCATCACGGCCCTGCTTACTGGCGCCATTGGCTACGTGAAAGGTAGTTTCCTCGCCCCCATTCATGGGCATTTCTTAGGACAGCACGTCACCACCTCCTTGGTCTTTGACCTTGGCGTGTACTTCGCGGTGGTCGGCCTGATCATCATCGTGATCAACCAGCTGGGTGGCCGTGACCGTCCAGGGGCAGACCCTGTTCACATCCACACTGCCGTTCCGAAGTTGGGCGAAACGACACAGAGGCAATCCCCGCGGGCACAGAAAGCGCCCGGCACCGCTGCGCCTACAACGCAGCCCCCCGCAAAGCCCAAGCAAGAGGCCAGCTGGATCGTTCCTCAAGCCGATAGTGCTTTGGCTTCAACAGATGAACCCGGCTTGCCACACGATCTCACAGATGTCACCACAGCGGTCACCGCCGCTGATATTCACCGCGCCGAACGCGAAGCCGCAAAGCGACGCACAGCAAAAAAGAAGCGTAGGAAGGTGGAACCCTCGCCCCGCAGCGTGCGCACCGCCGCCGAAGACGCACCGGAAACAACCGCCACCGATACGGAAGGAGAGAAGAAGTGATCATCGCACTCATCATCGCCATCCTGATCGGTGGGGGTACTTACATGATCATGCAGCGTGGCATGGTGCGGCTCATCGTCGGCATCACGCTGCTGAGCCACGGCGTCAATCTGCTCATCCTTGCCGCCGGCATCGGAGCGTGGCGCTACGAGCCACTGATGAACCGTTCCACCCCAGATCAGGCCGCCGACCCCCTCCCTCAAGCTTTCGTCCTCACCGCCATCGTGATCTCTATGGCTTCCACCGCCGTGATGCTCGTGCTCGCCGCAGTCGGCCGCGATGATGACACACGCAGCTCCGACACCCCCGAACGATCTGCACACAAACTGCGCGCGTTACAGACCTTGGGACGTGAAGCTCAGCACATCGCCCCAGATTCACTTCGGGCAGCACGGCGCACCCAACGTGACAATGCAGCCCATGGCGGTGCTCAGCATCACCAGAAACATCAGGTACAGAAGCAGAAGGGAGATGCACGATAATGACCGCCGGAGCCACCCTCTCCTTCTTCATCCTCATCCCCCTGCTGGCCTCCGCCTGTGCGGCGATCGTTCCTTCCCTAGCGGTTCGCCGCTTCCTTGGCCTAGCTGTTCCCGCAGTAGGCATATTGGCTGCGGGCTACCTACTGTTTTATCTTTCCGGTGAGGGCGGCCCTGTCATTGCCGACAATGTGGGCGCCTTCATCGGTGGTATCTCCATCCCGTTGGTGGCAGACACCCTCACCGCAGTTATGCTGCTCGCCACGTCCATTGTGGTCTGTGCCGCGATGTGGTTTGCCGATGCCGTGGGAGAGACGAAAACACGCTTCTTCCCGGCCCTTGCGCTCATGCTCTTGGCGGGCGCATGGGGAGCCATCATGACGGCAGATATCTTCAATCTGTTTGTCTTCATCGAAGTGATGTTGATGCCATCCTTTGGTCTTCTCGCCATGACTGGCACGTGGGCTCGTCTGGCTGCCGCCCGGATGTTCATCGTGGTCAATCTGGTGACCTCCATGATTTTGCTGACGGGCGTGGCCACTGTTTATGCAGTTGTGGGCACCACAAACCTTGCAGCCCTCGCTGGGTCGGCTGGCCCTCGTGGACAAAGCTTCGCTCCCGGTATTTTTGGCAATCAGTGGCAGCTCATGGTGGCACTGGGCGTCGTCCTGCTCGCGCTGTCGGTTAAGGCTGGCATGGCACCGGTGCACACATGGCTGCCGCGCGCGTACCCAGCCACCTCACCTGCTGTGATGGCTCTTTTCTCCGGGCTTCACACCAAGGTTGCAGTGTATGCAATTTTCCGTATTTACCTCACGGCGTTCGAAGGCGATGTGGCCTTGGGGTGGGGAATCTTGGGCTTCGTGGTGCTTGGCATGTTGATCGGTGCTTTCGCCGGTCTGGGCGAAGCATCATTGCGTGGCGTCGTGGCCTACCAAATGGTCAATGGCATCCCATTCATGTTGGTTGCTCTGGTCTTTCTCAACCACGACGCACACCTCATGCTCTCCGCCTCTTTGTTCTACATGCTTCACCACATGGTGGTCGCATCCTCACTGATTATGGCGGCGGGATCCATCGAGGAAACGTACGGAACTGGGCGGATCAGGCCTCTTTCCGGCCTGTCGAGGCGCGACCCCTTCCCATCGGTTATCTTCGCTCTCGCTGCATTGGCCATCATCGGTTTCCCTCCCTTCTCCGGCGTGCTAGGCAAGCTGGGACTCATCATGGGCATCGCTCAAGATGGGACATGGAAAGCGTGGATCGCGATCGGCGCGATCATCATCGCCGGGGTGGGTGCTCTACTTTCGATGCTCTATGTCTGGCGCGAAGTGTTCTGGGGGCGTTCCATGAATGCAAATGAGTGTGATCCCTCTCTAGCTGTCGCCCACCGTTTTGTGTACCCATCCGCCGCGATGATCATTCTGTCGGTGGCCATGTTCTTCGGAGCTGGTCCTGTATTCAACGTTGTGGGTCGTGCCGCGGATAATCTCACGGACACAACAGCTTATGTCTCTGCCGTCATGGGCGACCCGGATACAGCAGTGGGTATGGTTCTCGAGCCCGGGCCGAGCGGATTGGACAATGTTCCGGCCGGCGCGCTGGACTCCACATCCGAGGCTGCGCTACGGGAGCAGGAAATCCGCAATAACCAGATCACGACCAGTGATAATACCGAACAGTCCAAAGCTAAGGAGGCTGGGCGATAATGAAGTATCTCCGCATTCTTGCTCACTGCCTTCGCTATGGTCTGTGGCTGGTGGGGCAGATCATCAAAGAATCCACGGTGATGGCTATCGACACTCTGGGCACTGGTCGCAACATTGCCCCCGTGGTCATTTACTATCCTCTGCGGATTACTAAAGAGCGCGACATTGCCGCCTTCACGGCCTCAATTACCATGACGCCAGGCACCCTCGCACTGGGCATAACCGGCCCCAAAGAAGTGGACTATGACGCGGAGGCGGGTAACCGTTCTCGCCATGATGCGTCCGCTGTCGGTGAATCTGAGTTCGGGACTCACGGCCTAGAGACTGTGCAGCGCTTCCTCGCCGTGCACGCAATGTATGGATCACATCCACAAGAGCTCTTAGATTCTCTCGCAGAGATGGAAGAGAGACTCGTTCCGAGCATCAAGGATAAGAAAAACCACTTTGATGTGCAGACTTTGGTGGAACGTGGACGCCCAGGACCACGCGGTTTCCGCGGTAGTCATGGTGGGCGCGTGTCAGACGAAACTGTCTTTGACGTGGAGAAGGTGGACTCCACTCCCCACGCCGCTGCGTTCGTCGCAGCAATCTTGGAGCAGGACGAAGAAGAATCCAACCCTGAGGATGTCAAGAATATGAACCGGGAAGAACGCTATGCCGTTGCTCAGCGCAACGTTGAGCGTGCCCGTTCCCGTCGCACTCAGTCGCCAAAGAGGGGACCGATGACGGACATCGACACATTCAGAGGCGATAAGCTTGGCTCCTCCCGTCCTGACAGAGAGGGGCGCACCAAGCCAGGAGAAACTCTCTACGATCCGCTCTACCCCAAGAACAATCCAAAGGACGGTGATGTTGACGGGTCTCAGCTCAAAGCACCGCTGCCCAAGGCTTATCGGTTGGAATCAGAGAAAGATAACGGTAAAGACAAAGACAACAGTAAAGGCACAGACACACACAAACACAGGAAAGAGGAATAAGCAGCAATGAGCCCCCAAGATTTCCTCAACGTCACCTCTGGCTTGGCGGCCGTCATCGTGGTCATCGCCCTGCTCATGGTGCTATGGCGTGCGGTGACCACGCATAACGACGCCCGGCGTGCGGTTCTTTCGGACGTCATCTTCCTCGCAATGGCAGCCCTGTTCATGTGCTACAGCCTTTTTGACCATACGTCCGTGACTTATGAAGTGGTGTTGTTTGCCGGTTTCTTCGGTGCCCTGTCCACCGCGGCGTACGCACGCATCATCTCTCGAGGGAGGCGTTAAAAGCATGACCATCACAACTATTGCTGCAGAAGCCGGCGAACTCATCCACTTCAACGAGCCAACGTGGGGGCTCACGATTCTCACGAGTGTGCTCGCTCTGCTAGGAGCCGTATTTGTGTTTGTCTCCGCCCGCGCAATGTACCTCGCCCCGGATGCTATCTCCCAAATCAACATGCTCGGCCCTGCCACGGGCGTGGGGCTTCCGTTATTGATCCTCGCCAATGTGGTACACGGCTGGAATATTCACGGATGGGTGGCCGGGGAGTTCATCCGGGCAATTGGTGCGATCTTTCTCCTGCTCGTTGTCCAGGCCGTTGGCTCCTACATCATGGGCCGAACCCTACACGCCACGCACTGGGATCACACTGCTCCGCTGTCGGGTGGTCAGCGCGCCAAAGAACCAAAGTAAATCACCGTTCGCTCAGCATACGGCCGCATCAAAAATCCCCCGCCGGGAGCGATTGTCTTCACCGGCGGGGGTTTTGTTGTTCTGTGGACTACCAGATAGCGGATTGCTTAGCCGCCGCGGGCTGCCAGATCCTGGTGTCCTTGGCTCACTTAAGCAGCGGTGGCGGTCACTTCCGTATCGACGTTGCCGCGCATCGCCTTGGAGTAAGGGCAGAACTCGTGTGCCTGCTGCACCAGTTCATTGGCCTTGGCAGCGTCTACGTCGAAGATGGTGGCATGGATTGTGGCAGTGAGGAACATGCCGTCCTCACCCTTGTTGAGGGTCATGGTCACTTCCACTTCCGGGGTTTGGTCAGATTGCACGCCAGCGTTTTTCATCATTAGCTGCAGTGCACCATTGAAGCACGCTGCCCATCCCGCGGATACGAGCTGTTCCGGGTTTGTTCCTTCGCCGTTTCCGCCTAGTTCCTTTGGCGGGCGGACATCGAGGTCCAGGGCGCGGTCGGAGGTTGCCACGTTGCCGTCGCGGCCGCCGCCGGTGGACAGCGCCTTGCCTGTGTAGAGTGCCTCACTCATGATGTGTTCTCCTCATTTCTTGTTACTGGGTGTGTTCGGTGTATGTCGTGTTGCCTTGTGGCATTCGGTGTTGTCCTGCGGCATCCAGCGTCGTCCCCGTGGCTCGGGGGCTCTATCGTCCTGGCAGCACCGTGGTCATCGCTGGGGCTTAGCCGGTGTAACGACGCCACGCGTTCCGGCGCCTGCGGGAATCCTTTAACTGGCGTTGAAGATCTCCCTGACCCGGTCACGTAGATCCTCGTCCACATTGCCCCAGTATGTCCAGCATTGTTCCGCCACCTGGTCGGACACACCGTCCATAGCCGCAGCGATGTTGTTGGCTAGGCGCTCGCGTTGAGCATCATCCATGACCTCGCGAACGAGAATTCCCGCCTGGATGAAATCATCATCCTCCGGATGGCGTACATACGCTCCGCGTGTGAAGTCCTTACCGTGAAGCTCATCGAAAAGACCAAGGTCTGCTGCAAGCCCAGTCGCGGATTCTTGACCTCGACCAAAGCCGTACTTGGAGTGGCCTGCGTCGACTCCCTTCTGAACCGCACCGGAACCATCGGATACGTCATCGACACCCTCACCACGCTCAAAACGGTTAGGGGAGTACACTGGCGTGCCCGCTGGAGGGAATTCCTGGGTACCCGCACCGTCCTTAGCCGTGTACAGGTTCTTATTCTCTACGATCGGACGGTTTGATGGCAGCTGATGAAAGTTGACGCCCAGACGGTAGCGCTGTGTATCCGCATAGGCGAACACGCGCGCCAACAGCATTTTGTCTGGAGAAAAGCCCACGCCCGGGACGATGTTCGACGGGGCGAACGCTGCCTGCTCCACCTGGGCGAAGAAGTTCTGTGGGTTTTCGTTCAGTGTGAAGTGACCAACTGGAATCAGCGGATAGTCCTTCTGCGACCACGTCTTCGTGAGGTCGAACGGATTCCAGCGGTAATTCTCTGCCTCGTCAACCGGCATGATCTGCACCTTGACATCCCAGGTTGGGTAGTCGCCCTTTTCAATGGCCTCATAGAGATCCTTGCGGGAGGAGTCAAAATCGCCATCACCAATCAGTTTGGCTGCTTCCTCATCCGTGTAGGTCTGCCACCCCTGGCGAGTCTTGAAGTGGTATTTCACCCAGAAGCGATCACCGTCCTCATTGATCCATTGGTAGGTGTGGGAACCGAATCCGTCCATGTGACGGAAGTTTTTCGGGATACCGCGATCACCCATCAAGTAGGTGACTTGGTGTGCTGTTTCCGGCGAACGAGTCCAGAAATCCCACTGCATGTCAGCGGATCGTAGGCCAGAGTCAGCTAGACGCTTCTGGGAGCGGATGAAGTCTGGGAATTTCATGCCGTCGCGGAGGAAGAACACCGGGGTGTTATTGCCGACGATGTCGTAGTTACCCTCCTGGGTGTAGAACTTCAGGGAGAAACCACGCACGTCGCGTACTGCGTCAGGAAAGCCCTGCTCACCAGCAACGGTGGAGAAACGTGCCAGCATTGGGGTCTTACGCCCTGGCTGGAATAGGTCAGCTTTGGTGTATTGCGAGACGTCTTCGGTGATCGTCAGCTCACCGAAAGCGCCAGAACCCTTCGCATGAACGTTGCGCTCTGGAATGCGTTCGCGGTTGAAGTGAGCATGCTTCTCCACAAGATGCACGTCACTGAGCAGTAGCGGCCCCTGCTCACCAACGGTGGCGGAATGTTCCTCAGTGTGAACGGGTGCACCGTTGACGTTGGTGGAGTGGCCTGCGTATGGGCACACCCCTCGATGTGCGATGTCCTTCGCTGTCTGCTTCTCGTTGGCAGTCATGAGTCGTGGACCTCCTAAAGTTGGGTGGCCACCCATCCTGCCAGAACTCTGCTCAGCCTGCAGAAAACACAGTGCTAAACTTCTTATCTATGAGCATTCAGCACAGTGAGGCGCACGATGCCTTCGTCACCGACCTCGCACTCAAGGCCGCCCACGGTGACCGTGCTGCATTGACTGAATTCATCGCCCACACCCACGATGATGTGTGGCGCCTCCTCGCCCACCTTGCTGATAGTGACAGGGCTGATGACCTGACACAAGAGACGTATCTGCGAGTACTCGGCGCATTGCCCCGTTTTGCGGCTCGTTCTACCGCTCGCACGTGGATTCTTTCCCTTGCCCGCCGCGTCTGGGTTGATTCCGTCCGCCATGACATGGCTCGTCCGCGTAAATCGGCCGGAGATTGGGACGACGCCACATCTGACCACGCCGCAGCGGAAACTACCGGTAGCCAGACATGGGCTGACTGGGTCGACACACGAGCACTCATCGACCAGCTCGAACCGGAACGTCGAGAGGCGCTGATCCTCACTCAAATGTTGGGGTACACCTATGCAGAAGCCGCAGGTATCGCCGGGGTTCGTGTGGGCACCATTCGTTCTCGCGTCGCGCGCGCCCGGGCGGACTTGGTAGATATGTCTCAACCCCGTGATCATCGGAGTGTGTCTCGACAGGTCAAGAAACGGGCGTAGTCTCCGTACAGTCGCACCTGCGAGATTTCAGGTTTCTTAATTCTCGGTAGAGTAAAACGCATGACAAACACTGCGTTGCTCCTGCTGTCCTTCGGTGGTCCGAACAAAACCGAAGACGTCGTTCCTTTCTTAGAAAATGTCACTCGTGGCCGCGGTATTCCTCGGGCGCGACTCGAGCAAGTGGGTGAGCATTATTTCACCCTCGGGGGTAAATCCCCCATCAATGAACAGAATCTGCAGATCATTTCCAACCTCGAAGCCGAATTATCTTCCCGCGGTATCGATATGCCGGTCTACTTCGGCAACCGCAACTGGGAACCATATGTAGAAGATGCCACTGTGCAAATGGCTCGGGATGGAATCGAGCACGTCTACGTGTTCGTGACATCCGCGTGGGGTGGTTATTCCGGTTGTTCTCAATATCAGGAAGATATTCAACGCGCGATCCAAGCGTGTGAGAAAGCCGGTGTTTCTGCTCCCACGATGGAGCGCCTCCCGCACTTCCACACTCATCCCGCGTTCATCGCGGAATTCGCCTCCGCCGTGGATGCAGCCCGTGGTGAACTACCTGAGGAGGCGCGCGAGGATGCAGATCTCATTTTCGCTGCGCACTCTGTTCCGTGTGTCGCCGATGAGGAGGCTGGCCCTCACAAGTTTGGCGGAAACCTGTACTCTCAGCAGGTATTAAACGCGGCGCGCTTGGTGCAAGAAGCTAGCTCATTCAAAGGCAAGCCGGGTTCTGGGGCTTCTTATGCATGGACTGGCAAGCTTGCGCAGCACGAGCCTGTCGGCGGGCGTGGCGATGGGCCGGCTCATACAGGGGAGACGGTCGGTGTAGATCTTGGTGTGGGGACGGACTACGACGTGGAGCTAGTATGGCAGTCCCGTTCCGGTTCTCCTCATACTCCTTGGTTAGAGCCAGACGTGTGCGATCACATTGAGGAGCGAGCACGCAGAGGCAATAAGCGGGGAATTGTTTTATGCCCGATTGGCTTTGTCACTGACCACATGGAAGTGGTGTGGGATCTTGACACGGAAGCTAAAGAGGCTGCTGCGGAAGCTGGTATCCCCTTCATCCGCTCCGCTTCTCCTGGACTCAGTGCTTCTTTCGCCACCATGGTCGTAGACATGGTGGCTGATTATGCAAAGAGCTTTGAAAAGTCCCAGCCGACAGAGGCTCAGCGGGCTGCGGAGGACATTGCGAAGAAACTGTCCACGGTTCCTAACTTCGGGCACACCACAAATGGTTCTTTCTGCGCCCCAGGTTGCTGTGGCTCGCAAAGGTAGCCTCCTACGGCCACCCCGCTAGCCCCATCGGGGTGACGCCCGTTAATCCAACAGTAATTCGGCAATCTGAATAGTATTCAGGGCAGCGCCTTTGCGCAGATTATCTCCTGCCACGACGAAGACGAGCCCGCGACCACCGTCGACAGACTGATCCTGACGGATACGCCCCACCAGGGACTCGTCCTTACCGGCGGCGGCTAGTGGCGTCGGTACATCAACAACCTCAACCCCCGGCGCATCGGCGAGAATTTCCCGGGCGCGATCCGGGGTAATAGATTTGTCGAACTCCGCGTGGACGGTCATAGTGTGCCCCGTCAGGACTGGTACGCGAACGCACGTGCCACCTACTAGGAGATTTGGGATCCCCAAAATCTTGCGTGACTCGTTGCGGAGTTTTTGCTCCTCGTCCGTCTCTTCGGAGCCATCCTCCACCAAGTTGCCAGCAAAAGGCAGGGCGTCGAAAGCAATTGGGGCTACGTATGGTCCCAGATCCTCGGCGACCAAAGCGGAACCATCGTGCACCAGCTCTTCGATACGGTCCACGTTCTCGCGCACTTGCTTTGCTAGCGTTTCCACACCCGCTAAGCCGGATCCAGACACGGCCTGGTAGGAGCTCACGCGCAGTCGCCGCAAGCCAGCCTCAGCGTGCAACGGGCCTAGCACGGGCATAGCCGCCATGGTGGTGCAGTTCGGGTTTGCGATGATCCCCTTGGGGGTGTTTTTCACCTCGTGTCCATTGACCTCGGAAACAACGAGCGGAACGTTATCGTCCTTACGCCAGGCAGATGAATTGTCCACCACGATCGCGCCGGCCTCTGCGAAACGTGGTGCGTGTTCACGGGAGGTGCCGCCACCAGCAGAGAACAGGGCGATATCGATGCCCTTCAGTGCATCCGTAGGGGTTGCTGCAACATCCTCTACAACTACTTTCTTATCCCCGAATTCCAGTTCCTTGCCCGCCGAACGAGCAGAAGCGAAGAAACGGACATTGTCTGCTGGGAAGTTACGCTCACGCAGGATGGAACGCATGACACGTCCCACCTGGCCTGTAGCGCCAACAACTGCGATGGTCGTCATGGGTAATCCCTCTCGGTCTTTCTCGCCCAATTTTATTGCGTCACACAGCGCCTCATCTTCGCGCTGTCTAGGCTTATGTCGGTTGTATTCCTGTTGTGTTCCTAGCGGCCGGCACCAAGGTGCGCGTAGAGCCGACGCTGAGGTGACATTAACGGCCGGTACCTGCGTACACCGTGGCTTCTTCCTCGCCGCCGAGCTGGAAACGCTCGTGGAGAGCCACCACGGCCTTGTCCATATCGGCCTCACGAATCAGTACGGAAATGCGGATCTCAGAGGTGGAGATCAGCTCAATGTTCACGCCGGCGTCTCTGATCGCCTCACAGAAGTCAGCAGTTACTCCGGGATGAGACTTCATCCCGGCACCGATCAGGGAGACCTTGCCGATTTGGTCGTCGTACAGCACATCCTGCCAGTCGGAGTTCTTCTGCATGGCCTTCAACAGTTGGACGGCCCGCGGCCCATCTTCTCGAGGGCATGTGAAGGTGATGTCTGTGCGGTTGTTGTCGATTTTGGACACATTTTGCAAAACCATATCGATGTTGATCTCTGCATCTGCGACCGCGCGGAACACCTTGGCTGCCTCGCCTGGATTGTCCGGGATGCCTAACACGGTGATTTTTGCCTCGGAGCGGTCGTGCGCCACACCGGTGAGTACTGCCTCTTCCACTGGAATATCCTCCATCGATCCGGAAACTAGGGTGCCAATGTCATTGCTGTAGGACGAGCGAACACGCAGGGGCACGTTGAATGCGCGAGCGTACTCGACGCTGCGCAACATGAGCACCTTGGCGCCCACCGCAGCCATCTCCAGCATTTCTTCGAAGGAGATGTTGTCCAGTTTGCGGGCATTCTTTACGATGCGCGGGTCCGCGGTGTATACGCCATCGACATCGGAGTAGATCTCACACACGTCGGCGTTCAGAGCTGCAGCGAGTGCTACTGCGGTGGCATCCGAGCCTCCGCGTCCCAGAGTGGTCACGTCGCGAGTCTCACGGTTGACACCCTGGAAACCGGCGACGAGGCAAATTTTGCCATTGTCAAGAGCCTCTTGAACCCGCCCCGGGGTGACATCCACAATGCGTGCATTGCCGTGGCGTTCTGTGGTCAGCACTCCCGCTTGAGAACCAGTGAAGGACTGTGCTTCTGCCCCATAAGATTCGATGGCCATGGCCACCAAGGCATTGGAGATGCGTTCACCGGCAGTCAGCAGCATATCCATCTCGCGGGCAGGCGGGACCGGGTTGACTTGTTCAGCGAGATCCAGCAGCTCATCGGTAGTATCGCCCATGGCGGAGCAGACCACTACCACGTCGTTGCCCTGTTTCTTAGTTTCCA
Organism: Corynebacterium anserum; assembly: GCF_014262665.1. Classification (NCBI taxonomy): domain Bacteria; kingdom Bacillati; phylum Actinomycetota; class Actinomycetes; order Mycobacteriales; family Corynebacteriaceae; genus Corynebacterium; species Corynebacterium anserum. The sequence continues at coordinate 2,086,901 of NZ_CP046883.1, forward strand.
CGATGCGCTCCGCCACCCGACGGATGCGCTCCGCACTTTCCAGCGACGATCCGCCGTATTTTTGGACGATGAGTGCCACGTGGCTTTCACTCCTTTATGCGCGCCGAATTCACAGACGCGCGTCTGCGTGAGTCTTGTCGCCCAGATTCTACCCCAGTGTGCAGACATTCAGGCAAGGTAGGTGAGGTATTTCGCCTATTGTGAGTTAGATTTGATAGCGATGTATCACAACAATCTGTTAGCGGTTTTCTTCGCTTTGCTCTCCGCGTTGACTATCGCGTGGGGAACTGTGATTCGGCACCGCGTTGCGGAAAACACCGCTGAGGGCGTGGTGCCGATCATGGCCGCGATCCGTTCGGGCTGGTGGTGGGCTGGCCTGTTTGGCGCTATGGCGGGCTATGGCCTACAGATCATCGCACTGCGCTTCGGCACGCTTTTGATTGTTCAACCCATTTTGGTTCTCAGCCTCATGTTCACCCTGCCACTGTCTTCGTGGATGAATGGGCGTCGTATTTCAAAGGCCGAGACCGCCTGGGCAGGGTTTCTCACTGCTGCGGTGTCCGTCATCATCATTTTGGGGCGTCCTGCCGCTGCAGAGACTAACCCGTCGGATGTGGTGTGGTGGTCGTCGTTCTGCGTGGGAACCGTGGCTATTAGTGCGCTGTACTTATGGGCTCGACGCCAATCTCGCCACACCCGCGCTCTTATCTTCGGTTCGCTTACTGGTGCGATCATGGGTTATCTCGCACTGATGTCCAAGACCGTAGTTGATATATGGAGCACTGAGGGGCCTCGCTATCTGGTATCCAGCTGGGAGCTCTATATGCTTCTGTTCTTGGCAGCCACCGGTACTGCTGTTCAGCAAGCAAGCTTCAATGCGGGAGACCTCAAGAATTCCCTGCCAGCCATGACCATCGTTGAGCCACTCATTGCTTTCAGCTTGGGGTATGTTGTCCTCGGCGAGCATTTCCAGGTGAATTCAACGGAAGGCTGGGGTGTCATGCTGGCAGCCATGACGGTAATGATCGGATCCACCGTTGCTCTCAGTCGCCTTGGGGTCGAGGCTCACACTGTCGAGGCTCACGCTAACGAGGCTCACGCTAACGAGCTTTCTGAGCAGCAAGAGCCGCAACAGTTGACAGCACAACAGCAGTTAGACCAGCCCGGCAATACCACCCGGAAGATTCCGTAGCGTTATTCCGCGCGTCTGGAACTCTTCCCCGAAACGCTCGATGAAATGTTGACTGCGCATTCCGGAGGCGCATGCCACCACAATCTGGGAGACATCCTCCCCAAACAGTTCTGGGGGTACATCATCCACACGATGGATCCCGCTCAGGGGAGCCAGTACAGCATCCACGCCTGGCCATGGCTGCACCATGACCTCATGGTCTTCACGAATGTCGAGGCCTACCGCGTCGCCTTCCTGCAGAGCGCGCTGCAGATCATGCGCTTCCTGCAGTAACTTCTCCGCATTTTCCATGCCCGATGTGTCTGCTATCCCTGCACCTGCCCTGCCAGGAATGGCGCATGCGTTGTTATAACTGTTGTCCACGCCAGTCACCAGTGCGCGTTGAGGGTCTGCCGCAACGTGTAGGGAACGAAGTTGGGCGCCGAGAGCATCGTAGCTTGTCACTTTTCCCACCGTGTCGGCCAGACCGGTGAGATACATAATTAGCTCGGTGACCATGAGACCTGCGATCACAGACGTCGTCACGCCCAACACACCAGCTGTGGCACAGTCCGGGACGAAATCCCCACCCGGCTGTTCCGGGAAGAGGTCACGCAAACCCACCCCGCGGGCGTCCGCGGTATTCACACCGGAATGCCAGAGCGCTACGTCTCCGCGAAATCGCAGCACAGTACCCCAGACGAGAGGCGTAGAGGTTGCCTCGGCGGCATCAGCAACCAGGTATTTCGTGGAAAAGGAGTCTGAGCCATCCAGCACCACATCCACGCCATGCACCAACTCCAGTGCATTGTCTGGAGTCAGCCGTTCCTGCAAGGTATGCACGCGTATCCCCGGCTGCAATGCACGAATGCGCTCGGCGGCAACTTCCACCTTCGGCTTCCCCACATCATCAGCGCCAAATAGAATCTGGCGATGGATGTTTGTGATGTCCACGGTGTCATCATCAATCACGGTGATCTCACCGATTCCCGCTGCCGCCATTTGCTGCAGGGCTGGACAACCAAGACCACCCGCGCCGACGACCAACACGTGGGCGTTGTGCAGTGCCTCTTGCTGTTCCAGTCCAAAACCCGGGAGGTTGAGTTGGCGCGCGACGCGGCGCAATTCTAACTGCCTCATTGTTTTCTCCTAGAGCACCTGGTCTGGCCAGCTTGCCAACCCCTCGAACTGGGACGACGCATACGCCTGAGCGTGTTCCCGGCGCGGGATACGCCCCGCCCGTGCGGCCCAGTACCCTGCTTCCACTGCGGCTTTCATAGCGCGTGCCATAGCTACTGGATCTTCCGCCCGGTTCACAGCACTAGCGAGCAGTACTCCCGAACAGCCCAATTCCATGGCAAGGGTGGCGTCGGACGCCGTCCCCACACCCGCATCGATGAGAACGGGCACAGATAACCGGGAGCATATGAGTTCAATATTGTGGGGGTTGAGAATACCCAGCCCTGTGCCGATAGGTGAGCCAAGGGGCATCACCGCGGATGCTCCCGCATCCTCCAAACGCTGCGCAGACACGGGGTCATCGCTGGTGTATGCCAACACCACAAACCCTTCACTGACAAGAATCTCGGTGGCATCGATTGTTTCTACCACGTCGGGTAACAGGGTGTGCTCGTCGTGGATGATCTCCACCTTCACCCAATTGGTACCCAGAGCCTCGCGGGCCAAACGGGCAGTGAGGATCGCATCTCGCGCCGTGCGACAGCCGGCAGTGTTCGGCAACGGCGCGATGCCAAGCCGCTGTAGTAGGTCAAAGATGCTCTCCCCTCCTCCCCCAGCCTTCGCTGTGTAGCGACGCATCGCCACCGTCGTCAGCTCCGTCCCCGATGCCACCAGAGACTTCTCCAACATAGCTTGGCTGGTAGCCCCTCCCGTGCCCATGATGAGGTGCGAATCAAATTCCCGATCTGCCACATTCAACATGGCACTTATCCTCCTTGAACGGCGGTAAGCACATCAACACTCATGCCGTCCTTCAACGCGGTCGCCGTCCATTCTGAACGGGACACTACCCGCCCCTCTATTGCCACAGCCATACCTGCTTCAGAGGCGTTCCCGGTAAGCTGCCCCACAAGATCTTCCACCGAGGAGCCTTCGTTGAGGATGAATGGCTCACCGTTGACAATTAGTTGCATGGCTGTTCCCTTACCTTTCCTTTCAGCGCGTTTTCGTTGCTTCTTTCCGCATATCGCTCCCGGTGAGCGGTGCGGTAGTTGTTCCTGGCAGGCGGTTTTTCTGTGTCAGTTCAGACCCTATATCTCCGTCCCATATCTGCGCCATATCCTCGCCTTGTAGCTGTGCTACTCCCCTTGTCCTGTGTTTGGAAGATCCTCTTATCCCACGGCCGCGGTATCTACACGACGAACCAGCAAGAGCACACAGGTTGATCGCGACACGGAATACACCTTCACCCCCTCAACCTTCTTTCAGCACCTGGAGCTAAGAACACGCCGAACCCCAAATCTTCATTGATCGGGTGTCTACTCATGCTCCAAGTTATCCACAACCCAACCTCGCAGATTCCCGACTAAACTCTCGCTCGTGCATGCAAGAACTTCCGCACCTTCCCCCTAACAGCAGCTCACATAGGAAAACAACGCACACCATATAGTTCTACGTAACCGGTTAGAAAACAAAAGGCGTCCTAAGAAACCGAACACATGTATCGGGTGTGGGCACATATGTATTCGGTCAGTTATTTAGAATATAGCTGAGTTTATGCAGACATTTACTCTCCGTGTCCCTTATTCTTCGACCCCTGATTGCCGAAGCTGCAGAGGCACATGAGCAATCACAAAGCGATTACATGCGCCGAGCCATAGAAGTACGCGTCAAACGAGCTGACCCACACCATGAACGACAGCTATTGAAAAGAACATCACCCTCACTGCCTACGAGCGAGCCAGTCTAATCCCCCGCATTAGCGAATTGTTGAAAGCCGCATCGGCTTTTCACTCGAAAACTCTACCAACCCAGGCGGTACGCGATGAGATTCTTATTGAACAAATCAGGCACATCCACGTTGCAAACCATGCGGTGTACGGCGTTCATACGACGACCCACACTACGCGCCTACCGTAGGCGGATCTGTGTACACCGCTTTTCATGACCAATGCATTCAGTCAAACGATTGTTGGGCAGGCTACGAAAAGCTCGTTGAACATCACTGCCCCGTGGAAGATTTCAACCAGGCGTTACACGCTGCACGCGCTAGCGTTCAGGGTCAACTTATCCACGACAGTGAGAGTGGCAGTCACTATGTCTGCCTGGTTTATACGGACTGGCTAATTGATACTCGGGTGAAGCTATCTGTTGGCTCTGGGGGTAACCCTACGACAACGCCCTGCCTGAAACACTCAACTGGCTCTACAAGAGCCAAATTAATCCACCGTCACCGCGTGTGACCAGGCCTGATGGACGTGGAACTAGCCACATGCACTGGATTCACTGGTGGAATAACCGGCGTTTGTATAAAGCGCTGGGCTACCACACCACAGATGAGGTTGAGACACACTATTATGACACCAATCCAACGACAATTGGAATCTCACAACACCGGAACAACCCCCGTACGCTTCACGAGCCAGTTCTAGCTACAGTACAGTTTTCCGAAAGTTCTAGGAAAAATGAATCTGGTTTATATAGGTCAACATGGATTTTATAAAAGCCAACAATAGTAAGTCATCAGTTAAATGAAGAAATACGATAGATACGATTCAATAGGCGAACCAAAGTGGAATTTCCGAAGCTCGGTAGAGGTTCTATTCCCGCACATCTTCCCTTACGATATTGATGATGCCGAGTGTCTCGCCACCCTTAGTCGGAACTACTTGTATGCAGTAGAGGTGCGGATGGAGTCCTCTATTTTTCCGCCGCTAGGCGAGAATAAGGGATGTACATGGCGGGAAGTAGGAGCTGCTCTTAATCGACCCGTTCTCCCCGCTCGTTCTTTCCGGGATGCTTTCGGAAACATGAGCGACACCCAATTCCAATCTGAAGTAGTTGACAAGGTGTCATGGCCCTTCGATACAAATCTCACTCTCGTATGGTATCCGCTTCGCGCTGAACTTGGCGCGCCTGAATATTGTTGGTACCTACCGGAAGGCTACGATATGGGTGATTGTGAGGAGCAGAAACTAAACGGATGGCATTATCTAAGTGGCAAACTTCTTGAGGAGACTCAGGATGCATCCGAGGGCATCATTATGGCTACCGCAGCATGGCATTCAGACTCTTGGCTTATGTTTTTAAATAGGTGCGGATCGCGAGCCATCGTGACTTTAAATAACAGCGCTCAAGCGCGGAGATTACTAGATAATCAAGACATTGAAACATCCTTACTTTGGGGAACTTTCACCAACTAATAATAATCTTCTTAAATACTACTCGGGATAAGTGTGTGGATTATTTCCCCACAATAGGTAGGGACTAATTGACACGCCGCATATTTTGAGACTGCGTTTCGATCGCTGTTTCGCACGATTCGGCAACATCCACAGACAAAATCATCCCTGATGTATCTACTTCGCCCACGGTGACAAAACCGCCGGGCTCGAATCCAATGCCGGTCTATCCACTAATTGATTCGGCTTATACAATCCGAGTATCAGAACGAAAGTCAAAGAGGCTAGGGTTTTATCTTTACCGAAAGAATGTTCGGTATCACTATGTACATCGTGAATAACGAATTGATTAGATTAGGTTTGAATATCTTCAGTTTGGACACACTGCTCGCGTAAGTGGCGGTCTTCGCTCGAGCTTTCTGGAGGCAAGAATGACGCCCTAACCTGAGAGTCGGCGTCTGTTTCCATATCGGGGAAGTTGGCCATCCAGCCGCGGGCAAAGGCAATACACAGATCGCGGCTAACCTGCGAGGTCAGTAATGCGATTATCCCGGCGCTATCGAATCTCCATCCCACCTAAGGCTACGCTAGCCATCGCTATGACCAGTCGTACCTGGGTATCTTAGGAGAGAGTGGCGGGTATGAGGGCACCAGCCTCAATCACTCCGTGATGTCCGAAACTGGATACAAACCACTTCGGGTCTTGGCAGTAGTGGTCACTATCCGTAACCGCCTCGGGAGAATGACGGCCTCATCAAAGAATTCAGAGTTAATCTCGTCACTCACCAAGACGAGCCTACAGTGATGGTGAGATTGTCGGCTACGCCGTTCTTAGTTGTAGCTGCAAAAGTGGAAACGTTTTCAGACGTAGCACCATCCCACACACATCCATTGAGACAGCCTCGTGTAACGGTGAAGCGCTAGAGGTTCGTCCTCTCAAAAGCTGACTTCGAAAAATGCTCAATCAACGAACTCGGCGGCGGTAGTCTCAGCCACTGCCCCAGGTTAATCCTGTACGGAATTTGCTGGAACCTTGAATCCGAAGAAGTTGGTGTTGGTGAGGACTGAATTTGACAGATCCAAGCCCTTCACCCAACAATCCACAAAGATCACACCTTTATCACTCATACCGAGCACACCAGCTGTACGCAGATCCTTGCCGAGGATGACTACACCATTGACTACGCCTGATCCATAGTTAACTAATTCATCAGGCAGCGTTTGGGCAAACAGCTGCACGTCGCTATCTCGGACTTCCCACGCGGATGCAAACAGTGGAAGACCGAACGTGTACGACTCCTCAGGTATCGCCTTCGTTGAGGGTGCTGGCAATCCAATCAACCGTCCCATCACCAGCATCACCAGCACTGGTCACAGCCTCAACGATGAGGCTGTGACATCGTGTGTGGTGCCGGTTGTGGCAGCCAGCGTGAAGAACTGATGCAGCACCTTGCGCTAAGGATAATTTCAAGCACGCTTCGTCCTGAGTCCCTCTCATCACCGGAAACGTGTTCATCCTGAGCTTACTAGTTCAACGCTAAGGCCTTATTTAGGTCAGTGACGGGATACAGGTGATTTTCGTCGGCGATTTCACGACCGGCCAGCGAAACGCTCCGGCGCGCACGCACTGACATCCACACTGACTGGCGTTCCCTCTATCAGCTCGCGTGTAACACGTGCCGCCAATGACGACAACAAAATACCATGCCTGAAATAGCCCGTAGACACGATAATTTTCTCCCCTGCATACCCCAAATAAGGAAGATCGTCTGGGGTTCCCGGTCGGGCACCCACACTCGCTTCAACGAGATCACATTCCTCGATCCCTGGAACAATACGAATCCCATCGCGCAGGAGTCCATAGATTTCTCCGGCTCGTGGCTGTTGCCGCCCGTCTTCCCGCGACGTCGCCCCCACCGCTATGGTTCCATCTGAACGCGGGATGATGTAGATCGGACGCCCTTCCACAAACCCACGCACCACCCGCCTGACTAATGGCTGCTGTGGTTCCGGCTCCGCACACCGCAAAATGTCCCCATAAACCGGGCGCAGTTGTAATGCACTGCTAAACTCGTCACTCATCTGCGCAGCCCCCAAACCATTAGCCAGCACTACGCGGTCTGCGTCCCCACCGTTTTCTTTCAAAAATCCGGCCACGCTGTGTGCTTGCTCACGCACAATATCCACCCCCAGGTTGCGCGCTGCATCTAACATCGCCGCCGCCAATTGACGAGGGAATACCTGATGATCACCCGGAATACTCACCGCCCCAGCTAGTCTCGGCGTTAATGCTGGCTCCATCGTCCGCGCCTCGCGCGTACTGATGCGCTCCACAGTCATACCGTGGGCTGCTTGATAATCCTGCACATTCCTTAAATGTTCTGCATCGGCGCGATCAGCCGCCAGCACGAGGGTACCGTCGGTTCGGTGACCCGTCGGCAGCTGTGTATGGTGCGCAATGAGATCAAGGAGCTCCGGGTACCACTGCCCGGCCGCCTGCATAAGGGGGAACAACGGGTCCTGTTGGTAAACCACCTCGGCCGCCGGGGCAAGCATGCCACCGGCGTGATGGGTGGCTCCGCTGGCAGGTGCTGGATCAACGAGCCGTACCTTGTGCCCCGCAGCCGCCAATGTCACCGTGGTGGCTAACCCCACGGCGCCCGCACCGATGATCGTGATGTTCATCGCCTGTTTATCCCTTCGGTTGCTGTTTTGGTCGACCTGCCTCAAACTCTTCGACGACACCACGAGCAAAACCTTCCGGATCCTCCGCGTTCATCAGGGCTCGAACAACAGCCACCCCATCAATCCCCGTTGCTGCAAGGTCAGCGACATCGGCGAGGGTGACGTCGCCAATTGCTATGACAGGCAACCGGGAAGCAGCAACAATCGGCGGATAACCCTCCAACCCCAACGGGGCGCGACCAGAATCCTTGGTGGGAGTAGTCCTAAAAGGCCCACATCCTATGTAATCCAGCATGTCAGCGAACTCATTCGCCGCCTCTACAAGTTCCAGCGTTCCGGTAGTAAGGCCAATGATGGCATCAGACCCTAATAGTTCGCGGGCAGCCGGAACTGGTAAATCATCCTGGCCAATATGCACGCCATGCACTGGTTCTCCGGCACGCATAAGCGCGGCCGCCACATCCACACGATCATCCACCACCACCCTTGTGCGAGGAGCTGCATCATGCACCGCGCGGGCAACCTGAACAGTGAGTGTGTATAAATCTCGCGCAGAAATTGGTTTAGAACGTACCTGGATCATCCCTGCTCCACCTCGAGCAGCCGCTACAGCTGTCGTAACGATCTTGTCCGGCTCGCCTGTTCCTGTAATGAAGTAACAGCGGGGATCACCACCACGGTTGGTACAAAAGCGGTCAGCATATGGGTGTCCCACAAGGATCCTTTCCTTCGCTGGCATTACCCGAACCGGCTCTTACGCTCGGCCCCTACCGGGAGTAGTCTCAGCGCACCAGTGTAATACTATGCTCGCTCCGAATTATGCGCGTCCCGGAGATACGTCAATCGCCACGCTCCAGCTCAACGGACTCGAAAAACGCAGACTCGGTGAATCCTGAAGGTGCCTGAATACTGAGGCTGCCTGATTCAGAGGCCACTAAAAGCACTGAGCACTGAGCACTGAGCACTGAGCACTGAGCACTGAGGCGGAGTGTTCTCAAGCTCCGAGAAAACTCAAGGGCGGACGGCCGTGGTTGACCTCAACATACGAAAACATACGAAACCCCCACATGGAGGGATTGAAGTTTCATATTATGAGACACCTCCCCTGTGAGGTGTGATCCGCGCTATAGTAAGTGGCATGTTTGCACACCGCGCACGCGCACTTCTTCTTCGCCGCGGCGGGGCTCAGGTCTAATAATCCGACCGGCACCCCGTCGCGGAGTTTGTGCTGCCGGTCGGATTGACACCCCACAGACCTTCAACAGGAGCTCCCTCATGAACGACTCTTTCATCTCCGCACCGGCCGCCATCACCACTCCCAATGGTGAGATTCCAGAAGGCCAACCAGCCTGGAACAAGCAGCGCAACTCCTCTATGCCTTCAAAGCGTTACAGGCCTTTTTTCGAAGAGGTCGACCACATTGTGCTGCCAGACCGCACCTGGCCAGACAAGGTCATCGACCGTGCACCACAGTGGTGTGCCGTGGATCTGCGTGACGGCAACCAAGCCCTGATTGACCCGATGAGCCCAGAACGTAAACGCCGCATGTTCGATCTGCTGGTGAAAATGGGCTACAAGGAGATTGAAGTCGGCTTCCCTTCCGCCTCTCAGACGGACTTCAACTTCGTCCGCGAGATTATCGAGGGCAATCGCATCCCCGACGATGTCACCATCCAGGTACTGGTCCAAGCTCGCGAACACCTCATCCGCCGTACATTCGAGGCGTGCGAAGGCGCAAAGAACGTCATCGTGCACTTCTACAACTCCACCTCTGAACTGCAGCGCCGCGTAGTGTTCCGCAAGGACAAGGAAGCCATCAAGAAGCTGGCCACCGACGCAGCCCAGCTCATCAAAGAAATCGCTCAAGATTACCCAGACACGAACTGGCGGTGGGAATACTCCCCTGAGTCCTTCACCGGCACTGAAGTGGAGTACGCCAAGGAAGTCTGCGATGCAGTCGTTGAGGTCATGGATCCCACCCCTGACAATCCAATCATCCTGAACCTGCCTTCCACGGTGGAGATGATCACCCCAAATGTGTACGCGGATTCCATCGAATGGATGCATCGTAATCTGAACCGCCGCGACAGCATCATCCTGTCTCTGCATCCTCACAACGACCGGGGAGAAGGCGTCGCCGCAGCAGAACTGGGTTACATGGCCGGCGCTGACCGCATCGAGGGCTGCCTGTTTGGCAATGGCGAACGCACCGGAAATGTCTGCCTCATCACCCTGGGTCTGAATATGCTGACCCAGGGTGTGGATCCGCAAATCGATTTCTCTGACATTGACCAGATCCGCCACACTGTGGAGTACTGCAACCAACTGCGCGTACCTGAACGCCATCCATACGGTGGCGACTTGGTCTTCACCGCATTCTCCGGCTCGCACCAAGACGCAATCAACAAGGGTCTGGACGCCATGAAGGAAAAGGCCGACGACATGCGCTCCGCTGTATGGGAGGTTCCTTATCTGCCTATCGATCCCAAAGATGTGGGTCGTACCTACGAGGCCGTTATCCGTGTCAATTCCCAATCCGGCAAGGGTGGCGTGGCATACATCATGAAGACAGACCACAACTTGGATCTGCCTCGTCCTATGCAGGTCGAATTCTCCTCGGTGGTTCAGTCCGTGACAGATGCCGAAGGCGGAGAAGTCAATCCGAAGGAAATGTGGGATATTTTCGCTGGTGAATACCTGGATCGCGAAGCTCCAGTCGAAGCCATCTCTCTCACTGTCGATGGTGGTCAGCGCGAAGGTGAAGAGGCCAAGGTTACAGCGCAGGTGGAGTTCAATGGCGAGGCCAAGACCATTCAGGGACGCGGCAATGGTCCAGTTGCGGCATACTGTAACGCGCTGGAATCCCTGGGCATCGATGTGGAAGTTCAGGAATACTCACAGCATGCCCGCACCTCTGGTGACGACGCAGAAGCTGCCGCCTACATTCTGGCAAATGTCGGCGGGGTGAAGGTATGGGGTGTGGGTATCGCCTCCTCCATCACCTACGCCTCCCTGAAGGCCATCACCTCTGCCGTTAACCGTGTTGAAGATGCGGGTCTTCCCCAGGGAATGTAGTAAACGCTTCACCACTAGGGTCAACAGCGGACCGGCCTACCGACGCCGTGATGAACCAAGCACGTGGCTCTTCACGGCTCGTCGCAGTTCCCTTCTCCCGGTCTAGTACTCTTGATTCTCATGAATACTCGAAGGCGACCACGTCGCACCGTCCACCGCCGTGCTGCATCGCCCTCCGTCCCTTCATCCTCGCCGTCAGCCACAGTGGCATCATCGGCGTCATCTCAAAAATCCAACTCATCCCGCTCCCGCAGAAAAAACGATAAGCCCCGTCATTTCCCCACGCCCAGCGAAGCTCCTATCGCTGCCGTGAGCATCGCCACCACCGGCATCCATCCCACCACGGCGCGGCTCGTTGCCCTATCTGTGGTGTTCTACTCCGAATCACATGAAGAAGTCTCCAGCTGGACACGCCATATGAACCCCGGCGGTGACCCCGGCCCGTGGCACCTTCACGGATACTTCCCCGGGGATCTCGCCCAATCTCTCGGATTCGCCAATACAGCTTCGTTAATAAACGAAGCCCTTGACGGACGCTCCCTGATCATGCACCAAGCCGCCTACACATGGGGCTTCCTCACCTATGAGTTCAAACGGGCTCAGCGTTCCGCCAATCGCGGCCGCCGCAGCCGTGGGCGTAATCGACCAGCCCGTAAAGTTCCTTCACCTACACCAGTGGAGATTCTGGATACACTTGCGACCGCACGGCGTCAATCCACTGAATGCTTCGATTTCCGGCTCCGGGCAATTGTGGGCTGCTACAACAACAGCCCCCACCCGGTGCATGCCCCGGATTCAGCACTGCCGCATGTGGGAGCAGTGGCGTCGCAAAAAAGGGGAAAGATTAACCCCGACACGTTGCTCGAAGCCGATGCACGCCTCACCATGGCGCTTTACCACACCCAGTTGCGCGCCGCGGGAGCGGGAGCCGGCATGATCGAAAAAATCGACCCATCGTTGCTCACGGCCGACTCATTCGGTCTGCAGCGTTCCGCCGTGCGCGTAGACGCAGCCAATGCTCCACGCCCATACGAGAATCCAGGTCAATGGATCCACGGCAGCAAACTCGTCCAAGGGATGGAGTTCGTCGTCAGCCCTGACGTAGCTAGCGAACCAGACGAGATCATCCAGCGAGGCGTGGCTGCCGGGCTAGCCTATTCCGAAAAACTTAATCGGCGCAGCTCACTGGTCGTCTGCAACACCAACTATGAGTTACGCGGTAAGGCCATGCACGCCGAGCGTAAGGGCATTCCCCTAGTCGACGACAAACTCTTTCTCACCCTCCTCAACGACGTCGAACCAGGTACCAAAGCAAGCACACCTCTCAGCCCCCACGCGGGAGTTCGCCCTAACACCCAAGGCATGAATGCACCTCGACGCATTAATGGATTCAGCGGGACGAAAAACAACTCCGGTAGGAATAATCCCCCCGGCAGGGCGGGGAGCAGATCCGCTAACCGCATCCCTGAACCGCAAAAAGGTGGAAATCGCCGGATCAGAAAGCGTCGCAGCAACAGCTCCTAGGAGTGCTCGACTAGTCTGGGGCGGGTGAACCCGACGCAAAGCAAGACGAGCATCCGCAGCCGTGCTGCCATAATCGCCGCTGATCTCGCCACCTGGGCGAGTAAGAAAACCGGACGTGGTTCCGGTGGCATGATCGGCGGTTTAATCGCCGGAGCAATTGACCCCAACCTCATGGCATCACTCGGCAAAGGCCGCCCAGTTGCCCTCGTCACGGGCACCAACGGCAAGTCCACCACCACTCGTATGCTGGCTCACGCCATACGCACCCAAAAGACGGTAGCTACCAATGAAGGTGGCGACAACATGGATGCCGGCGTGATCTCCGCACTACTCGCCGGGCGCAAAGGTGAAGTGGTGGTACTGGAAGTCGACGAACTGCACGTGCCAAACATTGCAGAGAAGCTCAATGCCTCAGTTCTCGTCTTACTGAACCTCAGCCGCGACCAGCTGGATCGCGTGGGAGAAATCAACAAAATTGAACGTACCTTGCGCGCCTGTGTTGATGCCCGACCTGACATGACCGTCATCGCCAACTGTGACGATGTGAGTGTGACATCCGTGGCGTGGGACTGCCCGAACGTCGTATGGGTGTCTGCAGGCTTTGGGTGGGTGGGAGACTCCACATCGTGCCCCCGCACCGGCGGAGCGATCATCCACGAACAACGCGCGGACGGAATCATGGACTGGTATGCCGTGAAGAGGTTGCCGGATGGACGTGAATTTCGCCGCCCTGACCCCGATTGGCGCATTACCACCGAGGGAATTATCGACGCTGAGGGAACACTGCACGCGCTCAATCTCAAGCTGCCGGGTAACGCCAACCGCGGTAACGCAGCCCAGGCGGTAGCAGCTGCCGTGGCACTGAATGTGGGCGTGGACACTGAATCGGCCATCGCCGCCGCGGAACAGGTAGATAATGTCGCAGGCCGCTACTCCACCATCCGCTTTGGCAACCATGATGTTCACCTGATGCTCGCCAAGAACCCAGCCGGTTGGCAGGAGGCTTTGTCTATGGTCGATCGCGATGCTGATTCCCTCGTGATCGCGGTCAATGGACAAGTAGCCGATGGTCAAGATCTGTCCTGGCTCTGGGATGTAGTCTTTGAGAATTTTGAGGAACTACATGTCGTGGCCGCTGGTGAACGGGGCATTGACCTCGCTGTGCGTCTGGGATACGCGGGAGTGGAACACACCCTCATCAAAGATACGGTGGCCGCCATCCGCTCCTGCCCTCCGGGACGAGTGGAGGTATTGGCCAACTACACCGCTTTCCGCGATCTCAAGCGTGTTCTGGATCGCGAGGCAACCCCCAGTAACGAATCCATCACCACCAACGAGGCCAAGGAGAAGTAAATGAGTGAATTGAACATTGGCCTGGTACTCCCCGACGTGTTGGGGACCTACGGCGACGATGGTAACGCGCTTGTACTCCGCCAACGCGCACGCATGCGTGGCCTGACTGCAGAAATTCACAGGATAACCCTAGGGACGAAGGTGCCGGAGAATCTGGATGTCTACACGGTAGGCGGTGGGGAGGATGTGGCTCAGCTCTTGGCTGCGGAGCATCTCATCAGCGACGGCGGGCTTAATCGTGCGGCGGAAGCGGGGCGGCCAGTTCTTGCCATTTGCGCCGGGTTACAGGTACTCGGCGAGTCTTTCCGCGCCGCCGGCAAAATTGTCGACGGCCTTGGATTACTCGACGCCACCACTGGCTCCCTCAAGAAACGGATGATCGGTGAGATCACAAGTAAGCCTTTGTTGCCAGGATTGACTGAGACTCTGACGGGTTTTGCAAACCATATGGGATCCACAATTCTGGGATCTGATGCTCAACCACTGGGAAAGCTCACGCGCGGTACGGGTAACACTGATGACGATGCCCAGGCCTCATGCGAGGGGGCGCTGCAGGCCTCCGTGGTGGCTACATATATGCACGGCCCTGCACTTGCTCGTAACCCTCAGCTAGCCGATTATCTGTTGGCGAAGGCAATGGGTGTGACTGTGGAAGAGCTTCCTCCCCTGGAAGGGTCGCTTGCGAACCAGCTCAATAAAGAGGTCACACAGCTACGTTCGGAGCGCTTGCGGTAGCTAGGTTAAGCCTCACAGAGCATGCCCTGACCGTTAAGTACCTACCACGACCACTCTGGCTTCTTGAAGGCGTAGCTGCTGAGTCCTTATAGCGTCGTTCGCCCGGCAAATGCCCTGGACAGGGTGAGCTCATCGACAAACTCCAAGTCGCCGCCCATCGGGATCCCCGAAGCCAAACGGCTGACCTTAAGACCGGGAAAATCGCGCAGCAACCTGCCCAAGTACGCAGCCGTGGCTTCTCCTTCGGTGTTCGGATCCGTGGCGATGATCACTTCTGTGATTTCCGGTCCGGGTTCCACAATGGGTTCGTTGTTGGCGTCGAATTCGGCGGTCGCAACATCAGGAAGGGCAGAGCCGACGCGCTGTACCAGTGAGGTGATATTCAATTCCTTTGGTCCCACGCCTCCGAGCGGATCCAAAGCTCCACCAAGTACGTGGTAGCGGCCACGATATTCCCCGGTGCGCTCGATCACCTGGATATCTTTGGACTCTTCGACCACGCAGATCAGGGTTTTATCACGGGAGGAATCTGCACAAATACGGCACACATCCTCTTGCGAAATATTTCGGCAGATACGGCAGAATGTCACCCCATTCTGCAAACGCCCTAATGCCTCTTGGAAGCGTTTAACGTCCTCAGGGTCTTCATCAAGAAGGTGCAGCGCGATGCGCTGGGCGCTTTTCGGCCCGATGCCCGGGAGCCTGGCAAATTCGTCGATGACGTCCTGTAGTGGCCCTTCGAACAAGACTTAGAAGCCCATTCCGTTCAAACCCTGGGACAGTGGGCCCATCTTTTCCTGAGCTAGTTGCTGCAGCTTGGTGTTGGCATCGGTAAATGCACCAAGAACCAGGTCTTGCAGGGTTTCCACATCGTCAGGATCCACAATCTTGGGATCGATAGTTACAGACTTCACATCGCCAGAACCAGCCATCTCCATGGTGACGAGGCCGTTGCCTGCCTGCCCGGTCACTACGGATGCAACAATTTCCTTTTGTGCTTCCTGCAGCTGCGCCTGCATAGCCTGAGCCTGTTGCATGAGGGCGTTCATATCTGGCTGATTCATGTGGAAGGTATCCTTTCCGTGTTTTCGGCTGCGGGTGGTGTATTCATTCCGCGCTAGCCATGTCCGTAAGCAACTGTACCTGCATCATCTAGCGCATACGGTGCCCACCCAGGTGTTTCTCAACAAGTTCTCCGGCAATCTCCAGAGGCTTCCGGTGATCCATCTCTCCGGGACCTGCAGCAATTTGCTCGAGAATGTCATCCTCTTCGGAGCGGGTTGGCCGTCCTGCTGGCTGGTTCTGCGCACTCCGCACTCCTAGGGCTTTATCTGTACCTCCATGTGGGTGCTGCCAGTGTGGAGGGTGAACCTGCCTGTCGGGCTGAGTTTGGGGAGTGGGATCGGCGGAGGCGTTCATGCCATCGCTCGGTTGTGGAGCGTCATCCCGCAGGAGTGTGTCTGTTGGCTCTGCCTCCCACGGATCGGCCGGGGGTTCTGGTGGCAACGGCGCCCCGTTGAAACCGTTATCCACGTTGTATTGGTGCCGTTGCCGGTATTTTTCCGCTCGAGCTTTCCAACCGCTCAAGGGTTTTTCTTGTTTTTCTGGAGTGTGGTGTTTTTGCGTAGCGGCGGTAGACGGGCGGTGTGCCTCTGCCATCGCGCGAGCACGCTCGAGCGCAGAACTGGATGCCGAACGGATCTCACGCGGATCTAAATCTTTCTCCGTAGGAATAGGGCTGTGATGTGAGTTGTACTGCGTATCATCGACGGCCGGAGCCGCTGGTTCTTTTCCCTGCTGAGCATCATCATCCTCGGTTGGCGTGGTATCAGCGTTGCCCTGTGCTCCAGCTCCGGCAGTACCCTGCGCTTCGTCGAGACCAATCTGCGCTCCAGCGTTACCCTGTGCTTCGCTTGTAGTCTGCCCCCCGGCGTTATCCTGTGCTTCGCCGAGTGTGGTCTGTGCGTGCTTTCTATTTCCGACGCCAGCAATGACCATCACGGGGCGTCCCAGTACTTTTTCCGCTGCCTGAGAATACACGGCACGGTGCTTGTTCACGAAGTTTGCAAGAGCTCCCGTGTGATGCTGGATGTGCAGCTCGTCACGGCTGGGCTGTTCTTCTGCTGGACGTGCATCTCGAGCGGCGATCCACGCACTCATGTCCAGGTCTTTCGTGGCTCCAAGAATATCAGACCACTTTTCCGCTACCTCGGGGCTCTCTTCTATTGCACCGCAGTTCTCTTTTACCTCGTCAGAGTCCCTTTCTAACGCGTCGTGGCTCTTTTCTATCGCCTCAGGACCCTCTTCTGTTGCTTCGGGCAGCTCTGAAGCCGCGCTATGTGCCGTGGTGCTCTTACCGTGGTTGCGATCCATGATTTCGCGAGCCCGGCGCGCCTCAGCAATAGCTGGATCCTCCGTGGTGGTATCTACCGGCGCACTAGCAGCACCCGGTGACGGCTCCACCTCCATTTGTGTACCCGGTGACGGCTCCACCTCCATTTGTGTACCCGGTGACGGCTCCACCTCCATTTGTGCATCCACATCGGCAATGTGTGCGTTCCGGCGGGAGGGGCGTTCATAGCGGCGTCCTGATCCCGTAGCTGGAGCACCCGCTGCGGCCGCGACCGGATTGTTCTCCTCACTGCCCTGAGGCATTCCACTGAGAGCTCGCCCCTGCTCTAACGCCTCTACTCGTTGAGCCAAAGCCTCCACGGTCATCCCCGCTGCCGGTAGTGCCATGCGGGCACAGAGAATCTCCAGCAACAGTCGCGGCGACGTAGCTCCACGCATCTGCGCCAAACCCTCATTCACCAATGCGGCACAGCGCGTCAAGGTTGCTTGTCCTATCTGCTGCGCCTCCGCTATCAAAACATCCCGAGCTCCAGCTGGTGCATCCACCAGCCCACGGTCGAAAGCATCCGGCACTGCCTGGAGTATCAGTAAATCGCGGAAGCGATCCAGCAGATCCGTAGCGAAGCGGCGCGGGTCATATCCGGCGTCAATAACATCGTCAACCACGCCAAACAGCCCAGCTTGATCTTGCGCAGCCAGCGCATCAACAGCCTTATCGATGAGCGCTGCATCCGTAACTCCCAAGAGCGCCAAGGCACGCTGATAGGTCACGCCCTCAGATCCAGACCCTGCAAGTAATTGATCCATCACAGACAAAGAGTCACGCGGAGAGCCACCGCCAGCCCGAACCACCAGCGGGTAAACAGCATCCTCAATGTGCTTGCCCTCCCCTTCCACCACGCGTTCAAGCAAGTTACGCATCGCAGGTGGGGTCAGCAAACGGAATGGGTAATTGTGGGTACGCGAACGGATCGTCGCCAGCATCTTCTCTGGTTCTGTGGTGGCGAAGATGAAAATCAGATGCTCCGGAGGTTCCTCCACGATCTTTAGCAGAGCATTAAAACCCTCCTTGGAGATCATATGCGCCTCATCGATGATGAACACGCGGTAACGTGACTCCGCTGGGGCATAAAAAGCACGGTCGCGCAGTTCGCGCATGTCATCCACGCCGTTGTGAGTCGCCGCATCCAGCTCGGTCACGTCGAGATTTCCTGGCCCTCCTGGAGCTAGGGAAACACAGGAAGCGCATTTTCCGCACGGAGTTGACGTCGGGCCCTCAACGCAGTTCAAGGACCGGGCTAGGATGCGGGCGGACGAGGTTTTACCGCATCCACGCGGCCCTGAAAAAAGGTAGGCGTGATTGATCTGACCACTGTCAAGAGCAACAGACAGTGGTTCAGTTACGTGTTCCTGCCCCACCACCTCAGCAAAGCTGGCCGGGCGATACTTCCGGTATAAAGCCACGTTTACAGACTACAGTTCCCCTGAGACACGCCATACGTCATTCAGATTCACACCCTTCTTAGCGATGTGTTCCTGCACAGCGTTGAGGCCGCTCGTCGTGGCAAGCTCAAACTCGGCATCTGTAAGCATCACCAATTGGGCGGGAACGGTGAGCCGGCCTGGGTGCGTAAACTCAATGTGCTCGCCGGTCTTGTTCTTACCCCGTTTCCCCGACGACGCCACTTCATGTACATGAGGCACCCCCTCTTCCCATACATATGGTGCCAACAAAAGGCCGTGCTTAGCGGTGATTTTCTGCTGAATATGGTCGCCGAGATTCGGCAGAAACGTCCCCGGCTGTGGAGAGTGCACGTGCGGATTCTGCGCGATAGTGGTGACAGCAGCCGCAAGCAACTCAGCCGCGGTGGATCCCTTACCTGTGGTGATGGTGAGGAGCTCGACCCGCAAGTCCGAGCCATCCTCAGTTTCCAACTGCGGATCGATCTGAGAGGCATTGAGCGTCATAGCCACGGTCTCTGCATTGCCTTCATGTCCCTCCACGTCTGAACCCACAACCACCGTGGCCACGTTAACGGGCAACGCGCTCTGTCCTGCTGTATACGTCTTGACCTGCGGAGAACCAGGAAGTAGATCAGCGATCCACGCGAGAGTTTCTTTCTGATCCATGGGGGCTTAGGCCTCCAACGCCTCGATGGTGGCTAGCAGAACACAAGTAGCAAAACCATTCATTGCTACGTCGAGCTGTTCAATGCTTGGCATGGACGGCGCGAGGCGAAGATTTCGGTCATGGGGGTCCTTTTTCAGTGGGTATGTAGAACCCGCAGCCGTCAAAGCCACGCCTGCTTCCTTGGCCAGCTGAACCACCCGCGAAGCGGTGCCGTCTACAAGGTCCACGGAGATGAAGTATCCGCCGGTCGGCTCAGTCCACTCGGCAACGTTGTACTCAGATAGGCGGTCGTTAAGGATCTCCACCACGCGCTGGAACTTTGGACCAAGGGAGCCAGCGTGCTTACGCATGACCGCACGAACTCCCTCTGCTGTCCCGAAGTATTCATAGTGAGCGAGCTGATTCACCTTATTTGGACCGATGCCACGGATGTTCGCGATCTTGCCGTACCATTCCAGGTTGGCCTTGGAGGAAGCAAAGAATGCCACACCAGCGCCGGCCAAAGTGATCTTGGAAGTGGAGGACATGAACCAGAACCGGTTGGGGTTACCAGCCTTTTCGGCGATCCCCAAGATGTCGATGATCGGCGGAAACTCGTCATTCAGAACGTGCACCGCATAAGCGTTATCCCATACGATGCGGAAGTCCGGAGCTGCGGTCTCCATCGAGGCCAGTTCCTTAGCGACCTCCTCGGTGATAGTCACGCCCGTTGGGTTAGCGAACATTGGTACGGTCCACATACCCTTCACGGCTGGATCCTTCACCAGCTCGCGCACAGCATTCACATCGGGGCCAGTCTCTGTCCACGGCACGGTGACCATCTCAAAACCGAAGAGTTCCGTGATGGAGTGGTGGCGGTCATAACCAGGCACCGGGCAGATCCACTTGAGTCCCTCTTCAACGGACCAGGGCCGTGGTGAGTCGTTATTGCCAAAAGTGTAAGACCAGCTAATCAGGTCGAACATAATGTTCAGGGACGATGCATCGCCCGCCACAATGTTCTCAGCTGGAACGCCGATCAACTCACCCCACAGTTCGCGCAACTCTGCGATTCCGTTCAAGCCACCGTAATTGCGCACATCCACACCCCCCGGGGTGATGTACTTGTCTCCTGGAAGGCTTAATAGATCAGTGGCGAAGTCCAACTGCTCTGGGCTGGGTTTACCCCGAGTCAGATCCAGGTTCAGCCCCGCTGACTTGAGTTCCTCATATGCGGCGGTAACTTCTGCTTTGGCGGCAAGGAGTTGTTCCTTATTGACGTTATCGAGCTTCATAGTCTTTTCCAGCCTCCTTCAACGTGCCATACGCTGGTTTTTGGGCGCGCTGACCTGATGGACGGTTTGTCTGTGCCGAGTTTAGCCGTTTCACCGGATATTAGCTTGCGGGGGTCACGCCCAACTCATTGTCGTACAGGCGTAAAGCATAAAAAAAGGGGACCCCGCGCACCCGGTAGAGCTCACTGACCCTTGCTGCATTCCTGCCCTGGGGGAGTTCATGAGATAGCCGCCGCACGGAATCCGGGCTCCATCGTAGCATGCCGCGCATAGAACGTTTCATCGCATATCTCCTATCCACTATCTCGGGGAGATTTTGCTCCACCGGGCTTCATTGTGTAACCTGTGCGGAGTACACGGGAGCTCCGGCTCAAGTGTCCGACATGGAGGATTCGACTAGCGGCCTATGTCACACGCCTGGAACGCGTGCGGGAGTTACATCCCTCAGGGGTTCAAATCCCCTATCCTCCGCCATGAACAAAGACCCCGGTTTTAACCGGGGTCTTTGCGATTCTCGTCTCCATAACTCTTAGCCTTCTCTTAGCCTAGAGCTGTCCTCGTCTACTGATCACGTTTCTCACGCGCCTGCTTTTCGTGATTATCACGTTCTTTCCGCTGGGCACGCTCAGCTTCCTTCTGAGCTTTCTCACGCTTTTCACGCACCTCACCCAACGCGTTACGTAACGCCGACGGATCAACTTGCCAGTCGTCTTTTCTGTGTGGCTTCACGAAAGGCAGCTTCAGATCGGCCGGCCACCAACCCGCGATGTCAATATCGTTGTCTTGGGCTGGGCCACAGAAATTTACGTCGCCTACCTTCAGACTGTGAGTTTCTACGTCGCCGGCACTGTTGCGCATATAAAGGTACTGGTAGTCATCGCGTTCGGACGTATCTTCCGCCTGATCTGGTTGAATACCCAGCTGTTGCGCTATCGTCGCAGCATCTGTGCGTGGACATTGCACGCTAAACTCCGCCCACTGACCTCCATAGAGATCTTGGACGGAGGCCTCTGAGTACTGCGTTCTATTGTCGTCCAAGTAACGCGTGACGTCTGTTCCGCACCCCGTGAGAACCACCGACGCCACCAACCCAACCCCCGCAACCATTACTTTCCGCTGATGGCCCTCACGCAACCGCAGTCGATCTTTTCTTCGTCTCACCACATCCACAAATATATCCCGTCCAGCATGCTGAGTAGTGCCTGTTCGGGGCAGGTGCCTACTTCTTCTCATCATCCCATCTCGCAATTCTCCCCCGGTAGCCTTTGCCCCGCGCTTATTAGAGAACCATCGGTGAAAAACTCACAGGACAACGCAGCGCTCCCTTTGCCCCGCGCTTATTAGAGAACCATCGCAGCAATCCAGCCAGAGATGAGAAGGGGAATATTGTAGTGAATAAATGTTGGGATCACCGAATCACGGATGTGGTCGTGCTGACCATCCGCATTCAGACCCGCTGTCGGCCCCAAGGTGGAGTCAGAAGCTGGTGAACCTGCGTCACCAAGAGCTCCAGCCGCACCAATAATTGCCACCGTAGCGGCGGGAGAAAAGCCCAAGGTGGTGCATAGGGGGACGTAAATTGTTGCGATAATCGGCAGGGTAGAAAATGACGAACCAATTCCCATGGTGACCACCAGGCCAACCACCAGCATGGCCATTGCAGCAGCGGCCTTATTGGCACCAAACATCTCGGCGGAGGCATTCACTAGACCCTCAACTTCACCGGTAGCGTTCATGACGGATGCAAAGCCCTGGGCGGTGATCATAATGAAACCAATCAACGCCATCATCCGCATACCAGAAGTGAACACATCGTCTGCCTCCCGCCAGTTCACTGCGCCGGTCAGCATGAAGATAGCCAAACCGACCAGAGCACCAATCAGCAGCGAGTCAGCCTCAGTACCTAACTGTTGCATGACCACCTGCACAACAAATGTGGCAATCACCGCGACAATAGCCACGCTGATCTTGTACGTTGAAATGCTCTCCTCTTGCTTCACGT
Organism: Corynebacterium anserum; assembly: GCF_014262665.1. Lineage (NCBI taxonomy): Bacteria > Bacillati > Actinomycetota > Actinomycetes > Mycobacteriales > Corynebacteriaceae > Corynebacterium > Corynebacterium anserum. Next base: position 2,109,564 of record NZ_CP046883.1, read on the forward strand.
CAGCGATCGGGAGATCTTCGTAAACGCGAGGCTTGCGATAGGACACAAAAGCGGCGACCAGCAGGCCAGCCAACATTCCCAGAGCAGGAATGCCCATGACGTGCATGATATCGATGGAGGAAGTATCCATCCCGGCTGATTTGATGTTGCCCAACAAAATTTCATTCAAGAAGATATTGCCGAAGCCCACGGGAATGTACATATACGTGGTGACCAGGCCAAAGGTCAGTACGCAGGCGATTAACCGGCGATCCAACTTCAGGCGATTCATCACAGCTAAAAGCGGCGGAATAATCAATGGAATGAATGCAATGTGAACCGGAATAAGGTTTTGCGACATAATGGCCATCGCCAAAATACCCGCGATCATGAGCCATTTGGTTACGCCCACAGCCTTGGACACAGTGCCCGGATCATCAGTTCCGAGTTTGGCCATTACCCACCGGGCGAGGAGGGTCGGCAATCCTGAACTAGCGACTGCCATGGCGAAAGCTCCTAATAAGGCGTAACTCAGAGCAATCTTGGCGCCTCCGGATAGTCCTTCTTGGAAGGCAACCATTGTGGCGTCGAGGCCAATGCCACTCACCAATCCACCCACCAAGGCTCCGATGAATAAAGCCAGAACCACATGAACTCGAAGAACCGCAAGCAACAGCATGATGATCACGGCGATTAGCACAGCATTCATAATTGGAAAATATACGCGATAATAAGTATTTTTCCCTAGCGCTTTAGCCCTGCGCACACTAGCTGAGCTCCCCCCCCAACCACGCCCCTGCAGTTTTTGTACTAATTCTCCGTCTTGACTCTCACTCCGCGTGTGACTCTCGCGTCAATCCCACTCCGTGTCTGGCTCTCGCGTCAATCTCACTCCGTGTCTGGCTCTCGCGTCAATCTCACTCCACGACGGGAAAGGCCTGCCGCTCCTTCTCCCAATCTTCATCACTGGCCGGTTGCACCCAGACGGGCAGTTCCTCAGGCTGCGTATCGAAGTAATAGCCTTTTTCGGCATCAACAGACGCCATAAGCCACACCCACGCACGCCCGTCACGCTGATACGTCGCGTTTTTGTGGGCGACGATGACCCCCTCGATCCGGTTCAGAGCATCTCCGTCATACGGAATCGGCCGCTCGCCCCCCTCCGGGACTATCAACACCCCTGCTTCCCTGCGTTCACCCAGCATGACAGCCCACAAAGCCACCCGTTTTCCCCTCTCAACAGAAATGGGGCGCAACACCTGCGCGATGGCATACTCCGCTTGCTTCACCACATCCTCGGCAGAGGTTTCCACGTACTCCCACCTCAGCGCAATATCGTGTCGAGGTAACGCCTTCTGCGTCGCAATCAGGCTCCGCCTCATGGGTTCATCTCTCACTGGGCAGAAGAAGGCAATCGCATAGCCACTGTATTCCTTATCTTTGGCATACTCACGCGCGTATTCGTCAGCCTGACCCCCGATCACAGCGCGCACGGAAGCATTAACACGGCGTTGTGTCCATTCAAGGCGTTGTCTTTCGGCGCCATAGGCGATATCCAGCGGGACGTTATACCCCATCACCAGCTCGCCCTTTGTGGAGATGGCGAAGAGATCCGGGGCTACCACTGCGCCTTGCTGCACCGAGGCTTCTCCTTCGGACTCCGATAACGAAGCCCTACCCTCTCTTCCTTGGGCAACACTGGATGGGTTGTTGTCCAGCTTGTGATCGTGTCCATTCGTCAGTTCATTGTCTGATGACGTCATGCGTCCATTCTGCCGAAGAATCCCCGGCTGCGTTTTTATCCGGCATGTGAGCGGCATTGTCTGCCAATCCACCAAGAATCTCCCACGAATCTCCCACGAATATTGCGAAACCTCTCGCGGAAATTCCCTAGAGCAAAATATGTCCGGACTCGAATGTTTCTGCAGTGGATTATGTCTAGGGTGAAATACATGACCACCAGCACTGGACTTGGACAAGTCACTGTCACTCGCGGCGAACAGGATTTACAGGACGTTGCCTACGTCACCCTGGAGCGTCCAGATAAACTCAACGGCCTCACGCTAAAAATGTTGCGCGATTTAATCCGCGTCTCCAAGCGCATCAAAGCAGATCGCACCATCCGCGCGGTAATCATCCGCGGCGCGCAACATAATTTCTCAGCCGGTTTGGATTTTGGCACGGCGTTAAAAAGTCCGGTTGATATTGCCACAGCCTTCATATCTCGCCCATGGCGTGGCACCAATCTTTTTCAGGAGGGACCGTGGTGCCTTCGTCGCATTCCCGTTCCCGTTATTGCCGCTGTGGAAGGTTACTGCTTCGGCGGCGCACTACAAATCGCTCTGGCTGCCGATTACCGTTTCACCAGTGCCGACGCCACGTGGTCCATCCTCGAAGCAAAATGGGGTCTTATTCCGGATATGACCGGAATCCACTCCCTCTCTCAGATATTGCCGATCGACATTGCCAAGCGCCTGACCATGACAGGTGAGCAATTCGATGGCCGCCGGGCAACTGAGCTGGGGCTCGCTAGTGAAGTAGCCGAAAACCCTCTGGAAGCAGCGGAGGAACTTGCCCGCCTTATCATTTCGCGCTCCCCTGACTCGGTGGCCTACACCAAGAAAGTCTTCGACGAGACCTGGAGCAGCGGCCCACGCCATACCTTCTTTAAGGAGCGAATCCGCCAAGCGCGATTATTGGCGTCGAAGAATACAAGAATCGCGCAGAAAGCGGCGGCAAAAGCAAAAGGTACCGGCGCTTCCGTGCGCTATGGCAAGCGGCGGGTTTTGCTCCGCGAAGCTTTTGGTTCAAGGCCTCCCCAATAGAAGCTCATTCTCGCTGGGGTAGGGACATGGATCATCGCTTATCTCGGGAATAACACTTATCTCCGCAATAAAAGCAGCAATAATCCTTAGTGGCAGTACCCCTCGCTTTAGTTTCAACACCTCTCGCTTTAGTTTCAACGCCCCTCGCTTTCCCACCCATCACATGGTCTCCTCCCCCCGTCAGGATTGCGGCAGTCTCAGCTACTGACCATTAATAACCCGACTACTGACCATTAATAACTCAACTACTGACCAATAGGAAACGGTATCAGCCTAGGCAAGCGACAGGAAGAGCTTCTCCAGTTCCTGCTCACTCATGGCAGGCTCTTCACCAGCGGCGACAGCATCCATGCAGGAGCGCATGTTAGTAGAAATGATCTTAATTCCTGCGCGATCCAACGCACTGGAAACAGCCGCCAGTTGGGTGACAATATCGCGGCATTCACGGTCATTCTCAATCATGCTGATTACACCATCGAGCTGACCACGCGCCCGGCGGAGGCGTTGCAGAATCTTCTTGGACTCTTCTTCGCTGACGTGCATGCGGGTGCCTTTCGGTTTATGGCTCAACTATCTCTCAACGTGACTCAGCGGCGTTGCCTTATAAAAGTGGAGCCTGAGTTTGTAACTTGAGCTGGAATCCGACAATTCTTCCGGAAGGTTTCACAGAATATAGGGAGTATAAGGCAAAAATACCCCGCTGGGTATCCCTTGCTTCCTTTTTGTCTTATCCCTGGTTTATCGGACGGCTCTATATCGTCTCTGGCTGCCAGATCACCGGATCATGGGAGAGCGCCACTGGGTCAAAATGCTCAACCAATATCTGCATGGTCATGGCTTCACCTTCTTCCACGACATCTGCCATACCTATACTCCGCCCAATCCAGCTCAATGCGACCTGCGCACAGGCTGCTAAATCCCCGTTTGGGGCAAGTTCGCGGAGAGTGACTACCCCGTCCCTCTTAGCTAAGCGTTTAGCGTGTGGCCCCAGCACCAGTGGAACATGAATGTACTCAACTGGTGGATAACCCAACAGGTGCTGCAAGTATGCCTGACGAGGAGCCGAACTGAGCAGATCATCTCCGCGCACTACCTGGTCGATTCCACCCAAGTAGTCATCAACCACCACTGCGAGGTTATAGGCAAAGTCAGCTGTGGATACTTGGTTCGCATTGCCTCCGCGCCGCAGAACCATATCGTCAACATCGCCCGTATATTCACCATAAACATTGCCCGTATATTCACCGTATTCGCCGGCTCTCATGGTTTGACCGGCAGTAAAAGCTCTGCGGCAGAACAGTTCCTTTACTGTCCATTCATCGACATTCGCCCGCAGGCGCAAAGCTGGCACTCGCCCCTGGAGTTCCAGCTCATGCCGTTTAGCTACACGCTGCTCTTCGCTGAGGTTGCGGCAGGTACCCGGATACTTCCCCGGAATGGCGTGCGGCGCGCTAGCGGCTTCCTGTATATCCCGACGCGAACAGTAACACTCATAGACCAATCCCCGTTCGGCCAGAGAATCCAACGCCCGCTGGTAGTGAGCAACCGTGTCTTGTTGCGTGCTCACCGGTAGTTCCCACGTGATGCCCAGGGCAGCGAGATCCTCCAACTGCCGTTCAGCTTTATCGGGACGACAACGCTGGGCGTCGATATCATCGATGCGCAGCCGCAGTTTCCGGCCGGTGTGTACAGCAAACAAATAGGCCAACACCGCAGTGCGTAGGTTACCCAGGTGCAAATCCCCAGAGGGGCTAGGAGCATACCGTCCATAGCCATGCTCGCGATCCAGCGTGTTCGCAGTCATTCCACTCTCGCCGGGCTCGCTGATGGAACAGCTCAGTGCATCTGGAGTTTTCTCTGGAGAATTCACTCTCTCTAGCCTAGAGCGTTGTGCTCTTCACACCATCGAGCCTAGTGCGTTGTGCTCTTCACACCAGTGACTCTTCATTTGCCGGTGCGGCCTTTACTCAAAGGTATGCTTGGCAACCATGGACAACACACGCCCAGATATAACGTTTGACCTGTGTACCCGTCTGAAGGAGACCGCGGACGGAGCGCACTTAGCGCAGGAGGGGGAGAAACCTCGCGAGCCACAAGGTCGAACGGGTGTGATTCATACGCCTCATGGCGATATCGCCACTCCCGCATTCATTCCGGTGGGAACGAAGGCAACAGTGAAGACTCTCACAGCCGAACAGGTACGCTCCACCGGCGCGCAGGCTGTGCTCTCTAATGCTTATCACCTGTATCTTCAACCAGGTCCGGACATTGTTGACGAGGCTGGCGGCGTCGCTAAATTCGAGAATTGGAATGGCCCCACGTACACAGACTCGGGTGGGTTCCAGGTGATGAGCCTCGGCCAGGGCTTTAAGAAGGTGCTGGCCATGGATATGACGGGGAAATCGGAGACGGATATCATCGCGAAGCGGCGTAAGCGCTTGGCTGTGGTGGACGAAGAAGGTGTGGATTTTCGCAGCGTCATTGATGGTTCCAAGCATCGCTTCACCCCTGAGATTTCCATGCAGATTCAGCATCGGTTGGGCGCGGACATCATGTTTGCGTTCGATGAGCTGACTACCTTGGCTAATACGCGTACGTATCAGGAAGAGTCTGTGGAACGCACTCACCGTTGGGCTAGGCGCTGCCTTGAGGAGCATAATCGCCAGACTGAGGCGCGACCACATCGGCCTTTGCAGTCTTTGTGGGGCGTGGTGCAGGGTGCTCAGTTTGAAGATCTACGACGCCAAGCCGCCCAAGGTCTCACGGCTCTCTCCGAAGAATTCGAAGCCAATGGGCAGCGTGGTTTCGGTGGTTTCGGCATTGGTGGGGCATTGGAAAAAGAGCAGCTCGGTACCATCACCAGTTGGGTCACGGAGGAACTACCTGAGCACAAGCCGCGCCACATGCTGGGTATTTCCGAGCCGGATGATTTATTCGTGGCGGTGGCTGCGGGCGCAGATACCTTCGACTGTGTGGCCCCGACCCGGCTGGCTCGTCGCGGCGGTGTGTACACCTTAGATGGACGTATCAATCTCACTAACGCCCGCTTCAAACGCGATTTCACCCCAATTGACGAGGTGGTGGGTGGTTATGTGTCGGAGAACTACACGCGCGCCTATCTTCATCACTTGCTCAAGGCCAAGGAGTTTCTGGCGGGTACATTGTGCACGCTGCATAATGTGTACTTCATGGTAAGGCTGGTGGATAATATACGCGCCTCGATTGAAGAAGGTCGTTTTGTGGAATACCGCGAAGAGTTCATGCGGCGATACTACGGCCCTGAGTGGGAACAGCGGCTCAGCTGATCATTGCTACGGGTACGTGCCACTGTTCACTGTCTGTGATTGTCGCGACGGGGGATCTCAAAGGTTTGAGTTTGGCCTGAATAGAAGTCGAATGCTGCTTCGCCTTCGAAGTCAGAATCGTCGTAATCCTCGGCTTTAGCGTGGCGCGGCACGTAGTCATCGTCATAGTCAGCGGTAGTACGGCTGTTTGCATGTTCGCCATCAAACTCAGAACCGTGCCTATGCTCGAAACCGTACGCAGAGTCGGAATCACGCTGGATCTCGCCGTGACCACTATCCTCGAAATCATTATGCTCAGCAGGCCGATAACCGCGATTATCAACTCCCGCAAAATCCGCATGTTCAACATGCCGATGACCGCGATCGCCATCGTCCGCAAAATCATCATGCCCAACATGCCGATAACCGCGATCATCATCCGCATCAGACCACGTATCGAAAACGCGCTGTTCATACGGGTTACCGCTTGTGAGAGTTGAACCGCCCGCTCCTGCACCAGCCGCACTAGCTAAGCGGGCGGTGGTACCGGCACTAGTGGCGTCGTTAGTATCCGCCACATCCTCCCGAACCTCCTCACTGGAGCGCTGCCGAGCACGCCGACGGCTCTTCAGCAGGCCGCGCTTCTTCCGGCGCCTGCGTCGCTTCCCACGAACCGCAGTCTCATCATGCATCTCAGAAACCTGCGATCCTTCACGGTGCTTTGCAACATCGCCAATCTCCCCAGCTTCGTACGCTTTCTCCAGCGCTTCGCCTTCAACGTCCACGGTCGGCAGGACCTTGTCCAACCATCGTGGCATGTACCAAGTACTACGCCCCGCAATCATCATTAGCGCGGGAACCAACGTCATACGGATTAAAAAGGCATCGAAGAGTACACCCGCGCCCAGCGCAAAACCAAAGATTCGAATAAACGGCAACGGCTGGAACACAAAGGAAATGAACACACCGATCATGATCAAAGCCGCTGCAGTCACCACCGAAGCGCCCATGCCAAAGCCACCGATAACGGAATCCTCTGTCAAGGTGTACGACGAATTCGGCGCCATGAATGGTTCCTGGTTCGGGTCATTCATCTTCTTTATCTTGCGCTTCTGAGATGCAAAGCGCTCACGCATACGAGACACGATGAACACCTGATAGTCCATCGCCAAACCGAATGTCACGCCAATTAAGAAAATCGGCATGAAAGAAATCAACGGTCCTGGTGAAGGCCAGATATTCCACAGACCCTCCTGCCACACCAGCACAGTCACACCGAATGCTGCGCCCACGCTCAGCAGGAACCCTGTCGCCGCGATCAGTGGCACCATCAAAGAACGGAACACCATCATCAGCAGCAAGAGCGCTAGCCCCACAACCAAACCAAGGTAAATGGGCATCGCCTCAGAAAGCTGATCTGTTACATCCTGCTGAATCGCCGTGAATCCGGTGATACCCATATCTACGCCGGTCTCAGCCTGAATCTCGCGCTGTTGTTCTCGCAAACCCTTGATCAAATCAACAGTACGTTTCTCTGTCGGCCCACCTATCGGGGTGATAACGATCTGCGCGGTTGTGCCGTCCGGCGACATCGCCAGCAGCTGCGCATGCTTCACCTCAATGTTCGCACTCATCTGCTGCACGGTGTACAGAAAACTGGCTCTCATCGCTGCTTCGTGGCGCGGAACATCTGCCTGGCTACGGACAAACATCTCCAGCGCCGGAGAATTCTCATTAACATTGTCTGCGTTCACCACAGCGAGGAACGGCGAGTTGCGCCCTGCCCCAAAGCCTTCCTCAAGCATCTCTGCCGCCTTGCGCTGTGTGGTATCCACATTGCCGGTTTTGTCACTCGGTAATGCGAGTTCGAGTTTCATCGCGGGCAGAGTCAATGCGCCCAACAGCAGGAAAACCACAATAATCGCCAGACCCGGCGCTTTGTGGATTAACTTGACCCACTTCGTGCCCAACGACTCCTTCGGCCCGTGCTGCGAATTACTCTTCCAAAAGCGAACACTGTCTCGATTCCCATCGATTCCCCCTCGGATCTGACGTTGATGCGCGCGCGCATCCTGAATACGGTGCCCCCACTCCACCTCGCGCTTGAAGACTTTATTCCGAGCCCACCCCAACATCGCAGGGAGGAAACTAATCGCTACAAGAACCGACACACCGACAGTCGCTGCTGCCGCATAACCCATGTACGCAAGGAATGGGATACCTGCGAGTCTCAGCGCAACCAGTGCGATAATCACCGTCAAACCAGCGAATACCACTGCGGAACCAGCGGTACCAGTGGCGAGACCGATTGCGTCCTCACGGCTACGCCCCTCCTTCAGTTCATCTCGGAAACGCGACATAATGAACAGGGCATAGTCAATGCCGACCGCCAAACCAATCATCATGCCGAGAGTCGGGGTGATCGTATTAAGCTGCGCGAAAGCGGTTCCTCCGAGTGTGAGCAGTGTACCGATCGACACGCCGACCACTGCTGTCACTAGTGGGAAGAAAGAAGCCACCCATGAACGGAAAACCCACAGCAAGATAAGCAAACCGACAACAATGCCGGCCACTTCAGAAAATGGTTCCACTGCGACAGGTTCACCGAAGCCGGGGCCTCCTGCTTCGGCTTTTAGACCAGCATCGCGGGAAATCTGGAGAGCATCGACCACGGCTTGGCGATCCTCTTTGGTGACATCTGCGGGAATCGGCACGTCGTATTCGAAGTACATCGTGCCGTAGCGTCCGTCTTGAGACACCATGCGGAGGTTATCGGCATCCTCTTTGGCGGTTGACTCCGGAATGCCCTTGCTCGTGAGTTGCGTGATGATCTTCTTGTGCAGATTGTCATTAAGCGCGATGGGGTTCATCAGGCGCTCAGTGTTTCCGAGGTCCTTGACGTTATTCTTAATTGCCTCGACAGTCTGATCCATCGCAGCCATATATTCTGGCTGGTCAAGCCTTTGGCCTTCCGGAGCTTCAAACACCACGTTCACACCGGCGGTGTCAATTGGATGTTTGGTGCCTGGGAATTTCTCGAGCATCAGCTTCGTTGCATGCGAGGAAGGCACTTCCCTCATCGCGAAGGATTCACTGAAACCCTTTTGGATGCTCAAAGCAACACCTGCAATGGCGCATAGCGCAATGAGCCAGCCAGCCACTACTCGCTTGTGGTGGATGTAGCACCAGCGAGCAATGTGAAACAGAAGTTTCGCCACGGGGATGTCCTTCTTTAATGCTTATACTTCAATGCTTATTCGGGCACGTATCACTTGGCACCAGAGTTGCTGTGCAACCAAGACCCTGCATTATCACCGCAACGTCTGCCCTCTCGAGCGAGTTGCTAAGAACCCGCAAGGCTGAGGGAGTGCCCGATGATTATGGCTTTTGTGCACAGTAAAACTGCCCGACGCAAGCAGAACGTTACTAACACTAGCGTTCGCACGGCGGAAAAACCTAGTATTCAACGTTAAATATGTTAACTGGAGTTACGGATGTGGCGAAGTTGCGGCTGCACTAACTCGCAAATTAACGCACTTCTCGGCGGCTAAGGCGTTCGGTTTATATCCGGAACTTGTTAGAAATCTTCCCCTTCGAAGCCACTACCGCACCCACAGCAGCCATGCCTGGCACCAATCGGCAACGCCCCACACCCACCACAGCAGCCATGCCTGGCACCAATCGGCAACACCCCCACACCCACCACAGCAGCCATGCCTGGCACCAATCGGCAACACCCCCACAACCCACTCATTCAATAACTCGCCTCAACGGCAAGCGGATCAACACAGTACATCGAACCTTACCTTCAAAACCGCGCGATGTAACAACCGGTACAGTCTAAATTTTTGATCACTGTATTTCCCCAGGTCACGAACAGCAACAAAAGAGATTCTGTACCTTGCGTTACATTCTTTGATTCGTCCTTTGTCTTACACGGTTTCCCATGCCATTATTGAGCCATGTTTGGGGGAACATACATAGTGATGAGGGGGTCTACACCTCGCGATCGAACTCGCGTACATCGCCTCACCGAGCGACAAATACTCTTACGCATCGCGCATGGGGTTTACGTAAGCCGGCACCAATACATGTCAGCCAATGAACATCAACAAATGACAATGAAAATTGTCGGCAATGCACTGGCGAAACCAGCTGAAATCGTCTGCGGAGCCTCAGCAGCAATACTCCATGGCTTGCCTCTAGAGAAATTTCCGGAAAAGTACTCCCTAGAATTTGGACGGACTAGCAAGGTAGGTAGCAAATACAGCAGAAAAGCGAACACGGCCCCAGGATTCAAAACATTCCCAGCAATCACAGGTTACAAGGCATCAACTACAACAACCGGAACACCAACAACCTCAATGAGCGCAGGGGTCAAACACATGCGCCGTTGCGTGACAGACCACAATATTCAGTATCGGTATCTCAACCATCACCACGTCGGGCATTTACAGCACATAAGCATCCCAGTGATCTGCTCACCCATTCCCAACGACATCGATGAATTACGAAAGAGAGCGATCTACCTCAGCACTGTGGACTCTGCGTCCCTGCCACTACTCAGTTTTGCGGACACACAAGCGCCGCTTCTAAAGGAGAGCAAAGAACCATACCCTGCTGAGTCGCATCGCGGTCTGACACAAATGTGCGATGCTAATAAGCGCCGTGTCACAAACCCCACCACAAGTCCCAGCGCAAAACCACACACCACAAGCCCCACCACAAGCCCCAGCGCAAAACCACCTACTAGGGGTATGGCTCACATCGAACTACGCGTGACCAGACCCGCGCTTACCGGCCTTGACCTCGCGCGATGGCACTCACTGGAGTGCGGTGTCATGGCTCTCGACTACGCACTACGCACACGCACCGCTACTCACAGTGAGATTCGCACTCTGATCAGACAACTTCGCCATTCCAGCGGAAGTGCGACCCTCAGAAACGCAATGCTCCTCGCCACTCCCCATTCTGAAAGTCCGATGGAATCGGTTTTGAAGGTGAAAATGTGGCGTCGGGGCTACGAGAGGCCGTTACAGCAGGCGAAGATCTACGACTTCCACGGACGCTTCCTTGGGCGAGTGGATTTCTACTTTCCTCTCGCCGCGCTGGTTGTCGAGTACGACGGTCAGGGTAAATACACCGGACAATTCGGGCACAGCGGCGCAGCGGAACGCACCTCGGAATACGAGCGGCAACGTGCGCTGCACAACGCTGGCTTGGCTGTAGTTCGCGTGGGGTTGAGCGTGGAGGGGCTACAGGAAGGGCTCGAAAAAATCGCCCGACGCCAGAAACAAGCCCCCAACGCTGGTCAACATGCCGATGTGAAAATCCAAGCTGCCGGCTATGCCTGGCGCGAGTGTTAGGCTCAGCAGGTTCATTTTCCCCCCCAATCTGTAGACCCAACAAGACCCCCAACGCCCGGCGCGCCAAGCAACACGTTCAATTCAGTGTGGAAATTAGCGGAAACTCAGTGTGGAAATACGGGAAAACTGGGTACGGAAATAAGTGGAAATTCGGTGTGGAATTAAGGGAAAACTGGGTGTGGAAATTAGCGGAAATAAAACGAGTGGAACGAATAACCGGATGAGCATAAGAGCACAAAAAACCCGCCGCACTGCGCTTAGATTTTTCTCCCGAAATCTATCTAAGCGAGTGCGGCGGGTAATGTGCGGTGGCGGCGGGATTTGAACCCGCGGTTGGGGGTTACCCAACATTCGCTTTCGAGGCGAACACCTTCGGCCGCTCGGACACGCCACCAATGTCTCAGGGATGTGGCTGCGAGTGGAAGAAATCCACACCAGTGAAACCTGGTGCACGCCACGGTCATGCGAGACGGGTAAAGCCTAGCATCACGGCCTCACACGGCAAAAGTGTGGTTTCACCTACTGTCGAGCGGGAACCTTGCCCACTGCCTGACGGAGCGTATTCACCCACCACCGAGCGGGATCTTTACCCCACTGTCGAGCAGTGTGTCCCCCTCCTCGCCACCAGGCGGGATATCTTACTCGCCGTCTAGCGCGTCCAGACCCTTGTCGCGAGCCTCGCGTGCCTTGTCAGCCTTGTCGCCATCCAGCTTGGAATCGATAACCTTGTCAGAGGCCTCGGCGATCTTGTCGCGGTGGTCGCTTGCAGCCTGCTTTGCCTTGTCGCCTAGGTTTCCGAGGTCCATTGTTCCTCCTTCATGGCCGCACACTGGCGGCTCGTTGTGTGCATAAGTTGTCGTACAAATGGTGTACAAATCTCACACTGAGTCGATCCCTCTCAGAGATCCCCTAATGGGAGATTTACGTTAACTACCGTACGGAAAACGCCTGACTCCTGCAGAACTTCTCACATTCATGCAGTTCAGAAGGCATTCTCACTCTGCCCGCCTCCGCGCAGGGCAGCAAAGAAGTCTTTTAACAACGCTTCACATTCTTCCTGCAGCACACCTCCCAGTACTTCGGCCTTGTGCAGGGGCGATTCCCTCGGCAAATCCCATACGCTGCCACACGCCCCAGTTTTCGGCTCGGCCGCCCCGTAGATTATCCGTCCAATCCGCGCCCCGAGTAGCGCTCCAGCACACATAGCGCACGGTTCCAAAGTCACCACGAGCGTGCAGTTTTCTAGCCGCCATGCATCACCGAGCGCCACGGTCGCTTGCTTTATCGCGGCGATTTCTGCGTGGCCTATTGGGTCGGCGTCTGTTTCCCTTCTATTCGTACCGACGCCAAGCTCCTGCCCCTCGGGGCCAAGAATCACTGCGCCCACGGGGATATCTCCCGTAGGGGTGGTACGCGCTATGTCGATCGCCCGGCGCATCCATTGCTCGGCCTGCACAATCCTCGCGTGACGAGGTAGCCCCGATCCCACGGTGCTGTGTTGTTCACCCCTGTTCATGTTGTCCACGCCTAGTCACGCACCCTGACATTTACTGTTCATTCGCTCCTCCCCTTGACGGGGGCACACACCCACAGTCGCTAGCCATTCGCCATTCATCCGCTTTGGCATACCCTGACATGTCCCGAGGACAGCTAGTCATACGCTCCATCGCTGAGGTAGTCGTCCATGTCATCTGGGTCGATTCCCACTGCATCGGCTAGTTCTTCAGCAAAGCCAAGCTCATCGGCGATGCGTAAAACTTGGGCAGCGCCGTATAGCTCTTCGTCGTCGAGAATCACGCTCATGACCTGTTCGGATGCTCCGAGATCCTCTAACAGCGCAAAGTCCCCCTCGGGCCATGCCTCATCGGTGTCAGCATCGTCTTCGGTGGGAATGTCCACGCCCAGTTCATCGAGTATGTCCGCTGCGAGATCGTAATCAAGGGCTGCTGTGGCGTCGGATAAAAGAACACGTACCCCGGAAGGAACGGGGCGCACTATCCCCACCCAATCATCCTCCACGCACACAAGCCCCACGACCGCTCCTTCGGCCCGAGCATCGCGCACACGCGCAAGCAGTTCGTCGAGCCCCAGCAACGTGGACTCCGGCAGGAGACGGACATCCCAACCCGCCGGGCGGCTTTGCGCCACGGCCGCGAAACTCGGCTGATCCCAACCCTCGATGATGCTCATAGGGATAGGCTAGCCGGCTCGTGGCAAACTAGGTAGCGTGACTGAGAATCTTGCCTTCAAAACTTTCGCCGATAACTCCCGTCCTGTATGCATCCTAGGTTTGGGGCTTATCGGCGGATCCCTGATGCGCGACATCGCGGCGGCGGGTCGGAGTGTGTATGGCTGGAATCGTAGTACGAAGACTGTGGAGGCTGCACAGGCCGAAGGGTTCGATGTCAGCGCCGATCTAACGGAGACGCTACGCCGAGCGGAAAGCGATGATGCCCTTGTGGTTCTCGGTGTACCCGTACCGGCGCTCGGTTTTCTTCTCGAGGCCATCGCCCAGCACGCCCCCTCGGTGTGTTTTACCGACGTCACCAGTGTGAAAGCCGAGGTCCATGATCTTGTTGACCAGTATGGACTCACTGAACGCTTTATCGGCGGGCATCCAATGGCCGGCACTGCGGACAGCGGTTGGGCGGTCACCACTGAGGGGCTGTTCACAGGTGCCGTGTGGGTGGTCACGTATGACAACGCCATGGAGCTGGGCGGTCCAGAAGGGGACAAAAGCCCAGAGCGTGCTGCCGTGGCGCGTCGTTGGCTCGAAGGCTGGGTGCGAGTGGTGAAAATGGCGCAGCTGGTCGGCGCCGATGTGGTTGCCTGCCGTGCAAAAAAGCACGACAGCGCGGTGGCGCGTATTTCTCACTTGCCGCATATCCTGGCAGAGGCTCTGGCCATTGCGGGGGATAACGGCGGACCGTTGGCTTTGAGCTTGGCTGCGAGTTCCTTCCGCGATGGAACCCGCGTGGCGGGAACCGCCCCGGATCTGGTGCGTGCGATGTGCGAAAACAACCGCGAGGCTCTCGTCGAAGCTTTAGATGAAAGCATTGCGCTGTTGATGAAGGCACGCAGAGATTTGGTCAGTGACGAGCATGATCTCAAGGCACTGGCTAAGGAAGGTTTTGCGGCGCGGAGCCGTTTTGAGGCACGAGCCGGCCGTACGAAGGGCGACCACACCAATCGGCCAATCATCCGGGTTAATCCTGGGGCTCCGGGGTGGATAAACCAGCTGCGCTCAGCGGCCTCTATGGGAGCGCAAATCAATATCGGCGAGTGATGAATAGGGGTTACCCCACAGTTTTATCCCACAGTTTCGCTGGCCCTGGCCTACCCGTCATGACATCAGTGAGCCAGCGCAATCCTCGCGCGAGGGGGATGCTCACTACAGCCGTGACAATGGTGAGAGCAAACATGGAACCTTGGAAGGTTTGGTAACCCATGTGAGTCATGGCCCAGTCCATCACCAGTACATGTACCAGGAAGAACTCATAAGAGATCTCACCCAGCCACACCAAAGCGGGATGCCGCAGCCAGGATACCTGAGCATTGAGCGCGACTGGCGCCACGAAGAACGCTGCGGACAGGCCGTACAGCACAGTTTTCCACAGGGCTTGATCAACATCATCGGGAACGAGGGTCGCCGGCCCGGCATACCAGGTGGTTGAAATAATAAAGCAGCTCACCGCTGAAGCCCAGCACACCGGCAGATTAACCCGCCAACCCACGCGTCTGCCGTACGCCAAGAGCATTCCCGCAGCAAACCAGTCAAAGTAAGCCATAGGCCATAGGCGAGAGACCACCGGTAGTGATTCGACATGATGGGATAAGACCGTCCATATGGGGCCTATAAGGCCAAAAGCAACGATGATGGCAAGAACTGGTACCGACTTCAACCGTCCTTTTCCGACTGTCCACATGGCCATTCCCACCAGAGGAAGAACGAGGTAGAAACCTACTTCCACAACCATTGACCACATCTGGGAAAGCCCGGGATGAACCCATCCGAATTCCAGTGTTTGCGTGAACGTCATTGACCGCAGCCATCCGTTAAAACCCGCTCCGGTTGGCGTCGGCTCATCACCCGCATGAATCAGATATGCGACCGTGACAACAATCCAATAAGCAGGCAACACGCGCTTCACGCGGTGCCAGAAATAACGGCGAATGCTGGGCCGCTGTTGGGTAGTTGGAGAGTCTTTATCGGATAACCTGCCGAGCCAATGGCCGGTCAACAAGAACGCGGAGAGAACGAAGAAGATCGTCACGCCAATCTCCCAGCGGCCATGCAACCGGCCACTCCAGTCGTTGGTGTAGTGGCCTGTCCAAAACGCCGCGTGGGTGAGTAGCACGCCAAAGGCTCCGATAGCACGGATACTGGTCAGCTCTGGCACCTGACGCTTAGCATCAGCCGGGGCTGATGAGGTGGATGCGGCAGCTGTCTGCATGGTGGATTCGGCAGCTGTCGGCGTAGTAGACATTTTTTCCGATGTACTAGCAGAAGTTGTCTCCGGAGGTTTAGCGGTAGACGGAGTCTGAACGACGAAATCGGCGGAGTCTGGCGTGGTCATGCTGAGTTATTCTAGGGGTTCAACGTTACCTCGGTGGCCGAAAAGGGAAACCCAACCGACGATCCGAAGACATGCTCCGCAAAGAAAGCAGCTGATTCAACACCAGATAACACAGATGGTTAGCTTCACATATGGATAAAAGAGATAGAAAAAGTAATAGTGCCGTTAGGCGCTAATGCGCCCCTAATCTCTTCCCGTCATACATGGTTCAACATGGGTGCTTCCACGAACCAATCACAGACGTCATTTCCGGCAAATCGGGCATTTTCAACACCTAAAGACTACGATAATGTAGTCGTTTATTATCCAGTTCGTAATGCAATCGATATAGTCAAATTGTTGATATCTACGATCACCACAAATAGTGTGTGATGTACATCACCTTTCATAAGACTCGAGGCATTACAGGCACTATTTGCCTCAAGACTTCAAACCATGAGGAAGGATTCACCACATGTTTAAGATTGCTCGCACACGTGTTGCTACCATAACTCTCCTGCTAACACTACCTTTGGCAGCTACCCCAGTAGCGGCCGCAGAGACTCCTATCTCGACTACCGTTGAATCTGCAAGCACGATCAACGAACAAAAGCTCGCTCAGTACTTTTCCGAGATTGATAACGCTAAGACTGACGAGGAAGCATACGGCGCGCTTGTGAAACTTCTTGGCAAAGACGCAGCTAATCAGGCTATCGCAGAAAATTCTGCCACTACTCCTTCGGTATCCTTTCGTGGAGCTGGAACATTTCTCAGTTGCATTAAGGGAAAAGCCTCTGATGACATCAAAGGGGTTCTCGATATCAATGGAGTCGCCGTCCTAATTGGTGAGAAAAACTATCCTGAAGCCGCAAGGGAAGCAGTGAAACATCTAGCCAAACAAGGCATCAAGAGAAATGCCGCTGTCCTGGCTGCCATGTTCGCATACTGGGGCTGGCAATGCCGGGGTGACTGGTAAATTCTCACCAACACGAGGGTAGCGTGGACATGAAAATAGTGAGAAAGTTTCTAATCGAATGGATTATTGCGCTTCTAATCCTTGGGGCATACATCAAACTTTGGGAAGTTGTTGGGTGGGACGAGCACTTTGACTGGTCTCGGTTTGACAGACTCGCCGCACTGGTAACTCTTCTTCTTTTTGTTCGGTATGTTTACTGGGACTACAGGAAAAAATGATACAATTTCGCTCAAGGCAATTATGAGCGCATAATCCCCTCGTTGTGTATAAAACAAATACACAACGAGGGGATCCTGTACTCACTTTTCCTAAAAGGAACCCATCACCAAGTGGTGACATAAATAGGTAAAATTTCAGCCGTTACTTGCGGGGACTGACCTACATTTTAAGTAATAGAAAGAGGTCTCGCGAAACGAGGAACTCAATTCCAGAACACTATCCGTGGTGAACATGATGCAGCCAAGCAGTATCACTCGATACCTGGATAGCACATTGTCTAAGGCATTGACTGCGAGGAATATTTTACTAAACGCACCCCGCGCCAGAAAACTCCTCAATGCGAATTAATAATTGCCAACTGATAGTCAACATCATCAACTCACCACACAATCCCACATGTTCGAAACCCACACCCCACTCCCCTGTAAAACCCCTACTCAAGACTGAACCCCCAGGGAGACTCTTCATCTCTCTGGGGGTTGGTACTGTGCGCCCGGAGGGATTCGAACCCCCAACCTTCTGATCCGTAGTCAGATGCTCTATCCGTTGAGCTACGGGCGCAGCCGTTACATCTGGATCTACGAGCGACCCGCCGTGTAACGAGGGATAACTTTACACACGATCCTAAAAAACTACAAACCGCGCTTCTACCTGCTATTTCACTCCGTTTATGTAACCGGCAGCTTTCTAGTTCCTTTAAACTGCAGTGCCTATTTCAACGCATAGTCACGTACCGGCGGCTCATGGTCCTGCCGCGCAGCGGTTGGAACATCGTTCAGCTCGCGGAATGCCTCACTGGAGCTCTCTGTCGAACCCATCGCTTCCAAGGTCTTACGCACGTTGCTTGTACTGGAACCACTGGAAAGTGGATTCTGGTGCGGTTCACCCTCTGGGGAGCCCACTAACGAAATGGCAGACTGAGACAGCCCCATCACTATGCTCTTCGGCAATTTGTTGATGTCCACTCCTGGCATGATGAAACGTCCACATACCTCATCGCTGACCTTACGGCTTCCCCCACCGCCCGCATAGGACGCTCCTCGATAGCTGGTGACGCCCTCATGGTCGAATGCATCGAGCGTGATCTCGTACATTGCACTATTGGCGATGTCGCTGAAGTGCTCCACTGGCGTCGCTGGGCAATGGTCTTGCACCACAACATTTCGCACCGTGCCACCATTAGGCTCGTTGAGCGGAAGGAATCCATTCTGATACGGCACCACGAGTTCGTCGAGCGTAGTACTCACGGTGGTATAGGAAATGCCCGGGAACGTCATCTGTCCCGCGTGCAGTGCAGTCATGAAATCGGAGCCGGGCGCCTGCTGGTACAACGCCGGTGCGCAGTATCCATCAGCTACACAGAACGGCACCGTGGCATAGGTTCCATTGTTTGATGGCGAGAGCCCCACCACGTCATCCACCATTGCTCGAGTATCTGGCCACCACTTCAAACTCCAGTGAGGGATCATGCCACCCTGGCTGTGACCAACAATGTCGATCTTGCGCCCTGCGCGCTCATGCATCATGCGGATTGCGTGGGTGACGTACTCGGCGCTGATTTGGATATCTTCATTGCCGGATCCAGGCAACGTCACGGTACAGAAAGATCGCCCTTCGGCTCGGAACGCGGGCATCCAGGTCCAGGACCATGTGGCTTGTGGTGAGGAGGTTGTGCCATGTATGAGCAGGACTGGGTCGTGCTTACCACCAGCTAGATCGCCTTCACAGTGCAGTGCTTTCTGCAGCTGCTCGGTCGGCACCGTAAGCGCCGGCCCGGTTCCGCTCATGGGGGTTGGGGCAATATCGGCTGCGGTCAAGCGCTTGGTTCCCGCCCTCCGGTGCGCATCCTCATGCATTTTTTCTGCGACGCCAGCGAGCTGATCCGCCTCCTGTTTCCGGGTACTTGAAAGCGTTGTGTCCGCCGGGCCGAGTGCATGTTGCGCTTCACCAGAACCTGCTGCTGTCTCCTGGGAACTTCCCTGTAGATGAGGATGCTGCTGCGCATCCCCGGTGAGAATGCTGGGCATTGACTGACCTGCACTATTCGCATCCTCAGCCACCGCGACGCCCATGCTGGTGACAAGTCCCGCGCCGATAGTCACTGCACTCAGCACAGCCCGGATTCGTTTCGATGCCTGTCCCCCCTTGTGTGCGTCTTCTCGCACTGTCTGCCTTATTCTCCAATTGTTGAGCACGCTTTTACTCTTTCCCGTCATGAATACGCCTACGCCTTTTCCACTGCCCCGTGTGCGGCAGTTAGGTCAAAGGAAAACTGGCACTCGGTGATGCAACGTCACCTTTTAGTTTCCTTTTCAAATGATTTATATGACGTTATTCATACCGGGAGTTGAGTCCGCGTATACCCACTTTGCTTGAAAAATATCGAAAAAAATCAGAATGGCGCCAGATTGTGATCCAGCATTCCCGAACTGCCAGATGGCCCGTCGGTTGAACCAATGTAGGGGCCGGGCACCACGCCAGGAATATTCCTTGTAAGTCCCGCGAGGAAGTCGGTGAAATCTGTGGATCCCACAGCTGCATCGTTCAACGGGCCAGAGAGGGTCGACCCGGAAGCATCGCCCTCCGCGCCGTCCTTCTTTTCAGAACTACTGGATGACCCGTTATCCTCGGCTGCGCGCCCCGCTGGAGCCCTCTGATCTTCCGGCGTTACCGCCCCAGCGGCACCAGAACCAGTTATCGCGATTCCGGCAGCTAATAGTGCGCCCGCGCCGAGCGACATACCCCGGCGCCCCACACTCCCCACGGAGCGTGATGTACGGTGCCGACCCCGGTAAAGGTACCCAGCCAGGGTGTATGACATTCCCATAATGTGTCTCCTCTCAGCTCCTACCGCAAACCATCTCAATCCATTTGATGGTCTCTGTAGTCTGTTCCATCTCGATTAGTCTGTTCCATCTCGTTCGAACTTAGAACTTACTCGCTTGAGCCTTGAAACTAATCCAAAACCTCAAAATATTTAGCTTTTCTCACAAAATATTAATGTGGCCGCGGCAAAGGGACGGTGAAGAGATTCTCAAAGTAAAGAAGTTGGTAGAAAGCGCTCGGGGTAAATAAAGAAGTTGGCAGAAGGCATTCAAAGTGCTCAAAGTAAAGGAATTGGCAGGAGACGCTCGGGGTAAAGGAGTTAGCGAAGAGATACTCAGAGTAAAAGAGACTCCGATGAAGCATCCTCGCAAGCACATTCCCAGCGAACCACCACAGGCGCACCACACGCCCCACAACACTGTTCGCAGCTGTTGATCCCGGACCTCACCACAAGTTACCGGGCAGCAATCGGGCAGCTCGCGCATGGATGCTTCATCGAAGCTGCGGAGACGACAGGATTTGAACCTGCGGTCCCTTGCGGGACAACTCCTTAGCAGGGAGCCCCATTCGGCCGCTCTGGCACGTCTCCAGGTCAAGCATTTCTCATATTTTCATACGGAACAGCCGTTTGACCGTCCTCAAGAGTACACTGTGCCCTCGCGTGTGTACAAAATGGAACTATTCGGCACCACTTCCCCAGGGCATCACCCGTTATCCCCACATCCTCATGTCTTCTCCTTAACACTTACGTACTCGTCAACGTCAACACTTACGTACTCGCCAACGTCAACACTTACGTACTCGTCGATGTCGCATCATCTCTTCCTTACTCACCGATGCCGCATCGCACGCTAAGGTTTAGGCATGGTTCGTTCAGATCTCGCCTCACTCCCTGCCTATGTCCCTGGTGCAACAATCCCCGGCGCGTTGAAGCTTGCCTCCAATGAGTCCAGCCAAAACCCCCTACCATCGGTAGAGGCTCTTATTTCCGACGCCACCGCTCACATCAACCGCTATCCGGACATGGGAGCGGTAGAACTCCGAAAAGCATTGGCAGAGTTCGTGCAACCGAAATCTGCGAGCACAAGCCCTACGGCAGAACCACTAACCTGGGCACATGTCGCTGTGGGAAACGGTTCTTCCGCTCTGTGTCTGCAGACAATCCAAGCAACGTGCGCTGATGGCGACGAGGTAGTGTTCGCTTGGAGAAGCTTTGAGGCCTACCCCATCCTCTGCAAGGTAGCCGGTGCTGTGCCGGTTCAGGTTCCACTGGATGCGGAGCACCGCCATGATCTGGACGCTATGGCGTCGGCAATCACAGAAAAGACCAAGCTGGTTTTTGTCTGCAACCCGAACAACCCATCGGGAACCACCATCACGTCGGAAGAATTCGAACAATTTATGGCGAAGGTGCCATCCGATGTGCAGGTAATTCTGGACGAGGCGTACACAGAATACGACCGCTCTGACAACGGGCCGCTCACACCCTTCATCCCAGCTGGTGCAGCGCGCGCGAACCTGGCGTTAGCTCTCGAAAAATACCCGAACCTCGCAATTTGTCGCACCTTCTCCAAGGCCTATGGTTTAGCTGGCATTCGCCTGGGGTATCTGGTCGGCCATACACCATTTGTTGAAGCAGTAAATAAGGTCGGCATTCCCTTCGGCGTCAATGCACTTGCTCAAGCCGCGGGCATCGCCTCATTGGACGCACAAAGCGAACTTCTTGAACGGGTAGAAGCCAGCGTGACGCAGCGTTCACGAGTACTCAACGCAATCCGCGAGTGGGCTCCCGAACTGCACATCGCGTCGCAGGCAAATTTCGTCTGGCTGCCCGTCGGGGATAAAGCGGTAGATCTCAACGCCGCCTTGCAAGCCGAAGGCATCATCGCACGCTGTTTCGGCGGTGAGGGGGTACGTATTACCGTCACCACGGAAGAAGAGATCGATCGGCTCCTTCCGGCCTTGAAAAAAGCCCTCGAGGCCACGGGTCTTACCAGCTAGTCACAAGCTAGAAGGCTTAGGTTAAGACACAAGCCCAGGAGGAGGGGCGCCAAGTGAGTACCACCCAATTCGGCCACCGGATCGTAGAGCACACCCTACAGGTGCCCTGGGACTACTCTTCGCACAACGGAGCAGACACCCCGGAGACCTTCGAACTTTTCGCTCGTGAAGTTATCCCTCCTGATGGTGAGGATTTTCCTGCCATCGTGTGGTTCCAAGGTGGCCCGGGTTTCCCCTCGCCACGGCCGCTAAGCGCCACCGGTCTCTTCGGTGAGGCGCTTAAGCACTACCGCTGGATTCTCCTGGATCAGCGTGGCACGGGTCGCTCCCACAGAATAGACTCCGCCTCGCCTGCACATGATCTGACGGCTCAGCGGCTGGGACAGTTGCGTCAGGAAAATATTGTCCGAGACGCTGAAGCGCTCCGCACACATCTCATCATCGATAACGATGACGGCAGCATATTGTTTATGCGTCAGCATCACGTATTGGCAGCGTGCTAACGCATCTGTGCCAACACGGTAGAAGTTGGGGACAGTGTCGCCGTCTTTGTCTTTGCGCCACGCTGCTTTGAAGTTGCGTGTGGGACTTCCTTGAAATGATTTTCGCCCCAGGTGGGCAATGAGGTCGTTTCGATCTTGCTCGGTAACGCCGAAGGAACCGAGTGTTGATGGGGACGCGCCGAGTGTGCCGACGATGGATTCGGCAGCGTCCCACTGGGATTGTGTGGCGACAGTGCGTGGCGTTACCACGCCTGTAGGGTGTGCTCTACGAATCCCCTGTTTACCGAGTTCATTGCGAAACTCCCGTAACCTGCGAGCCAACAGAAGAATGGTTCACAGGAAGGTTAATATACGATAAAACTCCAGTTGTAGACTCCGACAAGCCACTCGGAACAATCACCTTTTACCCACTCAAAGGAACTGGAGAGCCAACCTTAACAGGCGTAACCGTTCCAGATTGGTTTAGTACCGAACTACCCGTTTTCCCTTAGAAATGAGTTTCCTCCATGTTTAACCTACAACGTTTCAACGAGGAAATATCTGCAGATTTTAATATTTTCCCGGAAGAATACGAAGGATATACGATTACCGTTGTAGTTTCTTGGATCTCTGATGGTTATATCCGATCTGTTTTTCAGTCAAAAAATTCGCAGAGATCCTCCCTATGGGGATACAAAACCAGCCAAAAGATCGAAACACCTCACGCTAGATTCTCCGAAAAGGAGATGGCTGACAACTTATATTTCACCCACATAGCGGGCGATTTTCCCGCATTATTTAACACCTCCAACGGAGTCAATATCGATTGGCGTAACGTTCCGGAAGAACTAGAACCAAAAACACTCGCCGAAATTAAGGAAATCCTGGATAGCCTAGGAAGCCAATCGAAAGCGTGTTCTGTGAACTTATAATTAAACACAGCTCTTCCATTAATTAACACAAACGATAATCACTGTTGTTGTAGGTATACATACAAAGTCGTTCGACCCACCCCTAGACCTCGTGCGACTTCCGCTTTCGGAACCCCCAACTCAATCCACTGACGAGCTTGAGCAACCTGATCCTCAGTTAACGCCCTCGCCCGCCCCTTATCAGCGTATTTATTGGAAGCTCCGTTTCATACAGTTTGCGGTGAGAAGCGCTTACGTACGGATTTTCTTCATGATGCAGGTACGCGCGTGTCCTTCAATGAGCTCCGCTGTATGCCGCGATACATGAATCGATCTACGGTGGTGTCGGTGGGCAGGCTGTCACGGGGTGGGCTGCGCACCGGGTGCGCGAGGAGTTTCCGCAGTTTGCGGAGGGCACAGCTTCCGCTTTAGCAGCTGGCGATGCCGTCTTTCTCACTGGTGACCAACAAGTACCAACACAACGGTATTCACGAAGATGGGGCTGATATCTTCGCAGAACTCCAACGGCTTGCTCATGACCACTAAGGCTCCACTACTGCGAGACCACGTGGGGAGCTCAACCAGGTGACACCCTAGACATCATCGCTGCACACGTCCCTGCCTCTGTCTTGGATGTCCAAGAAAACATCATTCCCGTCCGTATCTGGTAGGTGCAGTAGGTACAGTCCATACGTTGTCTTGGGCGGAGGTTCTAACGCTGGCTGCCGTACAGCCAGAAATCGCGGTACTAGCTGCACTGGGGGAGAAGGATTTTTCTGGACATGGGTAGGGTCGCACTGTTAATAATTCTTTTCTCTCCGGCTCAAAATTTTTGTTAGGAGATTTCTAAGAACGACTCCCTTTATCACATTTATAATGGTTCTTGCTGCTGCCAGCATCGGCCACGCGCGGGGTTTGGAAAAGCGAATGGAACAAGATCCGGAGCTTCAAGGTAAAGGTCTGAGGGTTCTGTTTAAGAAGAAGTAGAAACGTCTAACAGCTCAGATACAAAGATCCCCCGCTCCTCACTGGGCGGGGGATCTGCGTTCAGCGGAAGTAGAGGGATTTGAACCCCCGGATGGTTTCCCATCGCTGGTTTTCAAGACCAGTGCATTCGGCCGCTCTGCCATACTTCCTCACTGCGTCTTACTCAAGGAAACCTCAGCCCTCGGCTCCCAGATGTCCTCGAAGAAGACCGCCTTCCACACAATACCGCACCTTCCCACATTTCTGTAACCACACTTACTCCTTCCTGTAACCGCACTTGCTTTGCGTTGCCTCGCTAGGGTGGATTCCATGACAAACAAGTCCATTGCAGACAAGAACAGCACCGGCACCATGCATGCCATCATCCACACAGATGCGTCCTCCCCCTCCTCCTTGGAGTGGCAGACCACTGAGGCTCCATGCATCACCAACGGGGAAGCGCTGGTAGAACTCCACTACGCCGGTCTCAACAGAGCAGACACGCTCCAGGCTCAAGGGCATTATCCTCCACCGCAAGGCTGCACAGACATCCTGGGTTTAGAAGCTAGTGGCGTGGTGAAAGAAGCGAACGGCGCCACCAAACCAGACGGTAGCCCGTGGAACAACGGCGACGAAGTAGCTGTTCTCCTGTCGGGCGGCGGTTATGCACAATACGCGGCGGTACCGCACGGCCAGCTCATGCCCATCCCGGAGGGATACAGCCTTGCACAAGCCGCCAGCATCGTCGAGGTTGCCTGTACCGTCTGGTCAAACATCATGATGACCGCCCGCGTTAACGAAGGCGACCTTGTACTTTTCCATGGAGGCGGCGGCGGAATCGGTATTTTCGGCATCCAATTAGCTAAAGCCCTCGGTGCACGCGTCGCCGTCACTGCCGGATCCGCCGAAAAACTCGCGACCTGCAAGAAGTACGGCGCTGACATCCTCATCAATTACAAAGAACAGGACTTCGCCAAGATCATTGCGGCCGAAGGCGGTGCCGATGTGATCCTCGACATCATCGGGGCGAAGTACCTCGACGCCAATATTTCCTCCCTCGCCAAGGACGGACATATGGTGATCATCGGCATGCAGGGGGGTGTCAAAGGCGAGCTGAACATCGGCAAGTTACTCTCCAAGCGTGGCACAATCTCCGCCACTGGATTGCGTTACCGCGATGTCGACGACAAAGCTCGCATTGTCAAAGCCACCATCGAGAACGTATGGCCCCTACTCGCTGACGGAACCATCACCCATCACATCGACCGCATAGTCCCCATCACAGACGCAGCTGCTGCCCACGAGGCACTCCTCAACGGCGAAGTGACAGGCAAGGTTGTGTTCGATATCCCGCGCCCTCACGCAGAGTAGCCCTCACGCGGGAAAATTACGCGAACCAACCACCACAGGAAACCCAACACGAACCAACCACCACGGGGAACCCAACGCGAACTAGACATCGCAGGAAACTAACGTAGACTGGCCATCACGCGGAGAATTTGTTCCATATCTCCCGTGGTGTTGTGAGGGCTCAGACCCACGGCAACTGCGCCCGTGCCGGTCGAAGCCGTCCTAGCAGCACGCCGCCCAACATCTCCCCATCCCACAGCACCCCATCCCATGCTGTCCATCTCCGGATAAGACCGGCGTGCATGCATGCCAGTGGCGGCCTCTTCAAACACCCCCATGCGCTCAAGCAGCATTGATTCCCCCGGCTTCACCACGCTAGCCACCACCCCGTTCGCAAGCAGCCTTTCTTCAACAACAGATGCGGGCACATTATCCACCAAGAAACTCACTCGAGGGATACGAGGCAAGGAACTAAACCTCGCAGACCCCATCACCAAGTCTCCATCGACCCCCACAACATGAACCACTCCGAGGTCTTGCAACCCTTCCACCAAACGTTGTGCCAGTGCATTCATGTAATTCGTGGCCTGAGGCAAAGACTGCTCAAGGCGACGACGCCGCGTACCCGGAACGCAATCATCCAACGAAGCCAGATGATCCACCGCCGCGGGAACCCCAGCCAATAGTCCCTCAGACACACCGCCCAGTTCTAGCATCCCACGAGCCCTCGCCACAGATGGCGGAACATCATCCCCTGTCTCCGCCCCGACACCCAGCGACAACCCATAATGCGGGCGTGGAAGTGTGGCGTCGAACAAAGAGGTGTCACGGAAAATCAAAGCGCCCACTGCCGGGCCACCAAGACCGACCAGATCAAGAGCCAGCACATCCGCGCCCATCGCATCAATATCCAGAACCCGGTACGGGGCGGCAGCATTAACATCCACTACCAGCAGAGCCCGGGACTTCACGTGCACGGTATCCGCAATAGCGCGAACATCCGTCACCGAACCCACAAACTCATTAGCGGCAGCAACCGCCACCACAGCCGTATCGCCGGTAACTAGCTCCGCAAATTGCCAGGTGGGAAGCACTCCGGACGCAAGATCCGGCTCCGCCCAACGCACACGCGCACCATAAAGATCAGCAGCTCTCTGCCACGGCTCAATATTGGCCGGAGCGTCGATCCGAGACAAGACTATCTCCTGTCCCAGACTCAACTTACGGCCCATCACCGTAGCCAACTGGTTAATAAGGGAAGCACGCGAAGCGCCCAGGATTACGCATTCCGGACGCGCACCCACAAGATCTGCAATGGCAATGCGGGCTGCGTCCACAAAGGACTCGCCCACGCGCCGACCCAACTCCTGCGCACGCGAATGCGAACCGTGTTGCATCTCACGCTGTTCCAACAACGGCGACGCGCGGAATCCGCGCGCAACCGCCGACGACACACGCTCCGGAACCTGCGGATGCGACTGCGCATTCACATAGGTCCAGCCATCCGACAAAGACGCATAAAGCCCTCGGACTGTAGCGTTATCGAACACCTAGCACATCCCTTCACTGGCAACTTGTCCATTCCCCTTCGGGAAGATAACCCATCTGAAAATACTAGCGTTCGACGCGACAAACCACAGCCTCTCAATCGAACAGCAAAAATTAAGGAAGTCTGAGGGTGGCGTCGAACAAAGAAAAAGAACAACGCGGGAGTAAACTCCGAGCAATGAACCAACCACGGCAGACACCCGACCTCGCACGCATCACCGCGCGCGCGGAAGGAGAAACCCCCGAGAGTCGGTCAAGCACCATCAGTGCGGCATGGGATGACCTCAAGCGCGGGTTCGAACAACGCGAACTCTGGCTCGTGCTCGGTTGGCAGGACATTAAACAGCGCTATCGCCGCTCCACCCTGGGCCCGCTGTGGATCACCATCGCCACGGGTGTAATGGCCACAGCCCTGGGTCTGCTGTACTCGCTGCTCTTCCAGCAATCCCTCTCGGAATTCCTGCCCCACGTGGCTCTGGGCCTGATCATATGGGGGTTCATCGCAGGGTGTATCAAAGAAGGCTCGGAGGTGTTCATCGCCAATGAAGGCCTCATTAAACAGCTACCAAGCCCCCTGAGCGTACACGTATACAGACTCGTCTGGAAGCAATTCCTTTTTCTTCTACACAACCTGGTCATTTGGCTAGCCTTACTGGCAATCTTCAGACCAGCTCTGGGATGGAACGTGCTGCTCATCGTCCCCGCCATGGCTTTAATCCTGGTAAACGGTGTGTGGGTATCCATGCTCTTCGGCATCATCGCGACCCGTTTCCGCGATGTAGCGCCGCTTTTAGACTCGCTCGTGCAGCTAGCGTTCTACATGACGCCAATCGTCTGGACTACTAAAACACTGCACGCACAAGGCGGCCAAGTAGCGCAACGCGCACGCCTGGCAGAGATCAATCCGCTCTACCACTACCTAGAAATCGTCCGCGCCCCGATGATCGGCGAGGACGTCGCAGCCTACCACTGGTGGATCGTCCTCGGGTTCACCGCACTGGGGTTGCTGCTCGCACTATTGGCCATGCGCCAATGGCGCTTCCGGGTGAGCTACTGGGTATAGAAGATCAGAAGATCAAGGAAGGACAAGGTCAGATAGATGGTCAGCATTGATACGTACGACGCATGCGTAGACTTCCCGATCTTTGATGCCAAATCGCGATCATTAAAGAAGGCATTCCTGGGAGCAGCTGGCGGCAAAATCGGCACCAACTCAGCGAACACTGTGACGGTCGAGGCACTCCGCGACATCAACCTTCACCTCAAGGAAGGCGATCGCATCGGACTGGTCGGCCACAACGGCGCCGGTAAGTCCACTCTGCTTAGGTTGCTCTCCGGCATCTACGAGCCCACCCGCGGTTCCGCGATCGTTGACGGGCGAATTGCCCCAGTGTTTGACCTGGGTGTGGGGATGGATCCGGAGATTTCTGGCTACGAAAATATTGTGATCCGTGGCCTGTTTCTTGGGCAAACTCGCAAAGCCATGCGACGCAAGATGGACGATATCGCAGAGTTCAGCGAACTTGGCGACTACCTCTCGATGCCATTACGCACCTATTCCACAGGCATGCGGATCCGCCTGGCATTGGGAGTGGTGACCTCCATCGAGCCCGAGATCCTTCTTCTAGATGAGGGCATCGGCGCTGTTGATGCAGCATTTATGGCGAAAGCACGCAGCCGGCTAGAAAAGATGGTGGAGAAGTCCGGCATCCTTGTGTTCGCCTCGCACAGTAATGAATTTTTGGCTCAACTCTGCGATACCGCATTGTGGGTGGACCATGGTGAGATCCGCCAGGCAGGCCCTGTCGATGACATTGTGGGTGCCTATGAAGGCCCTGAGGCACAGGCGCAAGTGCAGCAGATCCTGCGGAACTTGGGGCGCTGGAAGTAGGGTGTGTCACCGCTAGTTTTGCACTGCTAAAAGAAGTATTTCCGTCCTGTGGTCTTAGGGTTGGCTACACTTGTGGGAAGCACAAAGTTCCCACTCTCTCAGGACATCAGCGTGAATCACAACACGGAACCAAAAACATCAAACACGGCATCCGACGCGTTCAACACCAAAGCCTGGTACCAGCACTACACCCCGTGGACAGCACACGAGATCGATCTCGACGACCCCGCAACCATGGATCGCGGCCGTACCCTCGTCGAAATCTTCCACAACGCCACAGAGGAATTCGCTGATAGGGATGCTTTCACCTTCTTCGGCGTAGGAACCACCTACAGAGCATATGGGGCAAAGGTTGCTATCACTGCAGCTGCGTTAAGGAACATTGGTGTGCGCCGTGGCGATTATGTCGCTATCGTCGCACCGAACTGCCCGCAATCGCTCATCAGTTTTTATGCCGTCCTCAGTCTCGGCGCCATCCCTGCGTTACATAACCCGCTGTACACCGCTGCGGAACTGAAAACCCCCTTTAACAACCACAAAGCCAAAGTGGGTCTGTTCTGGGAGAAAGCCAATAGTGTGGGTCAAGAGCTGAAAAAACACACCCCATTGGAAACCATCATCAGCCTGTCCATCATCGATGACCTCCCCACTGTCAAACGCCTCGCTCTGTCGCTTCCTCTGCCTATCCCCGCACTACAAGCCGCAAAAGCGAAACTCACCGGCTCTACCGAGGGGTCCATTAAATTCAAGGATTTCATTAAAGGAGTAAAGAACAATGCCAGCAACGGAGGAATAAAAGGCGGCGCTCGCGGACGAAAGCACACCTCGAAACAGGGATACGGAGCTCAGGGATTCGGGGATGACATCGGGAGAGAGAAGATCGAACCAGAAGATCCGGCTCTCATTCTGTACACGTCGGGTACCACCGGCACGCCGAAGGGGGCACTGCTGACGCACCGCAACCTCATATCGAATGTGCAAATGGGTCGCGCGTGGGTAGAAGGCCTCGGCGAAGGTGGACGCCGTGAGAAGATGCTGGCCGCACTGCCGATATTCCATGCCTATGGCCTGACCATGAACATCACGCTGGCACCAGCGGTAGGAGGTACCATCCAACTCCTCCCAGCGCCAGAGATGGATTTGATCATGGACATCATGAAGAAAGACACACCTACCTGGCTTCCTGGCGTCCCCACCCTGTACGAAAAGATCATGGACGAAGCGGAGAAGCAATCCGTCTCTCTCAAAGGTATCCGCAGCTCGTTTTCGGGTGCTTCGAGCTTGCCGGCAGCCACGGTCCAACGCTGGGAGGAACTAACCGGGGGCAACATCGTTGAAGGCTACGGTTTGACCGAAACCTCCCCGATCATCGCCGGAAACCCAATGGGTAAAGGCCGCGAAGGGTACATCGGTGTCCCCTTCCCCTCCACTGAAATTCGCATTGCCAACCCAGACAACCCCGCGGAAACCATGCCGGATGGAGAAGCCGGCGAGCTCCTAGTTCGCGGTCCGCAAGTATTCAGCGGTTACCTGGACATGCCTGAAGAGACGCAGAAAGCTTTTTATGAAGACTGGTTCCGCACGGGGGACATGGCCGTGATGGAATCTGACGGCTACATCAAGATCGTGTCCCGTATCAAAGAAATGATCATTACCGGTGGATTCAACGTCTACCCGGCCGAAGTGGAAGCAGTGCTCATGCAGCACGACGCAGTAAACCAAGCCTCAGTGGTAGGTGTAGACCGGGAGGACGGCTCCGAAACCGTCACCGCTGCACTTGTGCTAGCAAAGGGCCGTGAACTCACCGAAGAACTCATTGAGGAACTAAAGGAATTTTCGCGCAAACAACTCACCCGCTATAAAGTGCCTCGTTCCTTCGAGCATTTCCTTGAACTACCGGCTGATCAGCTCGGGAAGGTCAGACGTGGCGAAGTTCGTGATCTCGTTCTCAGACGGCTAAAGAAGAAGTAATGCATCGCCCACTGCGGCGAGCTAGGGTCAGCCGCGACGAGCCACAGCGAGTGCCAGGAATCAGAGACGGCTCGAGCACGGCGCAAAGCGAACCGCAGTGGAAAGAACACGCGAGTCCATCCACAAGGCCACAGGCCACGATGGCACAATAAAAAGCATGCCACTTAGCCGATCGGATAGTATCGCCGCCGTCATCGTCACCCACAATCGCGTGGAATTGCTGGGAGCGAGTGTGCGGCAAGTTGCCAACCAGGAAGGCGCACGAGTTGACCACATCATCGTCGTAGATAATGGTGCGGATCCGCAGGTCAAAACCTTGGTTGAGCAGGTTGCCGGGGATCGTTCGGTCTATATACCGTCGAAAACCAATCTCGGTGGTGCAGGTGGTTTTGCGCTTGGTTTCCTCACCGCTCTTACCCTCGGCGCGGATGCTGTGTGGTGTGCCGATGACGATGGACGACCCGCCGACGAGCACGTCCTCGGTACTCTGTTGGATGTCGCTGACCGTCACCAGCTGGATGAGGTCTCGCCGGTGGTATGCAACATCGACGAACCTGGTCGCCTGGCGTTTCCTTTGCGCCAGGGTCTGGTGTGGCGACGCCACCTATCCGAACTCCAGGGCGATTTCTTGGAAGGCATCGCTTCCCTGTTTAACGGAGCGCTGATCAGCGCCAAGGCTATGGAAGTGATTGGCGTGCCTGACTATCGCTTGTTTATACGCGGCGATGAAGTGGAGTATCACCGGCGCCTGGTGCGTTCTGGTCTGAAGTTCGGCACGGCTTTAACAACTTCCTATCTGCATCCGGATGGTTCCGACGAGTTCAAACCGATCCTCGGTGGAAAGATGCACACGCAGTATCCGGATAATGAATTCAAGCGTTATTTCACCTACCGTAACCGTGGTTACATCATGAACCAACCCGGTATGCGCAGGTTATTACTGCAGGAGTATGCCCGCTTCGGTTGGTTCTTCCTCGTGCAGCGGCGCGATCTTCGGGGGTTCAAGCAGTGGCTGGCGCTACACTCTCAGGGGCGCAATGAGCGTTTCGATCGGCCCTGAAGCTACACTCGCTTCGCCGGTTCTTCAGGCAGTGTTTCCGCAGCACGGTGCCCGCTGCTCAGTACCCAAGTAGGGTGCCCGCTGCTCAGTGCCCAAGCAGGGTGCTCGCGGAGGCGAGGCTAACAAATCTCACAAAGGCACGCCCACTACGTGCGGAAAATAAGGAACTTCTGAATAAGGAAGTTGAGCACCGTGGCTACGCCCTGGGCAAAGACGAAGGAAATGAAACGCACCCAGAATGGTTCCCACCCCCAGCCGGTGAGAACTGGCAGCCCCACTTTGTTATAGAGCGTCCATTGCACAGCAAAAGTCACCCCATAAGTAGCCATGGTGATGAGAAAACGCCTGACGCTCGGTTCTGCTCGGAATGTCCAACGCCTATTGATGAGATACGCCGTGAGGGTACCAAGGATAAAGCCTCCGGTTTTTGCCCACCCGTCGGTGAAGTTGAAGAGAAATGTGAAGACCGCGGTTGAGCCAAAATCCACGATGGCAGAGAACCCGCCCACCAGGATAAAGCGGAATAGCTCAGTATTTAAGGTAGTGGCTGCGCGCCGCCGCGCAGCGGAATGATCATCTACCGTCGTTGTCGGCTCCGTCATCGTCTACGAAAGCCTCCCTGAAGTACGGTTGCGCTTCTCACGGACTGTTCGGAAAGTCCAGAGTTTGTTGAAGAGGAAGTTTGCCGGCACTGCCAAAATGACGCCGATGAAGTTACCCCAGTACGCCCGTGTGCGCAGTCCCGTAGAGCCATCGAATATATGTTCCGGCAAGGCAACCGGCGATTCTGAGTTCACTAACGCGGTTGAGACGAGAAGGGTAATAATCAGACCAAAGACACCCACAGCCATGAACTGCGGAAGTTGTATCCACCACTTTTGTTTCTCAGCCCCACCGAAAGTCCAATAGCGATTCAACACAAAGTTCCAGAGATTCGCAATGATGAAAGCCACGACAGAAAAGACGTGGTACCAGCGGATATTGAACTGCGTGCCGGCCAAATTGGCAAACACATCCAGCTCGTGGAAATCAAAGCCGGCGTCGGCGATCTTCTTGCATGCAATGAACACCGCTTGGTTCACGAGGAAGCCCGATGCACCAACGATGCCAAAGCGCATGAACTGGCGAGCTATGCGCTTGCTACGGGCTTTCGCAGAAACTCGCGCCGCCAACTGCGGGTCGGCGCTCGAGGTTGCAGTGTCGGTCACGTGTTTCTCGCTATGTCTATGGTCAACGGCATTGTCACTGCAGCTGCGTTCTCATTGAACGTCAGACGCATCACTGGGGATAAACCACCAGATTAGGTTACGCCGCTGTGAGTCGAAACCGGAAGTTTTACGTGCGAGTTCTTGCTCACATGCCAGGAGATTCACAGACTGCGATAACGCTCCTTGTGGCGAACTTCCACTAGCGGTACCGGCCGCGGCTCCAGGTGCGCGCTATCCCCCTTCCCAAGACGGCGGATCCGTGTCTTATCGAATGCCTGCCATGCCCGTAGCCAGGCACGCAATCCTCTAGCCGACGCCAGGGCTGCATTAATTGCGCTAGTAGTGGCTTTATCATGCCCTTCTGCACTGTGGCCCGAGACGGGAGCCATGTTGTCAATCTGTCCCCACGACGGTTGTTTCTTATCAGGCTGGAGACGAGCGAATTCCTTCTTTGCATCTTCGATAGCGACTCGAGCTGCCTCCTCAGTAGCTGTTTTGTCGATGATCTGGACGGCATCGTTGTCACCGATAAGCGCTCGTATATCTTTCACGCTGGTGCCCTCTGCTGGGAGTACCGGATAACGCAGGAGAGTGGCGAGAACCTTCGCTTGATCATGGCGTTCGTCGATCCAGTCTGCGTTCGCCGCAAATCCCTGAATTCCCTCTTCTGTCACGACCCACGCTCCGGAGAAGTCACCAAGGGTAACGGCTGGATCCGTCTCCACTTGCCAGACCACAACGGTCTTTTCTGGATCGATAGGTCCTGTATCACTGTCACTATCGGATGCAGAGGAGTTGGAAGTCATATCCGCGTTTCTGGCTACTGCAACCACCATGATGGGATCAAAGAACACAGAGGTATGCGGGCACTGCGGCTCAGCGTTGTTGACGGTGCCGCCATTTCCCGTGGCGTTTGTGTCAGCGCCAGTGCTAGTCACGGATTTTCCGGGCACTGTATCTCCTTTGGCTTTGTGGTCATTGAATAGCGTGAAGGTCAGAGAGTAACCCTGTTCAGTTTAGTCGCACGGTAGGA
Organism: Corynebacterium anserum; assembly: GCF_014262665.1. Taxonomy (NCBI): domain Bacteria; kingdom Bacillati; phylum Actinomycetota; class Actinomycetes; order Mycobacteriales; family Corynebacteriaceae; genus Corynebacterium; species Corynebacterium anserum. The sequence continues at coordinate 2,144,016 of NZ_CP046883.1, forward strand.
CGCCAGGTCGTGGTGCTGCAGCATGGTCACATCCCTGCGGCTATGCTCAACAGCATGGCAGTCTTCGATTTTTTCACCCGCTTAAAGCGCAGCCACAAGGACGACGAAAATCGCGCGGCACCAGTGCGTATCGGAGGGGTGGGGGAAAGTTCCACCTATGAGGCTGCCGAGCGCACCAATCTACCTCTCTCTCCCTTTATGACTCGTCTTTTTGCTCAAGAGTTGCCCATTATGGACAGCACGACGCGTCGATATGTCACCGACACATTGAAAAACTGGGATGGGCCAACCATAGAAACTGTCGATGACCTGCCGAAAGACATTCGTGACCTGATGGATCTGTACTGATCCGAAGGCATTGTTGCCCAACAACTTTGTCGCCGTGAGTTCGCTGTACAGTTGCCACTGTCATCCGCGTGAGCCCCATTTGCTGCCCGCGCGTTGAAAATAAAAGCCAAAGCAAAACGGGACTAGGGTGGAACGCATGACGATGCAAACCAGCATTCATACTGAAACAAAGACCCTTACGGGTTGGGGACGTACCCAACCATCAACCGCAGAGGTTCTCTCCACCCCGGATGTCGACACTATCGCGGCCGCTGTTGCTCAGGTAGCAGACGATAACGCGGACAAACCCGATCATCTGAAACGTGGCGTCATTGCTCGCGGCATGGGCCGCAGTTACGGTGACCCCGCCCTCAACGGTGGAGGCCTCATCATCGACATGCAGGCGCTCAACCATATCCACAGCATCGACCCAGACAGCGCGATCGTCGACGTTGATGCCGGAGTGACGCTCGACCAGTTGATGAAAGCAGCTCTACCTTATGGCCTCTGGGTTCCGGTTCTGCCGGGCACCCGGCAGGTCACTATCGGCGGAGCAATTGGGCCTGATATTCATGGAAAGAACCACCATTCCGCCGGTTCCTTCGGCAACCATGTTGCTTCCATGGAGCTGCTGGTAGCCGATGGGCGCATTCTGCATCTGGAACCGGAGGGGTCGGCTGACGATCCGGACGGCGAACTGTTCTGGGCGACGGTCGGTGGCATGGGCTTGACCGGCATCATTCTTCGCGCCCGTATAAAGATGACCCGTACCGAAACCGCCTACTTCATTGCGGATGGCGATTTAACCCAGAACTTAGATGAGACTGTGGAGTTTCACTCCGATGGTTCGGAGCATAATTACACGTACTCCTCAGCCTGGTTCGATGCTATCTCCCCCGAGCCGAAGCTCGGCCGTGCAGCCATTTCCCGTGGTTCTCTAGCGACGCTCGACCAGCTCAAGGAATTAAATCCAAAGCTGGCGAAGAATCCGCTGAAGTTTAACGCTCCGCAGCTCATGACAGTTCCAGACATTTTCCCATCGTTCACGATGAACAAGCTGTCGATGATCGCGATCGGCGAGTTATGGTGGCTGAAGTCCGGCACCTATAAGAATCAGGTACAAAACCTCACCCAGTTTTATCAACCATTAGATCTGATCGGTGAGTGGAACCGTGGCTATGGTTCTAAGGGTTTCCTGCAGTACCAGTTCGTCGTGCCAACAGACGCGGTGGAACCTTTCAAGGAGATTATTAAAGATATCCAAAAGTCTGGCCATTACTCGGCGTTGAATGTGTTCAAGCTTTTCGGCGAAGGTAATCGGGCTCCCCTGAGCTACCCGATGCCCGGCTGGAACGTCTGTGTGGATTTCCCAATCAAGCCGGGGTTGGGCACATTCTTGGATGATTTGGATAAGCGTGTAATGGAATTCGGTGGTCGCCTGTACCTGGCCAAGGAATCTCGCACCTCAGCGGAGAATTTCCACAAGATGTATCCGGGTATGGAGGGTTGGTTGCGCACGCGTCGCGAAATTGACCCCACCGGCGTCTTCGCGTCAGACATGTCCCGCCGCTTGGAGCTTTAGTCGAAAGCTTGTGGGAATACGTTCGGCCTCCTCATTGACGATGAGCGCGTCAACCTACAAGTGAGGATAATTCAGCGTTTTCCCCATAGTTCAAAAGGAGTTTTTTATGATCAATGCTTGTGGTAAACCACAGTCCATTTTGCTACTCGGCGGTGCCTCCGACATGGGTCTGGCTGTTGTCGAGGAGTTTCTCTCCCGCGGTCCGGCTCGCGTTGTTCTGGCTGCCCGCGAGGGCGAGTCTTTAGCCGACGCCACATCTCGTCTCGAACGAGCAGGTGCCTCTTCCATCGATACCGTCGCTTTCGACGCCATTGATTTCGACTCCCACCCCGCCGTGTTCGACGAGATCTGGTCTCAGGGTGACATCGATCTCGCTATCGTGGCTTTCGGCGTCTTGGGCGATAACGAGGAACAGTGGACCAACCAGAAGTGCGCTGTTTTGGCCGCCCAGGTCAACTACACCGGCGCTGTGTCCGTTGGCGTTCTGACCGCCGAGCGGATGAAGAAACAGGGGCACGGCCAGATCGTTGTCTTCTCTTCCGTCGCCGGTGAGATGGTACGCCGTTCTAACTTCGTGTACGGCTCTTCCAAGGCCGGAACCGATGGTTTCTACCGCATGCTCGGCGAAGCATTACGCGGAACCGGAGTGAATGTACTCACCGTCCGCCCTGGTCAAGCGCGCACGAACATGACGAAGGATCTCGACGACGCCCCCTTGACCGTAGACAAGGAAGATGTTGCCAAAGCCATCGCTAAAGCGGTGGATAACAAAAAGACCGTGATCTGGGTTCACCCTCTATTCCGCCCAATCATGCTGGTCTTGAAACATCTACCGCTTCCGATCCTGCGTAAGCTGCCTATTTAGCTGCGCTTTCAGCCGCCTGGCGCTTCGGCACATCACGCAACACGTCGAAGCGCAGGAAAACGCTTATCAAGAGCGCGATGATGGAGATCACCACGCCCAGCAGGAATGCAACGTGGATACCGTGGCTGAGGATCTCTACCCCATTTACCCCGACATGACCTTTGGCATAGGAAGCAGACCCAAAAGTCATTACTGCCACGAAGATTGCAGTGCCCGCACCTCCAGCGACCTGTTGGAAAGTGTTGAGAATAGCTTGTCCGTGGGAAGCCAAGTCATGAGGTACGGCAGCCAACGCGTTGGACATCAATGGGGTGAGCATAAGTGCCACGCCGAGATTCAACACCATGGTGCAGGCTACCAGTAGCCACACCGACGATTGCTCATTGAGCGAAGAGAACCCACACATGGCCAAGAGCAGCATGAGCGATCCAGGGATGATGAGAACCCGGATACCGTTGGCGTCGTAAAGCTTGCCCACAAACGGGCCAGCCAGACCCATCAACAAACCACCCGGCAATGAAACCAGGCCAGTTTGCAACTCGCTCAGTCCCAAAACATTTTGGCCGAACAGCGGCATAAGAATGATGAAGCCGAACAGCGTGGAAAAGCTGATCAGCATAAGGCACAAAGATAGCTTGTATTCCCGGTTAGCCAAGGGGGTGAGGTTCAACAGCGGTTGCTTATTGGCAGCCACCATCTTCTTCTGACGGGCAAAGAACGCACCTAAAAATGCCAGAGCCACAACCAAGATGACGACACGATCCCACGGCACACCCTCAGCCAGCTGTGACATTCCAGCCAAGCCATAGATCGTTCCCGCAAAGCCAACAGCGGAAACAAGCACTGACAGAACGTCGAGGGATAGACGGGATGGTTTCTCAAAATTCTTCACCTGCGTCACGCCCACGAGCAAAGCAATCAACACCAGCGGAACCACCAGTATGAAGATCCAACGCCACCCAAGATGCTCTAGCACCAAACCGGAGAACGTCGGCCCTACCGCAGGCGCTACCGCGATGACAACAGATACAAAACCCATCACGGAACCACGGCGCTCCACAGGAACCAAGCGCATGATGGTGGTCATCAACAGGGGAATGACCAGCGCTGATCCGGAGGCCTGAACAATGCGGGCGAAAAGTAGCACCACGAAACTCGGAGCAAACGATGCCACTATCGTGCCCGCCAGGAACGTCAGCAGCGCGAAGCTGTAAATCGCGCGCAGGGTGAAGCGCTGCATGACAAAACCGGTTGTTGGAATGATGACCGCCATGGTGATCATGAATGAGGTGGTCAGCCACTGCGCCTGATCGGCGTCGATACTGAATTCGCCCATGAGCACCGGCAGTGCGACGGTCAGTGTGGTCTCGTTCAAAATGACCACGAAAGCGGCAGTTACCAGTACACCTATGAGGAACCCCGGCTTAGAATGGCGAGAATCCGCTGGGGTCACACCTCGGCTCTGGTGTTTGGCGCCGTGCTGCGAGGCGCATGATTCATGATGTTCAAAGCTAGTGCTTTGAAGGGTCCCGTCGGAATCCTTCGATCCATTCATTCTGGTATGGAACTCCTTTACTCACTCCTCATAAAGGGAGCGCATCGGTTTACATAGAACCAGACCATTTTATTCCGTGAATAAGGCAAACCAAATCCCGTACCACCACCGGGGTACAGACGGGGTAGGGGATAGTCGTGGAGAAACTAGTAGGCTCCTACCTTGCCAAACACCGCTCTGAAGGTGCGTATAAGGATGACTAGATCTAGTGCCAGAGACCAGTTTTCTGTGTAGTACAAGTCCAATGAGATCGCTTCCTCTGGGCTGAGATTAGAACGGCCTGAGACCTGCCACAGACCAGTCATACCGGGGTTCACCGTCATACGGCACCATGCATAGTGGTCATAAAAACGAACTTCACGGTTCAATGGGGGACGAGGCCCAACCAGCGCCATGTCACCCACGAATACATTGAACAACTGCGGAAGCTCATCGATGCTGAAACGGCGGATGAACTTTCCAACCTTTGTGATGCGAGGATCATCCTCCATCTTGAATAAGAGCTGTTCACCACCGTTTTGCTTCACCAGTTCCGCGAGCTTCTCCTCCGCATCCACGCACATAGAACGGAACTTCCACATGCGGAAGATCTCTCCATTCCGACCGACCCGCTCCGCACGGTAGAACACCGGTCCACCATCGCAAAGCTTGACTGCCACGGCCGTGACAATGAGCACCGGCGACAGCAACAAAATGAGTAGAGAAGATCCCACCAGATCAGCAGCTCTTTTTACAAAGCCATTGGCGCCAATGTTGCCGGGCGGCTGTATTTTCAGGGTAGGTACACGCAGAACACGCGAGGTACGGATGCGTGCGGGGTTCATTTCCGGCATGGAGGGGAAAAGGTGAACCGATACTCCTAGTGGGGCACACGACCACGATAATCGACGAAGGCGTTCAGACGATGGTTTATCCGGCGTCATCACCACGATGGCATCGACATCTAAATTGCGGAGGGAATCGCCGTTGAACCAGTGAGCAGTTTCCACCACCTGCCCATCATGGTCTATGACGCCAGATTCAAAGTCCTCAATGAACATGAAGCCAACGATTTTCCCCTTCTCTGAAAGCTCGTCCCACTCTTTCTTGTCATGCGATTCAAAGGCACTGCGGGTGGTCATGACCAGCACACGCGGACCAGTCCCTCCGAGCAAAGTCTTGCGCAGTAACGGAGCGGCCACGACATGCGAGATGTAGATACCGATCAGTCCCAATGGCAGCACGACGCAGGAGACATCGAGCATGTACTGCCAACGGAACAGGGCGCCCACAAACGAAGGCAGAAGGTAGGCCATCGCGGTAGCGCGTGTGATGCGGTAGATCACCAGTAGGCGATCGCGGTGAACATCGTCGTCATCATAAATGTGCGTGGTGCTGAGGAACAGCATCCACAGAGCCAGGATGCATAAACCCATAAGAAAACGCCACACCAGTGGTATCCGCATCAGGTCATCCTCAAAATAGCCTTGAGGGGCAACATCGGTGGCATAAAGAATAAACAAAACGATAAACGCTGCAAGGATGATCGCTGCGTCCATCACCTGCATGATGGTCATGAAAAGCGATCGTCGCCGGCGCCGATCCCACGTTGCCCAGTTCTTCTGATAAAAGTCCAGAGGGAACCAATCGAAGTCCGCAGGGCGATCGACGTATTCTATACTCTTCGGCTTACGCTCAGAACGGCTCTTTGCCTTAGTCTCGCTCGCGCTAAAAAGCCTGCCGAAAGGCTTGTTCAGCGGAATGAACCTACGCGCAATAAATTGGGAATGATCGCTCATTATTCACGTCTCTATCGAACTTGCTCATCGATCAGTGTGGAAGCGCACGCACCTGCGGTACCGGAGCACTTCCCTCGTGTAGTCAGCCAGAAGTTTCACTTCAGCGAAGTGACGCTTGTGGATACCTGCTTCGCGCTCAGAATATAGAGCGAGGCGGAATTAATAAATACCTATCGGAAATTATTACCAATTTGTGCACCAATTCTTGTTTCAAAACAAGATAGTACAGACATGAAAACTTCTTGGACTTCCGAACTAATCTCTACGCACCAGTCTTTTGCTCCTTCCCCTCTGCCCTTGTTGGATTCTGAAGCTCAGCGCCTTTCGCTGTAAATATAACTCCGAAAAACGTGAGTTTAACTTGCCGTCAAGAAGCTTTAACCTACATTTAACCCATCACTTCGCCCCCTCACATAGCGCCTACAAATACTGCGTCACTGCACACCAGAGACTACTCTGAGCAGAAATTGGAATGAAAGGCATCGTTAGTGAGCCAAAAATTTAAAGCATTGAGGCAGCTTTTAGCAATGGGGTGTGGGCTGGGACCCGGTTTTCTTCTGCCGCTCGTCCTAGCTTTTCGTATGGACGCCCAATTATCGGATCAGATCCTCGCTCTACTGACGATGAGCATCGTGGGTACTGCGGCGATCACCGTTGCGACAGAATCCCATGGCGTCGCCAAACTGGCATGGAACCGCGCCCACGGAATTCCCTATGCGGATGCCATCTCCTCGGTGAACCGCACCATGCTCCCCAAAGGCGCCATCGCCACAACTTTGACGGCCATCATAACCGCCACATCGTTCCTATTCAGTCGCTCCGTGTCGCTCTCCTTAGCGGTATGGATCTTCGTCTTAGCCATCGGAGTGTTTGTCACCTGCGTTGCCTCGACCTACGCGGCGGTGCTGATCCTCAATGAAAAATCACACATCCCACTAGCCTTGCAGGGCTTACGCCATGTTCTCCTCATCGTCTTCGTATTTCTTTGTCCAGAATTCGGTATTGCGCTAGTCATTGCGTATGTCTCTGGCGAAATTCTTCGCACCCTCATTCTGGCGTTCATCACTCGCCGTTTCCTCGCCACACACTCAGAAGACGCCGCCCCCCACACAGAAGAAAGACATCTTATCAACGAACAACCCACCCGGAACGCCACGGAAGACGGCCTCTACCGCCAGTTCATGGCAAACGGTGTCTCCCAAGGAAATGTGCTCATTGAGCGCACCGCTATTTCCACACAACAAGCGGGATCTCTCACGCTCTACGATGTAGCGGATAAGATCACCTTCATATTCATCCAGGGTGCCTACTCATTATCAGTACTCCCAAAGATGGGTTCGTGGGCTCAGCTGGCTGGAATTGGATCTTTTGCTGAAGCTCGCACCCGCTTCAATGCGGATATGCGCCCCCTGCTGCTCCGCATGACCATTGTACTCATCCCCTTCGCCTCCATCAGCGAGGCAGTGTCCCTGTTCGCTCCCGTCCATAGCTCCGTGGCGACGACCGCCTCCTACTTAGGCATACTGATGCTGGCTGCTATACCAACCACCCAGGTTATGGCACAAACGCGCTTCCTCGTTATGCTCGAGGGAACGCGCTACTTACTTCCGGTGACGTTAGTGGGATTGCTCATCATGTTCACCGTGGGTTTGGGGCTCTTCTCTCTCATCGGTGTGATCGGTATTCTCGTAGCACGGTTGACCTACCGCATCGTCACCGTATTCCTGTTCCAGCACTTCATCCAGCGCCTAGCGGAACCGGCGGAATAGTCCGCGCCCCCACGTCTGCTGCACCCCTCGGCTATACGGGATGGCCTACCAGCTTTGCTACGATGCGCGGACGAGCTCTTTCAATCGGGTTTTCCACCCACGTCCACACGAGCAACCCGGCGCATACGCCAATGGCGGTTTTCACGACAACAAGGACGACAAGCGGGAGATCGTTCAAAGCCGGAACAAGGTAGATGACAAGCAGCGCAGTGGGAAGATGCGCCAGGTAAATCGAATAGCTGGCACGTCCCACCGTCTGAATCCACTTCAGCGACCACAGGCGTTCCATCACATCCCCCACCGCGTCGGCCGTTGGAAAGAAGCTGTAGGCGATGATCATTGCAATGCCCAGTGACTGGAAAAAGTAGCGGCCTGTGTCTTGCCAGATGGCACTGCGCGGAGCGGTGGCAAGCACGAAAATAGCCACGCCCATGAAAAGTAGGGATAAGCGTCTCCACGAACTTCCTGAGCATGAATCCCCCATGGCGTGCGCAGGACTCTGCTCAGTGACGATGCTGTCTTGCCTCCACTCATCTATGCGGCTCTGCGTTTCGTTGCCTTGTTTTTGTGTGGCCTCGTCGTGTGGTTTTTCTCTGTCTGCACTGCTCTGTTTCTGTTTCCGACGCATCACCAACAAGCAAGCAACGATGCCGATGGAAATACTATCCAGACGAGCATCGGTGGCGTAGTAGAGGCGATCGAATCCTGCTCCCTGATAAGCCAAAACGATGCGCAATATTAAGGAGAATAACGCCACTACCGTCGCGACCCAGAACAGGTTGCGCCGAGCCCTCTGCCCACGGATCAACACCACCCAGATGATTGCAAAGCCAATGTAAAACTGCTCTTCCACGCCCAGGCTCCATGTCACATGGGATCCGGGAAGTCCGCCCTCGAAGGAGTAGGCAGCAAACCAGTTATAGACGAAGAAAATCTGCGCCAGTAGTGGGCCAAAGACCTCCCGATGCGCAACACCATAGAGGAGCGTGGGGATGACAATGCAGACAACAAGCGGCGGTAGAAGTTTCAGTAAACGCTTAACATAGAAAAGTTTTACGTCGAAACCGTTCGTCTTTTCGTATTCCCTCATCACCACATAGGTAATGATGAAGCCCGAAATGGTGAAGAAAACGGTAACGCCCGCTCCTCCCGGCACCAAGTTTCCCGCACCCGCATGCGAGACCACCACCAGCAGCACAGCACATGCGCGAAGTGCATCAAGAAGTTCAAAACGCTTCGCCATGACCTATTTTCCCACGCGCTGTCTGTGAGCCATGGCACTTGCGATCACGCCGAGAAACAGAGGGCCGACCACCACATACCGATAAGCCAGTCGCTTCGGTTCCTTCATTAAGCGATAAACCCACTCGAGACTAAGGTTTTGCATCCATTCAGGGGCACGTTCAACCTCTCCAGCAGCGAAGTCCACCGCAGCACCGGATCCGATGTACCACGCTCCGGGGAGTACCTCGCGGAAGTCCTCGACCCACTGCTCTTGTTTCGGGGAGCTCAAGCACACAAAAACGATATCCGGCTGCAACTCCACGATGCGTTGCGCCGCTTCATCGAAGCCGCCCGGTGCGAAGGGGACCGATACGCCAACGATGTCCAGCTCTTGCCCGTTGCTTTCTGTGAGGTTGGCTATCGCCTGTTGCCTCACGTCGTCGCGGCCGCCTACCACGGCAATGCGCTTTCCCGTTCCCCTCGCCGCTGTCGCGACGCGAGGAAGAAGGTCCGCACCGGTGATTCTGTGGATATTGTCTGCGCCTAGCTTTTTCAAAAGAATCTCAACGGGTTTGCCATCCGTGAGCAATATCTCGGCTGTCTGAAAAACTTCCCGCCACTGTGCGTCGAGCACCAGGCGATTAATGTGATCGACGTTGGGTGTGATGACCAGCTTGGGTGTACTGGGTGTTTCTGACAGAAAAAGAGATACAGCTTCGGCTGCAGTACCCGGAAACACCGGGCGACCTAGTATTTCTGCTTTGGAACTCGACCTATCCACGGTGAGGAGGTTGAATTGCTGCAGAAGGCGAGCTACTGACGTAACGCTCATGTGATTATCGCTTTCCTTTTCGACCGCGAACTCTATGTCGAACTCTATGCTCTGGAGCGCGAAGTCATTTTTATGAAACTATAACAGCGGGGCCTGTGAGACTAAGCGCCTCAGCGGCTGCGAATCGCGCTCCGCGGCCGTAAGGCGCTGTCGTTTTTGCCTCCACCACCAGCCCAGAAGATCTTTTTCCCGGCCGTTGTCGCCGTGCGCACAGGCGCCAATCCACACAAGAGACCGATGAAGAAAAGAGCGGGGATAGCCACCGGAGCTCCAAAAAGCGACTCGGCAAAGAAGGAAGCCGTGGCGAAGGCAGCAAGAACCGCCGTCGCCTCCTCCGTGAGACGGGGCAACACCACAAAAGTCATGACGCTGAGAAACAAGACGGCCAGCAATCCAAGCTGATACAAATAGGTACCCACAGCGCTCTCCCCGCCGGATCCCAACCAGTCGCGCGGAGAGATATCAGGGTTATACAGGCGGTAGAAGTTGCCACCACTACCCACTCCGTGCCCCAGGGGGGACGACGCCAATGAATAGATGCCGCTTAGTAAACCAGCGTTGTGAATCGACGTGCTCTCCCCACCCGAAGCACCCACGGGGTCCGCGAGAGCAGCCGGAATATAACCAATGCCTTGAACAGCAGTGGTGTACGCAAAAGTAGCCCCAATTCCAAAAGCGATAGAACAGATGAACGCCCATAGTTTGCTCCACCCCACGCACGAAAAAACATAGCTCACCACACCAGCGGCGATCATGAGCAAACTGTTCTTCGTAGAAGCCAAGATGATTACGCTAAAGCCAGATACCACCACAAAGAAGCTGAAAAGAACAATGCCCCGTGTACATTGCCTCGTCCGCACAGCACGCATGAAGATAATGGCTCCATGAAGCACAACGAATGTGGCGACGTAACCGGCTGTGACCGGCTCCATGAGAAAACCACCGACACGGCTCAGTTCAAAACCTGCAAAAACCGTCGTCTCCGACAAGGAATTCAGTCCTGGAAGAGCGTCTGCATGGAGAAAATGACGCCACGCCTCAGTCCCCATGGACAATTCCCCCAGCGACCCCACTAAGAGAATGGCGGCTGTCACTCCCACAAGCCATTGGGAGTAGAGTTGCCCGCCGAGATCACGCACGGGGTCGCTCAAGGCAATAACCACAAGTAGGGCAATAGGTAGGGCAAAGTTGCGAGCATTCGCTACAAAACTGCTGTTAAAACCAGCATTATGCACAACTAGTACCACCGCGTACACGGCGAGTATGGCGAGCAGCCAACGGTTGCCTCTGCTCCTCCACCCATGTCGATAAAACACCACCAACGCAACAGCTGCGACAAGGATCGTCTTCGCCTCATTGACAACGATTCCCACTTCGCCATCGTTCCCGTGGAACAGTCCCAACAAAGTGTTCTGCAATAATGCGGCCGATACTGCGGAGGCCACCACCGTAGGCATGTCCACCATTGCAATGACCACTCCCAGGCCGAGGATGAATAGCAGCGCGAAAGCCGCCGAGATAAGACCGAACCGACTAGGAAACACGCACAGCGGAACGGCGAATATGATCATCGTGGTGACAAGGCCAATGGTGATACGGAACAACGACCACATCACACCCGTCCGGTCATTGCTAGCGGTGCGTCTGCTCTCATCAACAGAATCGACAGGAGCAGCCTCCACGCCCCGGGGTATTCGCCGGGGTTTAAGAACAGAGTTCATAGTCATTGTCCCTGCCACCTATATCGCGGTTGGAGAAATGGGCGGCGTCGAAGGTTGAAAAGATGGACACCACCACGCGGTGAGGAACCAGCACCATCGCATCAACACACACCGACAAAGTTTTCTTGCGAGCGTTGCCTCAACAGACCCACACCTTTGCGTAGCTGGGCAGTCCGCTCTTCGGTGTGATCCATAGCATCCGCAATACCGACTTCGAGAGCCTCACCGCAACCAGGCTCAGGGTTCACGGCGTAACTGGGAAGCCCGACGTCAGTAAGTAGTCCCTCAACCTTGCCGTGCGTAGCGAGCACCACTGCTGGCGTGAGCTGGTTCATCGCCAAAATCGCTAGGTGCATGCGCCCCGTCACCACACAATCAGCTTCTCGAGCCAGCATGGCGATCTGTGCCGGGGAATACAGCGTGTCTAACGCGATATAGTCAATATTCGCTTCATCTAGCTTCTCGGTAAATGCGTTGATTGCTGCTATGTCATCACCGCCGACATTAGCCACGTGAGGAACCAAAACCACCGTGCGCCCACGCTGTGCACACTCGGAGCAAACCCTGAGCATGTCGTCGGAGATATCCATACGCGACGCAATAAGCCCGGAGACGTTGACCAGCACGTAAGGAGATGTCACCGCTACAGGGGGTTCGGGCTCTGACTCCCAATCCAGTGAGAACACCATATCCGCACCAAAAATGGGCTCTAAGCCCGTGTCCTTGGCAAACCTGCGAGCGCTCACGGAATCGCGAACAATCACCCGCACACCGGCTTCCAATGCCGCTCGTGCCGCATCGATAACCAATGGGTCGACGTTCTCCCCCCAGGAAAAACCAAAAATACGGGTATCAATTCCAGCATGTGCTGCAGCAGCGGCTAGTGACCAACTTTTGACCGCAACACCACGCTGATATCCCCCGTCGATTATGTCAGCTCCAACAATTCCCAAACGCCCTGTTTTGCGCAGAGATTCCACCCATACCCCGAGAGCCTTCCGCCTAGCGGAGCCAGAGCCGTAGATGAGAGAAGTGGCGTCGAAAGTCTTCACACCGGCGGGAATACGGTAAGTCGACTCAGCTTTCACCCCCACTTCAATGGAGCCTGGGGTATTAGCCATGATGGAATCGAGCATCGCCTGGTCTCCGATGTTCGACATGCCTGTCGAGGCGATAACCGTCATTCCTGTTTTTTCCACATCACCTAAGTGAGCTGCTTCCACGCTGGCTCTGTCGGCAGCCATGATCCGACGGAGCACGGTGTCGCGGTCACGCACGCTGAGATACCGTCCCCGAACTGCCTTTGCGAGGCGGATAATCCCCCGCGGAGCGGTGCTCTTCGCCTGCTCTTTGAGCTTGCTGTATATACTCATTGCTCCTCAGCCCGATTATGCCTTTGAACCCTGAGGTTCTGGCTGGTAATTGTAGTGAGACTTCTTCGCCCGGAGCTTCGCGCGTCCTAGAAGAATGCCGAATATTGGTGCTTTTACTTTTTCCAATGCGGAGACTGTTTTCACCAATTGGTCTTGGGAAGTCTTACCGGCATTCACCACGATGACCGTGCCGTCGACGTGCTTGGCAACAGCAACCGCATCGGCAGCGACGAGTACGGGCGAGGTGTCCAGCACAACGTAATCAAAGTCTCTCTTCAGTTCATTGAGCAATACCTCAAGCCTGTGAGAAGAAAGGATCTCCGTGGGATTAGGCAGGCTATTACCGGCAGGCAAGACGCTTAAACCATCATCTCGGGTGATGATTGCGTCCTGAGTTGTCATGTCGGAGTTGAGCAGGTTAGACAAGCCGCGGCCTTGTTCAATACCGAGGTAGTCAGCCACCTTAGGGCGTCGCAGATCGAGTTCTGCGACGATTACCTTGTGGCCTGCCTCGACTAGTGCTGATGCGGCATTAATTGTGGTGACGGTCTTACCGGATTCTGCGTCCGGCGATGTGATCATCACAGTTTTGGAATCTTTGTCGATGCCCATGTAGCTGAGGTTGACAGCCATCTCACGATAGGCCTCGGCGGTACGTGAATAGCCAGACTCGAAGTCGGCCAATTTCTTGTCTTTCAAAGTGGCATCTTCAGGAACGGTAGCCAGCAGGGGGAGATCAACAATGGCATCGACATCCTCGGGGGTGCGCAGGCGCCGATCCGCAAAGTGAATAATAAGTGCGAGGAAGAAACCGAGGATCAATCCAAGGAGCAGCCCGCCGGCGGCATAGGACCATCCGCTTGGGCCACTGGGCGCTGTGGGAACCTGTGGAACGTTGAGCTTTTCCGCGTAGAACGCGGACTTTCCTTCTTTCTTCGACTTCTTGGGGGCTACGGTGAATTCACCGTTTTCGTAGACGTAGTAGGTTTGGTCCGCATCGGCCTTGTCGTCCTCCGACGCACCATTCCTCGAAATCTCAGACACATATGCACCCATGACCTCGAGTGAAGCATCAGCCAAGCGCTGAGCGTCCTGAGGATCCTGACCGGTTGCTGTGATGTCGATCAAGACTGATTCTTTACGGGCCTTGGCTGTCACGCTGCGTTGAATATCTTGGACCGTGGTTCCGTCGCCCAGCTTGTCGGCAATACGCTCCTCCACTGCGCCCGTGTTAATAAGGTCGGCGTAGGTAGCGGTCATAGCCTGTGCGGCTTGTCCTGCCTGGAGCTGATTCAGCGTGCCGCCTTTTTCAGCAGCTGCGGAGACATATAGCGTCCCGCTGGAACTGTACTGCGGCTTCTTTGTGAAGCCGTAGGCTGCGCCCGCGATGCAAAATACCACGGCCACAAGCAGAATGATGAGCCATCGTTGCTTGAAGAACGTCTTGATCTGGTTCAATTCCACAGCAGGTTTACCTCGGTTTTATTTGCGCTATGGCAACGTGGTTGTAGAGTTTCTGCAGGTTCTTGGCTGTATGCGCGTATTTCCGTACGGCTTTCGCAAGCTTTCTGCAACCGGCCACCATATGGGTTGTATCTGGGACACTACGTATAAAAATATGTTTTACGGTTCCTTGGCATGAACCTTAATCCAGACGAAAACGAAACCCTAGGGGGGCAACAAAATTCCCCCCTTCTGTAACATTTTGTTCATATTTGACGATGTCTTTCGTTTACCTCGCCGTCCACTCCTGGCCATAGTATCGCCATACGGCTCACTCCATAGTCCTGCGTTACACCATTAGACTGTCCCTATGATCACATCGATTATGGCGGTCTGCACGGCGAACCAGTGCCGCTCCCCGTATATCGAACTTCAGCTGCGTCACGCGCTTGCCGCTCTCTCCCCCTCTGTGGCACACGCCGTCACCATTTGCAGTGCAGGTACCCAAGCCACCAACGGGACTTCCATCCATCCATCGACTGCACGCACCCTTCTAGAACAGCTCCCATCTACGACCCCAGATCACACCCTTTTCGCCTTTTCCAACCAGCCTTCTTCCAATCTCGATCAGGCCACTTCTGCTCCGGGGCTGCCTGACTTTACTGACGATCACATTATTTCTACTAACCGAACCTTAAGCGGCTTCCGCTCAACCTTCCTCACCCCGAGACTTGCCCGCCAACAGGACCTCATTCTCTGTGCTACAGATGCCCATCGCCAGCAAGTAGTGCGTCGCAGCCCCGCGATGACACACAAAACCGTTGTCCTCGGCCGTTTGGCAGAATCTCTTCGCCTCCTGCAGGGCAATGCCCAGATCGATTCTCTGGCGACTATTGAGGACACCGCTCGGACCACCACTCGGGGCCAGCCGCAAAATGCCGTTCAGAGCACTCCACAGGGCACCGCGTCCCAGGGCACCTCTCCTACCACGTATCCTGTCGCGCACATCCCGGATCTTTCCACCCTCCTCCACACATTGCCCTCACTTCCCGGCGATCCCGCCTCTTTCGATTGCCCTGATCCCATCGGGCGCTCCGAGGATTTTTTCGACGCCACCGCTGCACGACTCAACCGCGACATAGAACCCATTGCCCGATGGATCGTGGCTTTGCACACCAAACAGATCCACAGTAACGACACTGCGGCTGCGCGTGAATAACGTGTTGTGATGACGGGCTGATTGTGGTGAAAAGCTGGTTATGATGCCTAGCTCATGGGGTTCCCAAGCTGATTGCGATGCCTGACCGAGACACAAGAATCTATCCTCCGCCACCCTGCCTGCCGCTCGGCGCACCATGCACATCGTCGCCCAATGGGTCATTCCAAAAACGATGTAGCGCCACGGTGCGCGCTGCGTCAAAGACAATGCCGGGACCAGCCGGCTTTTGCTAGCAAGTCTGCTCGCTCATCAAGCAAGGCACGGGTAGCTTCATCCCTGCGCGCTCGACTCACAAGTTCCTCAAAATCCTTACACTCCCCCAAGCCGCGTTGTGCCGCAGCTCGAACAAGAGCCGTATTGGAGACAGGGATGGCGTCGGGAAAAGAGGGCAACGAACCTGACTCGGCAATCATGCGAAAGGCAAGGGAGTCTCCGCCAACGTAGGGGTGGTGAACCCGTCCACCGATAATCCACGCATGGGAGATGACATCACGGGCGTGGAAGTAGAGCGTGGAACGAAAATCCCGATCCGGCCCGGTGCCCCTCGCAGCGGAGAGCACATGCGTGGCCAGCTCATGGCCAGCCATCGCACTCACACCGGTAGACACGGTGAGGGGGATATGTGGAAAGACCTCCGTGAGCTTAGCTGCAGCAGGAACTCGATCCCACCCGTAAATCGGTGATGTCACCTCGCCCTCATCGTTGACATGGGCGGAAAACACACACCGAGGCTCATGGGGCGAGGAAGCAACGCGCTGAATAATGTCAACTCACGGGCGAGTGTGGATAATATCTCCTCCGAGGAAAGGCTCGGAATATCAAGGGCGATACGGGTGCGACGTGCCGTTCGCCCAGCACCATCGACGGCAATGAACGCGGTTGAACGTACCCCCCACATGCACTCCAATAGCGAGGATGTGTGTAGCGGTGGCATGCAACAGGGTGGGAATTCTGCCATTTTTCTTCCGTCCGTTCGGCTCCTCATTGTGCGCGACTTCCCGCGCGCGCCCTGATGCAAAACCGCCCCATGCTCGCCCTGGTGCAGAACTCTGTGCGACTAGATTGGCCTCAATGAGAGCGGAAACGTGACGCGTGACAGTTGGTTGGGAAAGTCCCAATGTCTGGGATAGATGGGATCGGTCGATTCCCGGCGCGGTTCTTATCTGGTGGTAAATGCATGCAATAGGGCTGGTAGGCAAGCGGAAGTCTGCGATAGCGCTATGAGCGTGCTGCATTGTTGGGTCCATTCTTTTAGCCTAAATCACTTATAGACCTCTCTGTCTATTTAGCGCAATAAATCTACGCCGCTCCCCGTAAATAAACCACTTAATATTCACGATGAATGGATATCTGGAGTCGAAACTAGACTATGTGGTCTACTTCTGAGCAGTGGCACAATACAAAACCAATACCGATGACTTCGTCAAGGCCATCGCAGCACAAGCCAACATCTCAGAAGACAGTGCACGTACCCAACTAGACGGATCGCATTTTTATACCGCAAGTGAGCAACCTACGGCGTTGGCACAGGTCAAAACGGCTCTATTCCACACTGCAGAGTTCCTCCACTCGGAAGGGGAAATTGGCGAGCCGGAAGGCCAAGCACACTACGCACACGCTGTCACATATGGCGGATAGAAAACGTCCACACACGGCAGATAGAAAACAGCCTCGGCTGAGGCATAAAAGGAACACCAATGGCAACCACCACAACCTTAAAAGTCAACAACGTAGGACAAACCTTCACCACGAATACTGGACAGCGCGTCGAAGCCCTTCGCAACGTCACCCTAGACATCCCTCCGGGACAAATCATGACGCTCGTCGGGCCGTCAGGCTGCGGAAAATCCACCCTTTTGAAGATCATCGCCGGCTTCTTCCCACCGTCTCACGGAACTGTATCCGTCCTGGACTCTCCCGCGGCCTCTCCGCGACGCACCGGCTCAAATGCCGATCTTGGTTCCGGTTCACAATTCCATCGTGAACCGAAGGCCACCATGTCCCTCACCGAGCACATCATCACGGAACCGGGACCCGATAGAGGAGTCGTGTTCCAACAGCCGACCCTCTTTCCGTGGCTCAGTGTCCACGACAATGTGCAGTTGGCGTCGGAATTCGTTAAGGATACGGAGTTGCACGACGCCCAACGGAACAAGGCCACACAACTTCTCGACCTCGTCGGCCTCAGCAATGCAGCCGAACGTTATCCCCATGAACTCTCCGGCGGCATGCAACAACGGGCACAAATCGCCAGAGTCCTAGCGAGCATACCCAAAACGGTACTGATGGACGAGCCTTCAGCGACCTCGATCCGTTCACTCGGGAACAGCTACAAGCTGAACTGCTTCGTATATGGCACCAGGATCAGCCAACAATTATCTTCGTCACCCATTCCGTTGAAGAAGCCATCCTCCTCGGCCACAGGGTGATCGTCATGGCCGCTAATCCCGGACGCATTCTGGCCGATGTACACGCCGAACACATTGCGATAGAACATCTCGACGACCGTGAATCCATCACGGCAACCGGAAAAGCAGCTACTTCCCGTGGGTATCCTGCCCATCAGCAGAGTTCAGCTGCTTCTTTTCCTCAACCATTTGAGCCCGAAGCTCCTCTAAACGGGAACTAGCCTTCATATCATGTCCCGCCTGAGAGATCTCCTGCATCCGCCCCTGGACAGAATTCTCCACTAACTCCTGAGCACCCAGAGCTCGAGCGTAGCGCTGCTCGATCTTATCCCGCACACCATCGAGCGTCGGCACATCCTCGTCAGCGCACACACCATTCAACTGCTGTACGGATTGTGCAACAGATTCCTGCATTGCCGTTTGCGCTACCTGGGAACGCAGCTGAGTGACCTGCTGCATTTGCTTCTGCAGCCGCATCTCGGACTGTTTTTGTTGTGCCTCGGCCTGTTCCGCCGCCTGCACAGCCCCAGCATGGAGTTTTTTAGTCTCGGATAGCTCCTGTTCCACCGTGACCAACTGCGACGCAAACACCTCAGCCGTCTGGTTAAACTCTTGAGCTTTAGCGGTATCACCTGCTGCAGTGGCCTCGTCGGCTCTTTTGATTGCGGCTCGGGCATTCTCAGCCAGAGTGCCAGCATCCTCCTGCAAACGGTGCATCTTCATCTCCAACTGGTTGCGGTTGCCGATGACAGCAGCAGCGCTCTTAGTCACCTCCGCATGCTGCTTCTTTGCAGCCTCCACCGCCTGATCGATCTGAACGTTCGGATCTGCGTTCTCCTCGATCTTCGTATCGAGGGACTGCATGAGATACTTCCAGCCCTTGGAGAATGGGTTAGCCATGGCGGTGACTCCTTGTTGGTAATTCCCTATACGTACCGCGCCAGATCACGGCACACCGCCCAGCGTAGACTTTCCCTTCACTCAATGCATGGGCGGCACATCCTCGATTATTGCTGTTGAGCCTGTGCTTGGGCCTCTGCAATCTGCGTGCGAACAGCGTCCATGTCTAGCGCCTCGGCCTTGGTGACCAGGTCTTTAATCTCGCCTTCGCCGATGAGACCCGATACTCGTTCCAGCAGTACCCCATCGCGGAAGAACATGATGGTCGGGATGGACTGAATACGCAACGCAGCTGCTAGTTCCTGGTTTGCCTCTGTATCAACCTTGCCAAACGTCACTCCCGGGTTCTGTTCGGACGCCCTTTCAAAGATCGGTCCGAATCGCTGACACGGGCCACACCATTCAGCCCAGAAGTCCAGAATGGTGATTCCCTCTTTCTCGATGGTCTCTTTGAAGTTCTGTGCTGTGATCTCGACGGTTGCCATATGCCGAAAACCTCTCTGTTGACGATTGTATTGGCAGTTGTTTTAAGCCTGCTGTTGTCAACGATACGCACGTCGGTTTTTATTCCTCCGGGGGCAGCTGCTTTTTATATTCATGCTTTTGTGTTTATGCTGCCGGGTTCGAGCGCTGTGAGTTCATGTCTCCGAGTGCCGTTGCTTTGACTAGTGTTGTGTTCATGTCTTCTAGCTTCGACGCCAACAATAACCCCTCGCCGACCTATGCCATGTGGCAAAAGTTATCGAACAAGCCCGGGGGCAAAGCGTTATTCTCCGCCGGCGTGTGCATGAAAGCCCCCTATTTCGCCACCATACTGCCCTACATCATCGAGATGCGCCCAGGGTACGCTCAGGTCAAAGCGCCTAAATGGTTTGGCGTCAACAACCACATCAAGACATTCCATGCGATTGCTGCCTGCAATGCCGCCGAGACCGCTATGGGCATGCTTGCCGAAGCATCGATCCCTAATACCCACCGATGGTTGCCGATGGGTATGCGCACTAAGTACGTCGCGAAATCCCAAGGCGGGCTGGTAGCAACAGCAACAGCGGAGCTTCCCGACTTCGCACAGATCACCAAAGAATCTGGTGGTCAGAAAGTCACCGTGGTTATCGAGTACAAAGATGCCTCAGGTAATGCTCCAGTAGAAGCCGAGATCGATATCTGGGTGACAGCGAAGAAATAGAAATCGCCCAATACCGCC
This sequence comes from Corynebacterium anserum, assembly GCF_014262665.1. Classification (NCBI taxonomy): domain Bacteria; kingdom Bacillati; phylum Actinomycetota; class Actinomycetes; order Mycobacteriales; family Corynebacteriaceae; genus Corynebacterium; species Corynebacterium anserum. Next base: position 2,164,216 of record NZ_CP046883.1, read on the forward strand.
GCCCAAGACCCCACTATCTCCCGGTGAGCAGAGCGCCGAGCTCTATCCCGCACCACACCAGCGCACATGTTCCAAAAAAGCCTGCCAGGCTCACCAGCACACTCATCGCCTGGTTAGCAAATGCCTCGCTCAGGCTAGAGGAATCCTTGACACTATTGACCATAGCGGTAGAAAACGTCGTAAACCCCCCAGTGAGCGCCAGGAAAAAGGCACATACATAGGCGGCATCGCCCCGACCTCGCGTGAGGGCAACCTCAGCAGTCAGTACTATAACGAGCGCCAATACGGACGTACCGATGGCATTGATTCTGTTTACGGCACGCAGAGGTGACATTCCGTGAACGTTCTGTAAATACTGATCCAGCAGGAAACGAAGCGTAGCCCCGGCGCCACCACCCACAAGCATCACGAGTGCTATTCCAACATTAGCGATCCCCATGTGCAGCGTCCTTTCGTCGATGGTCCAGCACCGTTTCGTTTTGGTCGACGAGCCGCACCCCAGGAGGAATTCCACGCCGATCCCCTCGCTGGATCCCCTCCTCCGCATCCGGCTGCTCACTAAGGCGGCCACTTCTTCCAGTGCGGTTCGCTAGCTGTAGACCTGCCCCTGCACAAACGATCCCGATGATTAGCGACACATAAGCGACAAGCACCGCGACAATCGTGTTACTCATGGTCATTCTGAAAACAGAGTCGATTTCTCCATTTATCACGGCTCCTCCAACGGGGGATTCGGCCACAGCTTGACCGAATACCACGGCTGGACTCACCGCCGCACTACCGTTCAGAAGCGCACGTGGGAAATTTGGAATTAGTGTTCCGGCTATCGACGAAAAACTCGTGAAGCCTCCCAGAAAACCAGTGCCGAAAAAATTCCGGTAATTACTTGTCCCGTCCGGAACTTTGCCCACGAGGAAACCCAGCGCGAAAGCGCCAAGGATGTTCACCAAAGCAAGGGCTAGCGGCGTCGATAAAAACGGAGCTAGACCTGCGCGCACCGCGGTGGAAAGCAGCACTCCCAAGGCGCCACCACAAAAGACGAAGTAGAGAGCCTGCCGCTGAGGCATCCATGTGCGATGCGACGAGCGATCCTTCCGAGCTGGAGTCATATTCGCAGCGTACCCCAGTGGGGTGTGGTCACCACCTCCGCCTGTGCTCGGTGGATAGTAGATCATCACTGCTTCCGCTCGAAAAAATTTTCCACTCGACCTGCGACGATAGAAAATCCCCCACCTCGGCGAGCACCTACTAGATCACCGAAAATGATGTGCAATAATGTCCGCATGACCATTACGCCTATCTCGCGCACACAGAGTGGACAGCCCTGGCTGTCCGATAAAGAACAGGCTCTGTGGCGCGAGTGGCTCCTCGTCACCCGACGCATGGAAAGCGTTCTCGCCAAAGAATTACTGTCACAATCGTCTATCTCCTACGCCGACTACGCTGTCCTAGTACACCTCTCGGAAAGCGCGGAGGGGCGCTACCGCATCGCAGCTCTGGCGGAGTCTTTAGATTGGGATCGCTCTCGTCTTTCACACCAGATCACGCGCATGGCCAAACGGGGTCTAGTGCGACGCGAAACCTGCAGCAACGACGGCCGTGGCGCATACGTGGCCATCGAAGAACATGGGCGCAAGATTATTGCGGAGGCTTCCCCTGGACACGTCGCGGGAGTTCGCCGGCACATGTTTGAATTAATTGACGAGGATGAGCAAGAGACGCTCCTCCACATCCTCAAAAAACTCGCGGTGCAGTTCACCGATTCTCAGGACTAACCCAGGTTCCCTGGGACTAATCCAGTTCCTTAGAGGAACGCGGTTTCCCCGGCACCAACCCGCCTACCCAGCTCCCTGCAGCTGCGCAGTGGGCCCATGCGCTGCCCAAAGCAAAATCTTCTATGCCTGTCCCACACCAAAATCTCGAGCCATGTCGGAGAATTTCGAGTACTGCAGCTGGTGCGCCACAGTGACCGTGCCTATCGGTCCACCGCGGTGCTTTGCCAAGATAATGTCCGCCTCGCCGGCACGCTCGTGATCACGGTTGGAGCTGTCTGGGCGATTTATGAGCATGACCATGTCGGCGTCCTGCTCCAGAGAACCTGATTCACGCAGATCAGAGACGCGTGGGAGAGCATCATCTCCGCGCGATTCCACACCACGATTCAGCTGCGAAATTGCCACCACGGGTACATCTATTTCCTTGGCTAGCAGCTTCAATTGGCGTGAAAACTCGGACACCTCCTGTTGCCGCGATTCCACTTTCTTGCCTGAACTCATCAGCTGCAGGTAATCAACCACGATCAACTGCAAGTCATGCTGCTGCTTCAAACGGCGGGCCTTCGCGCGGATTTCCATCATGGTCAGATTCGGTGAATCATCGATGAATAACGGCGCCTGGTCGATCTCGCTGATTCTTCTGGTTAGACGTTCCCAGTCAGCATCCTCCATTTTTCCTCCGCGCATAGCAGATAGGTGTACTTCTGCCTCCGCGGAGAAGATGCGCATCATCACCTCGGACTTCGACATTTCCAGGCTAAATAGTGCGGATGTTTTGTTGTGTTTAATCGAACAGCTGCGCATGAAGTCCAATGCCAGTGTGGATTTGCCTACGCCCGGACGCGCAGCGACGATAATCATTTGACCTCCGTGGAGCCCATTGGTGAGGTCATCGAGATCAACGAATCCCGTGGGAACACCTAACGCCAGTCCACCCTCGTTTTCTTTTTCATCGAGTTCGGCGATAGTTTCATCCAACAGCTCGGAGAACACTTGATAGTCCTGGGACGAGGCTTTATCAGTGATTTTGAACATCTCCTGCTGTGCATTGTCCACAACGGTATCGACCTCTGCGCCTTCGATACCGGAGTATCCGAGTTGGACAATCTTCGTCCCGGCCTGCACTAGACGGCGTAGGACGGCTTTTTCTGCAACAATGTTCGCGTAATAACCAACATTGGCGGCAGTAGGGGTGCGCTGGATGATGCTATGCAAATACGGCGCTCCGCCTGCCCGGTCGAGCTGACCATCTCGGTCGAGTCGACTAGCCACAATGACCGGGTCAACTTCTTTACCTTCGCCATAGAGCCTGAGAATGCAATCGAAGATCAACGCATGCCCCGGGCGGTAAAAATCATCCGTTACTAACCGCTCTACTACCTCGGCGATGGCTTCCTTATCGAGCAGCATGCCGCCGAGAACTCCCTGTTCTGCCTCAATATTCTGAGGCATTTGGGGGCCAAGATCCTGGATCTCTCCACGGAATTCACCGTCATACTCGCCTCGGTCATTCGCGCGCTGATAACGCTGACCGTAGCTATCTCCGTATGGCATACTCTGACCCTGTGTGTTCATGTGCCTTACTCTAGCGGGCGGTCGGACATTCCCGATGAGAGGGCGTTTACTTTTCCCTTCAGGTCACATGTCAAATCATAGTGCTGTCGTGCGGTAATTAGCGATCGTCAGGGTGTGAGCTCTTCTCCCACCTTTGTTCCTGCGATGCTTGCTGCGCGTGAGCGGACTGACTCATATCCATCGTGTAGTAATCCTGTTGCGTCATCGGAGGATCGTCGAGATGTTTGCGGGAATTGAGATACCACCAGATGCTCACGCTGCCAACGGTAATTATCGGGGTGAAAAGGAAGAAGATCAGAATGATTCCCCAGGTATCAAAGCCCATTGTCTGCTGCCTCCTTCTATAAGACTGCTGTGGTTTTAAGGACGTTACGCGATCCTTATGACGCTTGCTCCGCGCCGCCCGCGGCCTTCCTGAGTTTCGCGTACTGCGCACTATCTAGCATTCCTCAAATCCACGGGCTTGTGACCGTGTATCTTCCTTCTGAGCCTCAGCCGCCAACCATGCGCTTATCCCCTGCGCGGGGTCATGCAGCATGTGATGATCTTCTGGCACTACCGTGCGTCATGCAATCCCTGTCACACTATTTTCACTACTTTTCTCTTGCCGAGACTACTCCTCATTCCCATTCCTAAAGAAGTTATCCACAAGCTTGTGTGGATAACTTGTGGAGAAAGTGTGAAGAAAGTGGATTTCCCCAGCTCGCCTTGTGGATAACTCTCGTCCTTTTGTCGCTCTCACCTGCATGTTTCCATAAAAACGCAGGTCACAGCCCCAATGTTGCGTGTCCGTTGACAACAATTGACAGTGGATAACTTGGGGAAAAGTCAAACCCGCAGGCCATCGACAGCCGGCTTTTTATACCTGCAGGTCACGCGTTTGTTGCCTTTTATACATCCCATTCATCTACCGGCGTGCAGTTTTCCACAAGCTGAGTTTTTTCTCACTAGATATGTCATTTAGCAAAACAACGTACTGCTTTATAGGTAACCTAAGCTTCATGAGCACTAAAGTTTCTCCTATTAACAGTTCCTCAGACGCTCACGATGACGCCCACGTCCACGACCTCGTCATCGTTGGCGCGGGAGTCTCCGGCGTGGATCTTGCGCACCACGTCTCCAAGCGTTTCCCACAGTGGGATTGGATCGCCGTGGATTCCAATTCTGACGTAGGAGGCACCTGGAATACCTTCACGTACCCAGGAATCCGCTCTGACTCAGACATGGCCACGTTCTCCTTCCCATTCAAGAAGTGGCCTCACAGCGGAACTCTCGGCTCTGGTTCCAATATCAAGGAATACGTCCGTGACGTTGCGCAGGAAGTGGGATTGCTGGATCGCCTGCAGCTCTCCACCTGGGTAGAGCGCGCAAATTTCCACACCGATAGTGGCCTGTGGGAACTCACGGTCAAGCGTGGTGCCAAGGGCTCGGACATGAGCGAAGGGGGCGAGGGTGGCGTCGAAGGAAAAGAATCAGGGACGCCACCCTCAGCAGAAACGGACACCATCTGGACGAAGCGCGTGCATTTCGCTGCGGGTTATTACAAGCACAGCGAAGGCTTCACAGCGAACATTCCCGGTCTGGAGAACTTCGGTGGCACTGTTGTACACCCACAGCGTTGGCCAGAAGGCCTCGACGTGCGTGGCAAAAAAATAGTGATCATCGGTTCCGGTGCTACTGCAGTGACGCTCCTTCCTTCATTGCACAACATGGGCGCAGACACTACTATGCTGCAACGCACCCCAACGTACATTGCTCCCCTACCAGAAGTTGATAGCATTTCTGCCGCCTATGGGGCTATTCTTCCGGAAAAGATTGCTGTCAAGGCTGCTCGCACCACGCACATCTGGCGTGACATGATTCAGTACTGGCTGTGCCAAGGTGTTCCCACTGTTGCTAAGGGAGCTTTCTGGGCTATGAACAGGCGCTTTATTAGCGCTAAGGAAATCAAGCAGAACTTTACTCCCCCGTACAACCCATGGGATCAACGCGTCTGCAAGGCTCCGGGCGGCGACATCTTCAAAGCCATCAATGATGGTGCGAAGGTCGTGACCGCTCGCATCAAGCAGGTAGAGGCCGAAGGTGTGCGCTTGGACGATGGCCGGCTACTGGAATGCGACATTCTCATCACTGCAACTGGTCTGAAGCTCCAGACCTTCGGCAACGCAGAGCTTGCCATAGATGGGGTGAGCATGAATATCCCAAGCCTAGTGAGCTACCGCGGGTTGATGCTCAACGCACTGCCAAACTTCAGCTACACCATTGGCTACTTCAACCAGTCTTGGACTCTCCGCGCAGACATGGTCTCCCGCTACGTCGTGGAGTTGTGGAAGGACATGGAAAAGCGTAATCAGCGCTTTGCCACTCCCCTCCTGCCTCAGGGCGTCAAGGCAGAGTTGCCTCTGCTTGAAATGTCGTCCGGGTACATCCAACGTTCCGTGGATGAGCTACCGCGCCAGGGTGAAAGCGATCCGTGGCGTATCAAACATGACTATGTATATGAATCACGGCGTCTGTTGTCGTCGGATCGCGATCACGACATGGCCTTTGACTCAGACGCTATCGCGGCTGCCAAGAATCTCGCGCAACAGGGGCAGGCCACGGCAGTGGGGGTGTAATAGCGCTTAATCCACCCGGCTTCCGGCAACAGGGTAACCCGCCGCGTGCCGAGAAGTGATTGTAAGACAGACGCATTTACTCAGGTAAATGCGTCTTTTTACTTTCTAGTTTCGTACCTCTATTTGATTATACCCACTATTTTCCTGGTAATGATGGGCAGATCCTACTATGACTAATCCCTTTCGTGTAATTACCCAAGTGATATTTGGCCACCTCCCCCCTCGTCATTCGATTTCTCGTCGGCCTGTGAATAAGAATCATCGCACAGTGATTCCGCAGTTTTTCCCGATGAAGTGAACCTTCGCCACGGCTCTCCCCCAATGAAACTTTCAACAATGACCACAGAGGGACGCTGTGCTGTCATGAGAGTTGGCCCCAAGCGTTCCGCCGAGAAAGAACACCTGCGCAAACAATCGACACAGACACACCGACGCACATACACCGAAGGCCCTGAGCCGATTCCTCACCACACCATGGAGCCATGGGCGTTTTCGAACCAGCGCAGGGCCTGTATGAGGCGTGCTGTTGTCTATATGTCTCAATGTCAGTGTGCAAAAACCTGATGTGAAGCGTGACAAGTTGTAGTCAGTCGGGGTGTCTAAGCCCAACTGAGAATAACTTCACGAGAGCTTTTGCCGTTGTTTAAGCAAGTACACACGTAGCAACCGTGCGTAAAAATTTCACGCAAGGGCTACACGCCAATGCGCTTTATTGATTACTCGCCAACAACCTCAAAGTTCAGGGAAGCAACAACATCCTTGTGTAGCTTCACATCCACGGCATAGTTGCCAGTGGTCTTCACATCGCGCTTGGAAAGAGCGATGGAGCGCTTATCCAAGGAACGGCCGTTGGCCTTCTTCACAGCTGCGGCAATGTCATCAGCAGTGACAGAGCCGAACAGCTTGCCAGACTCCGAAGTGCGAACAGGAACGGTCACACCAGTGAGATTTTCCAGCTCTTCCTTGACTTCGCGTGCGTGATCGAGATCGCGGATCGCGCGGGCCTCCTGAGCGCGCTTGATGCCTTCGATCTGCTTTTCTGCACCACGGGTCGCGATGATTGCGTAACCGCGTGGCAGTAGGTAGTTACGTCCGTAGCCAGCCTTGACTTCAACGATGTCGCCGGGAACACCGAGATTGTCAACGGCGGCGGTGAGGATCAGCTTCATGATCCAGCCTTTCGTTGTGCAATGGGGGTTGACTTTAAGCGTTGATAAATTTTCATCTCAACCAGCGCGTACGCTGGCCAACAATATTTGGCGATCAGAACGGCGGTTCTTCGTCGCCTCCACCGAAACCGGATTGCTGAGGTGCAGAGTTCCACGGGTCATCGTCACGGGAAGCGTTGCGTCCACCGAAACCCTGGTTGTTCTGTCCACCCTGGTTGCCCTGGTTACCGCCGAAGCCCTGTGCGCTTCCGCCAACCTGGCCACCCTGGTTGAAGCCTCCTTGGCCACCACCACTGTTGCCACCACCGAAGCCACCTGCCTGGCCACCGCCGCGGCCGGAAGGCGCTGTTTTCTGAATCTGAGCGGTCGCGTACTTCAACGCGGGGCCAACCTCGTCAACTTCAACCTCAAAAACGCTACGACGCTCTCCCTCTCGGGATTCAAAAGAACGCTGACGTAAGCGTCCGGTCACAATGACGCGGTCTCCCTTAGTCAAAGAATTTGCAACGTTCTCAGCTGCTTGACGCCACACATTGCAGGTCAGGAACAGTGCGTCTCCATCGACCCACTGATTGGACTGAGGATCGAAACGGCGCGGCGTAGATGCCACGCGAAAGTTCGCCACTGCTGCACCTGATGGTGTGTAACGCAGCTCTGGGTCGGCAACGAGGTTGCCAACCACAGTGATCGGAGTCTCGCCCTGTGCCATGTGTGAACTCTTTCGTCTTAATTAGTGAAAACGTGGTGTTACTTGGTGTGGTTCTAGCACATACCGGTTTTCGCAGGAATCTAATTACTGATCCTTGCGTAGCACCTTGGTGCGCATGATGGTGTCGTTGATGTTGAGAACGCGGTCAAGCTCCTGCACAGTACCTGGCTCGCAGGTCAGGTCGAGAACAACGTAAATGCCCTCGTCCTTCTTCTGGATTGGGTACTCGAGGCGACGCTTGCCCCAGACGTCGACCTTTTCCACCTTACCGTTTTCCTTGCGGACAATGTCCAAGAACTTGTCCAGCGACGGGGTAACGGTGCGCTCATCCTGGGAAGGGTCGATGATGATCATCATCTCGTATTGACGCACGGACCTCATCACCTCCTATGGTCTAGAAATCTAATATCGGCCATGCCTCTTTAGGCATGACAGGAGGGTCGTTGCGTCAGCAACCACTCCAGCCTACAGGTAGAGGCCACTTTTACCTAATGAGTAGGAAAGTCGTATACAGCCATCGGTACCACACCTTCGGTAGCGCGCAAGTGGCGTCATTATCGGTGCCATGGGTGTGCCATGAGAGTCACGCCGTTATCGGTAACCGGCGAGTAACGCCATTATCTGTGCCTCGAGAGTAACCACGAAGATTCCGCAGCTTGCAGAACTTAGGAACCGCCAGTAGCCACGAAAACAGCCAAGCTCACTGGAATAACAGTCAAAAATACGATGGCGATACCAAAAAGGCTCCAGACCACCGACTTCGGCTTCTTATACATGAACGTGGCAAAAGAAGCACCGAAGAAAACAAAGCCAGTTAACACGCTAGCCATCGTAAACACAATTGTGGGGGACATAGCCTCATTCTTCCTCACAGACTTGCCAAATTAACAACGCAATGGACCAGCCAATGGGTCTCGTCCCTCATGCGCTGCACGTACAGCATCCCAGCTGTGGCCATACATCTGACGGACAATAATCACTGCCATAGCTACCAGCAGCCCCAGCCGCACTAGGGTAAACAAATCAACCACCCAATACGGCGCCGCTTCATTTTCCGGCAGAAACTGCCACATGCGTAGATACCAATACACAGCCTCCACACCAGCCCAGCATAGGGCTAAACGCCAGCGGGGGAGTGCCAGCACAATCAGAGGTACCAACCACAAAGAGTATTGCGGGCTCCATACTTTGTTCGTGATCATAAACGCGAGTACCGCGAGAAAAGCCACCTCAGCCACGCGTGGCTGCCACGGTGCACGAAGCACCGCATAAGTAAGCGCACCCAACAAGGTAACCAGCAACCCCAAAGTGATGAGGTTGAACACTTCCACGCCTTGCACCACGTGACCAGGGGAATTGCCGTCCCAACCGTCTTGACCACTAATGTGGGCTAGCACCGCGTAGATGGTGGAACCTTCCCAGCCTCGAGAAGAGTTAAGCCGGAAAAACTCCGACCACGCCCGCGGGTACATGACATACAGCGGTAGGTTTAACGCAACCCATGTCGCGACTGTGCTGCCAAGCAGCGTGGCGAGAGTTTTCCACGCTCGAGCGCGCAGACACAGTAGAACGAGCGCCGTAACAATGAAGATCGGCCAGAGTTTTGCCGCGATACCAACACCGGCCATCACACCTGCTAGCATCGGCTTGTTCTTCGCCCACAACGAGAACGCGGCTAGCGCGAAAAAAATAGACAACGCATCATAATTGGTAAATGCGTGGACGATAACAAGGGGAGAGGCTGCCATCAGCACTGTATCCCACGTCCGATTACCCGCCAGCCTTGCCACAATCGCGCAGCTCGCCATCCAGAACACAGCCAGAAAGACCGCTGTCACCCCAAAGTTCACACTTGCGGAACTGGCTACTGGTAAAGACAGCGTTGACCACACAGTCTCCACCGGCCGCGTGATCCCCGCCATTAACCACTGGAATAGTCCCGTGACCACCGGGTATTCCAAATAGCGGGTTAGCTCTCCCTCGTGCCAAGAGTAGGCATAAGGAAACCCACCCTGATCAAACCCTCTGCTGTGATAGAGCACCACGATGTCTGAATAGCAAGCAGAGGTGTATTGGCGTCGTCCTCCCCAATCCGTGAAAGGAAGGCCCTCTGAAAACCCGGTGCGTAAGCAATTCGCTTTCTGGAGCCATCCGAGGGAAAGGAACACCGCGCTGAGTGCGAGCATTACGCGCAGTGGGGTCCACCAGTGCTGCTGTCCGATCACTGCATGGCGTCCCGGTGCGCCACCGATAAATTCGGCGAAACCGCGGGCCATAGGTTCGCTCCGAGAGGGCAATACTCGCTGGGTGTGTGCCATGCTTCCCGACAGTACTACTGAAAACGCACCGAGCACTTCAGCCCACGGTTGTGGAGAACTGCTCGGTGCGTTGTCGTGGTGACTATCGCGATGGACTATCGCACGGGCGCGCGGCCTATTGTCCCTTTAACCCTCGACGCCACGTGTCATCCGTCCCAATTTATCCGAGAATATTGCCGATGATTTCACCTAAACCTGGAGGCGGAGGGGAATTTGGTGGCGCACCATTACCTGGCGCTGGGGCCGATGGCGCTTTCTGTCCCGGTGGGGAGTTCTGACCAGGGGCAGTGGTTCCGGTTCCGCCGGCTCCGTTATTGGCATTTCCGCCTCCTGTGGATGGCGACTGTTGTACCGGCGCAGGTGCTTGATATCCGCTTTGCCCTGAACTCTGATAGCTGCTGGATGTATCAGCGGAGCCGGCGAAGTACTCCACATCTTGTCCCTCGAGCGCACGATCCATGACATTCTTCCAGATGGTGGCTGGCAAGCCAGAGCCATACATCTGGCCACCCCACTGGTTGGATACTGCTGCGCCATCGGCTGCACCAATCCATACCGCAGTGGCTAGCTGTGGGGTGGCGCCAATCATCCAAGCGTCTTTGTTCTTGCCTGTATCGCCCAACTGAGCTGTACCGGTCTTGGCTGCGGATGGACGTCCGCCAGCCAAACTATTTCCATTGGAGTACGCAGCGATTGGCTCCATCGCGGTAATCACATTATCCGCCACATCCTTGGAGATAACCTGGTCACCTTGAGGATTAGTGTTGTCCAGCAGTACCTCACCATCCAAGGTCTCGACCTTCTGCACAAAGTGCGGACGGTGGTATACACCCTCGTTGGCCAAAGTAGCGAGCACAGATGCCATGTCCAGTGGGGACGATTGATATTGTCCCAGCGTAATGCCCTCGAACGGAGCCTTACCGTTCTCAGTCAACGTCTTGCCGATACCTGGCAATTCCTCAGCTACGCCCAGACGATGCGCCATATCTGCGACATCTTGCGCACCGCCCTTAAGCTTGCGGGTCAGCCTAATGAATGACGTGTTAAGGGACATCTTCAATGCCTGGCTGATGGCACACGTACCACACGACTCGTTACCCACATTTTGCACAAGAGTGTCACCGGTGGTCACGGGGGAGGAGTCGAACAGATCATAAATGCTCCCGCCCTGATCCAAGTAGGCGGCCAGGGCAATGATCTTGAAGGTTGAGCCCGTTTGCAGGCCTGCGCCTGCCCAGTCGAATCCAACGGGGTCATCCCCGCCGTACCACGCCCTAATAGACCCCGTCTTCGGATCCACAGAGACAACCGCCCCTAGCAAGTTATCCTGGTATCCCTGCTTCTGCGTGTGGTACTCATCCACCGCAGCTTCCTGAACCTTCGGATCAATGGTGGTGGTGATGCGCAAACCGCCAGTGTTCACCTGGTCCTCGGTGATACCTGCAGCTTCTAGCTCAGAGATCACCCTGGACTTAATCAAGCCGTTAGTGCCTTCAGCAAAAGAGGTGTTGGTTGTGGTGGCTGGATCCTTAACCTCCGGGTACACCGCGGCAATTCGCTCATCACGAGAGATCGCACCAATATCCTGCATACCGTCCATCACGTACTTCCAGCGGCTCTCCGCTGCTTCGCGGTTAGTCCACGGATCAAGCCTGGATGGTGCTTGAATAGAGGCAGCCAGCACCGCACCTTCTTCGGCGGTGAGATCCTTCACATTCTTGTCGAAGTAAGCGTGCGCAGCCGAAGAAATTCCGTACGCATTGCGTCCGAAATAGATCGTGTTCAGATAGGCCTCAAGAATCTCATCCTTAGACCATTCGCGAGCCATCTTGGCTGAGATTACAAGCTCTTTAGCCTTGCGCATCACAGAATATTCGTCGCCGACCAGAGCATTCTTCACGTACTGCTGGGTGATGGTCGAGCCACCACCAGCTCCCGAACGTCCCAGCAACTGCCCCAACGCTGCACGACCGAAGCCCGTGATGGAAAAGCCTGGGTTGTTGTAGTAGTCACGGTCTTCGGCGGCCAGAACAGCGTCCCTGACGACCTCTGGAATCTCATTGAGGCTAACGTTCTGGCGGTTACCTTCTGGTGGCACGATGCGTGCGAGTTCTTTCTTGTTATCGCTCGCCATGATGTAGGAAATCTGGTTGTTGACCAGCTCCTCCGGTTCCGGCACTTTGGTGACGGAATAAGCGGCGAAGAACGCAACGATCGGAAGAATAATCGCGATAGCTAGTAGAGCAGCACAACCCGCCAAAATCTGGCGACGGAAACTACTGTCCTTCCAACGCTCGGTTTTACGAATACGAGCCGTGATATTGCCTGAGGAGGCCGAACGGTTTTTATTCGCCTTATTCTTGCTCGCACCGCCCACACCGGCTGCGCGATTCTTTACACCTGAGCTGCCGGAACGAGAGTTATTAGTCCCTGGGGACGGACGACCGCCGCGAGCAGACGGCTGCTGACGGTTCGGGCGCTTTCTCGGTGGCTTATTGTCTGGTGACAACGGATGTTCTCCAGTTTTCGAGTTCTAGGACAACTAACCGGCAATGAAATCCTCATACCGGATTAGAAAGTTCCACTTGCAACGCAAGCAGACCTCGACAGTGTGTATTGACAACTCTCCCGGCCGACCATCTGCATGATCGGCAGAAAAGTCCTCCAATACTTTCTGTATCTCCCTTACATTACGCGCAGTACCTGACTTTTCACCTAACCAAATGCTGTGTATCCACCGTGTCAATCTCAAGGTTCGGTGATGACAAACCGGACACGGCCGTTCCTCAGGCTCACCCAACACTTCGGCAGAACCGATTAGGGGAGGGGTGGCGTCGCAAACAGAAGATAGAGTAACCTCCCGACCTCGTACTTTAGCGAGCAAACGGGCTCGGTCGAGCTCGCGGTTAGTGACGCGATGCGATAACGACGCGGAAGTACTCATGCGCCACATCCTAACCATCAGTCACAAAATTTCAGAGACGAGTATGCCACGCACCCCGAAAGAAACCAGCCGCCCAGCGGTCTTGAGAGAACGTCGGGCACCCGCCCGGCCCGCGTTCCTCAAACTTGATCGGTTCACTACAGACACTTGATCGATTAACAGCACATCCAGTTATAACAATCGTCGAACACGCGCATAGTTTGGGATTTTATGAGTGAAAACACCGTGAAACTTGCCATCGTTGGCCTGGGCAACTGCGCCACCTCCCTCATTCAGGGACTGACCTACTACGCAGATGCCAAAGATGGAGATGACATCCCAGGCCTCATGCATGCAAAATTTGGACCCTACCTGGTAGGCGACGTTCGCATCGTCGCAGCATTCGACGTCGACGCAGACAAGGTCGGCAAAGACGTCTCCGAAGCCACCGAATCCGGCCGCAACTGCACCATCAAAATCGCTGATGTTCCAGAGCTCGGCGTAAAAGTTCAACGCGGACACACCTACGATGGCCTCGGCCGCCACTATCAGGAAAGCATCGAGGAATCCTCCGAGCCACCGGTAGATGTCGTCGCTGCACTGAAAGAATCCGGTGCCGACGTCCTCGTCAGCTACCTGCCAGTCGGTTCCGAAGAAGCCGACAAATTCTACGCACAATGCGCCATCGATGCAGGCGTGGCATTTGTCAATGCTCTTCCCGTATTCATTGCCTCTGACCCAGAATGGGCAAAGAAATTTGAGGACGCCGGTGTTCCAATCGTCGGCGATGATATCAAGTCCCAAGTCGGCGCAACCATCACCCACAGAGTCTTGGCAAAGCTCTTCGAGGACCGTGGCGTGCGCCTAGAGCGCACCATGCAACTCAATGTCGGCGGCAACATGGACTTCAAGAACATGCTTGACCGCGATCGCCTGGAGTCGAAGAAGATCTCCAAGACCCAGGCTGTCACATCCAACCTGCAGACCAGCCCATTGGCTGGCAAGGTTCATGACCGGAACGTCCATATCGGCCCTTCCGACTACGTGGAATGGCTCGATGATCGCAAATGGGCCTACGTACGCCTGGAAGGCTCCGCTTTTGGTGAAGTACCTCTGAACCTGGAATACAAACTCGAGGTATGGGATTCTCCAAATTCTGCGGGCATCATTATCGACGCAGTTCGTGCCGCAAAAATAGCCAAAGATCGAGGTATCGGCGGTCCGATCATCCCTGCCTCTTCCTACCTCATGAAGTCCCCACCGGTACAACTGCCAGACGATGTAGCTCGCGCGCAGCTAGAAGAGTTCATTCGCGGCGCGTAAACAACTGAGACATGCGTTCCCCGGAATGTTCCGACAGATGTTCCGAAGAACGCATCCCTCTAACCTCATTCAAATCTCCGGGCGACCTCGCACGCATCCCTCTGACCTTCCCCAGACCGTATGGCAGTCCTCACACATCCGGGAAATACAGCAGGTGAGCCGCAACATTCTGGGTTGACCGCTGCTGGTAATCCTCCAGCACCCTAGGTACGTCGTGACACACTCACCATTTGGTTTCCGCAAATTATCTACTTGTTGACCATCAGAGTAGATTTGTTAATCACCTAGGAGGAAATGTTTTTCCTTGGTCAATTATTCAGTGAAACAACTATGGTGAGGTAACTTAGAGTCATGTCTAAGACTCCGCTTGAGATCGCAACTGAGCTGCGCCCCGCACTTTCACGCCTATACCTGCTGTATTTCCGTCAGGCCGAGGCCTTCTCTATCAGCCAGGCTCAGATGTCCATCATGACCATCCTGGAAGAAAATGGCCCGATGCGTATTAGTCAGATCGCTCAGGCCGAAGCCATTCGCATGCCGACAGCATCTAACGCCATCAATCAGCTTGAGAACATGGGTCTCGTCACCCGCGTGCGCGATGTTTCTGATCGCCGTGGAGTGCGTGTGGAACTCACTGATAAGGGCAAACAAGAACTTGCTGAGATTGGCCAGAGCCGCAACGAAGCCCTGGCTCGTATGCTCGAGCACCTAACTCCAGAGGAGCTGGCGAGATCCGAGGAGTTTGCCCCCATGTTTGACACGATTCTCCAGCGCTACACTGAGAGCCAGAACAAGTAACTTTCCGGAAGACTGGGGAACGCACCGTGAGCAGCGATAGTTCCGACAAGAAGTCGAAGAAGAAGGACAAGGCCGACGGGCACTTCTCCGCAGCACCACAACGGGAGCTGCGTCCTTTACGTGTTCTCATGACGTGGCGTCCGGAGTCCGCCGGTAATGAGACCGCGCAATTCATCGCTTGGCTTTCTCGCACTCAACCACTCATCGTGCGTACCGCGACCGTGATCTCTCGCGTGTGGTCTGAGCAACCTGGTTCCCGCGAGCACGACGACTACGAAAAATGGCTAGAGAAGGAATCCGCCGCCTGTGCAGCGTCAGCTCAAAAAGCTTTGCGTGATGCGGGCGTTCCACAGGCCATGCTCGACACTGAGCTGCCTTCTGTTGTGGCCACGGATCACTCTGAAACGTCGGTTCTCATCGAAGCCGCACAAGACTTCGGTGCCGACCTCATGCTGTTGGGCTCTCACCCAGCCGCTCCACGTGGACGTTTCCGCATTGGTTCTACTGCCGACGCACTGCTGCACTGCTCACCTGTAGCCCTTGGCCTGGCTCCTCGGGAACCAAAGCTCTCTAAACGCGGTGTAACCCGTGTGAACTGCTCTTATGTCGATACGGAGCAATCCCACCAGGCATTGCGCCACGCTGCCGACCTTGCGGCTCGTTGGAACGTCCCTCTACGCCTAGTAGCCTTCAGCCCGCGCGGCGCCACCATGTACCCAACGGAAGTACCTTTCACCGAACATTACGACATGATGGTGGAGTGGCGAGAACAAGCCCTGGCCCTGTTGGATCGTGGCAAAGATCGAGCTGTGAGCCGCCACCCTGAGCTCGATGTTGAAATAGAGGCCGGTGCTGGCTACGGCTGGTCGGGAGCCATCAATGACATGAAATGGAAGAAGGGCGATTTACTAGTTATGGGGTCTTCTGTGCTTGGAGACTTTAACCGCGTATTCATCGGACCTTCTACCAATCAAATCCTTCGACACAGCCCAGTGCCTGTTGTCATCAGCCCGGTGTAATTCCTGGTAAAGATAGGTAGTCTCAAAGTCACCATGAGCGACTTTCGTAATCCAGAAGAGCACACGTCGGACACATCGCAATTCGCCTATCGTCCGGTGGGTAGTGAAGATCGTCCATCACACCGTCCTACCGAACTGGACTACGAGATAGATCCATTGCTGCGCTTAGAGCGCAACAACCGCTCTACACGCCAGGCAATTGTCTTTTTCATCGGCACGATCGTGCTGACAAGTCTATCGGCCATCCTGATCTGGATTGCATCCTCCATTACGGGCGGGCCTTACTGCGATGCGGACCCGAGCGCTATTCTCTGCAGCCCCGCTTACCGTGTGGTGTTTATGGTCATCCCACCATTACTCGCACTGGGAGGTCTCTTCGGTGGTGCGTGGATTGCTTATATGAAATGGAAAAAGCACCAGCGTTGGCGCCCGTGGATCGCTGTGATTTGGTTCATCATGCCCTTCACACTGGCCTGGGTTATCTCCGCTGGTTCGATGCTCATCGGCCACTAACCACGCCTCGCGCACTACCGGAGTAGGCATCACGCCCCGCGCCGTCAGCTGACCCGAACGGCGCACTCACACCCGAATGGCCGTCTATTTAGCCACTACGTTCACCATCTTGCCTGGGACGACAATAATCTTCGCCACCGTCTTTCCTTCAATATGGTGGGCAACGTTTGGCTCTGCGAGCGCAGCTGCCTCAATGTCCTCACGGGAGGCGTCCGCAGCGACAGTGATGCGGCCACGTAGCTTACCCATAACCTGAACGGGCAGCTCGATAGTGTCATCCTTCAACCAGCGATCTTCCCACGTAGGGAACGGCTTGTACGTCACGCCTCCATCGTTTCCAAGGATTGCCCACATTTCTTCTGCAATATGGGGAGCGACTGGAGCCAACATCAAAACCAGTGGCTCAACGGCCGCGCGAGGAGCACCTCCGTCCGCATACGTCTTGGTTAGGTAGTTCACATAGCCGATCAGCTTTGCCACAGCAGTGTTATCACGCAACTCGGAATAATCATCATGAACTCCGGCAATAGTGCGATGGAGCATACGTTGGTCATCATCGCTCAATTCTGCATTCGTCACGGCGTAGTGACCCGTCACCTCATCGACCGCCAAACGCCAAGCACGCTGCAGAAAACGCTGAGCACCCACGACGTCCTTCGTCGCCCACGGACGCGACGTATCCAATGGCCCCATCGCCATCTCATAGACACGCAGCGTATCCGCCCCGAAGTTGTCACAGATCTCATCCGGGCTGACGGCATTCTTTAAAGACTTACCCATCTTGCCGTACTCCTGGAAGACTTCCTGCTCATGTCCATCAGCATCAGTCCAGTAGAACGCCCCCTCGCGCTCCACAACTTCTTCAGCAGGGACGTATACACCGCGAGCATCGGTGTATGCATACGCCTGGATATAGCCCTGGTTAAACAATCGGTGATAAGGCTCGAAACTGGACACATAGCCAAGATCGAACAGAACCTTGTGCCAGAAGCGGGAGTACAGCAGGTGCAAAACGGCATGCTCTACGCCGCCAACATACAAATCCACACCACCGGATGGACGATCCTCACGCGGACCAACCCAATAACGCTCATTTTCGATGTCTACCAGCGCGTCATCATTCGTCGGATCGATGTAGCGCAACTGATACCAGGAAGAACCCGCCCACTGAGGCATCACATTGGTGTCCCGGCGATAAGTCTTAAGACCATCGCCAAGATCTAGCTCAACATTGACCCAATCCTCAGCCTTAGCCAACGGTGGCTGAGGCTCAGAGTCTTTATCAGAAGGATCAAAGCTCACCGGCTTGTAATCCTCAACCTCTGGCAGCTCGATGGGAAGCATCTCCTCTGGCAGAGGGTAAGCTACGCCGTCTTCGTCATAGACAATAGGGAACGGCTCGCCCCAGTAACGCTGACGAGCGAACAACCAATCACGCAACTTGTATTGGATCTTGCCCTGGCCAGCGCCCTTGGCCTCAAGCCACTCGATTGTACGAGCCTTTGCTTCCTCCAGACCCATACCATTGATGTCCAAACCATCTGAATTAGCGGAATTCACCGCCACACCACCATCGGTAAAGGCCTCCGACAAAGCGTCATCCGGAGCCCCACCCTCAGCAGGCGCAACCACCTGCTTAATATCTAGACCGAATTCTGACGCGAATTCGAAGTCGCGCTCATCATGCGCAGGCACGGCCATAATGGCACCAGTGCCGTACCTCATCAGTACGTAATCAGCAATGAAAATAGGTATCTGTGTGCCATTAACCGGATTAGTGGCCGTCACACCCAAGTACACGCCGGTTTTTTCCTTATTTTCCTGGCGCTCCAGATCTGACTTCGCCGCAATTGACGCACGATATGCCTCCACAGCCTCCGCAGGGCTGCTCTGGCCACATGTCCAACGCTCATCGACATTCTGGTAAGCATCCGCAGAAGCGGCAGAGACCAAGGAATCCACTAACTCATGCTCTGGTGCAAGAACCATGTACGTCGCGCCAAACAGCGTGTCCGGACGCGTGGTGAAGACCGTAATGCGGTCATTTGTGGCGTCGGAATCAAATACAACCTCAGCGCCACGAGAACGACCGATCCAATTGCGCTGCATGGACTTGACCTTCTCGGGCCAATCCAAATATTCAAGATCGTCAATAAGACGATCAGCATACGCAGTAATGCGCATCATCCACTGCTGCAGATTCTTTCGGAATACGGGGAAATTACCGCGTTCCGAACGGCCATCGGCCGTGACCTCCTCATTAGCCAACACAGTGCCCAAACCCGGGCACCAATTGACTATGGAGTTCGAACGATAAACCAAGCGATACTCGTCAATGATCTTCTGCTGCTCGGATTTGGAGAGCTCAGTCCAGCCCTCACGCTCCGCAGCGAGCTTCTGCTCAAGCTCAGCAATAGGACGCGCTTTGCCTCGGCCCCCATCGGCTTCCGGATCAAACCACGAATTGTAAATCTGCAAGAAAATCCACTGAGTCCAGCGGTAAAACTCAGTATCCGTCGTCGCCACGGAGCGGCGTTTATCATGACCCAGCCCCAAACGTCCTAGCTGACGCTCCATATTCTCGATATTCGCCATTGTCGTGGTACGAGGATGAGTACCAGTCTGCACGGCATACTGCTCAGCGGGCAGACCAAAAGCGTCATACCCCAGAGCATGCAGCACATTCGCACCCTTCATACGGTGGAAACGCGCAAACACGTCCGTAGCGATATAACCCAGTGGGTGCCCAACGTGCAGCCCCACACCGGAAGGATAAGGGAACATATCCTGGATAAACATGCGCTCGCGTGGGAGCTGCAAACCCGGCTCAGATAAATCACCAGTCGGATTAGGTGCATGGAAAGTGCCCTCTTCCTTCCAATGAGACTGCCAACGCCGCTCAATATCCGCCGCCATCTGAGGCGTATAACGAAACGGGGTAGCGCCTTCGTTAGTGTCTGCAGCAATCTGCTGCTCCGAGGTGGTGTGTGAAGTGCCAGATCCTGGGTTAGTCATGCTTGAAAATTGTAGTAGGTAGGTGGTTCAGCCGTGTAACTGCATAGATCACCGAAAACTGACAACCAGGTTGGTGCTCCGAAAAGGCAGTAATACACTGGTGAGCATGAATATCCTGAGCATCATTGTTGGTGTCCTTGGTGTGGCAATGCTCATCATCGGCGTGATGTCCGTAACGGGCACGCTGCCGGGCAACCCCGTTATTGGTTTACGCATCCCAGAAGTCCGTAAATCTCAGGATTATTGGATCACTGCCCACAAAATCGCAGGTCCGGCGTGGACCGGTTCTGGTCTCGCACTTATGGCCTCCGCGGCCATCGCCTGGGAAGCAACAGGCTGGCTGTGGCTCATCGTAGGGTTGCTTGTCATCGCCGCTGTTTTCCTTCTCGGCTTGGGTGCCGCTCTAGCTGGTCACGCGATGGCAACTATCGACGCGCAGGCAGAAAAAGAGGCCGAAGCCGCCACGACCTGCTGTTCCGCTGGAGCTTCCACCCCGACATCCCACGCTCATGACGCCGATGTGGTCACGCCAGAAGCCTGTGCTTCCGGTCAAGCGTGTGGTTCTTGCACTTTGAACGGCTCCTGCGAGGGCGGTGGTGCTGCGTTTGATGCTTGCCATACAACCGAACAAACCCACGCACCTGACCAAGCTCCTGAACACACCGCAGACTCACACGCTCCCCAAGCCGCCACATCAACACCAGCCCTAGACCTAGACGCCGCCCGCCGGGCCGCAGCCACCCAAGATCAACGCTGATAGTTCAGTACTCGTTATCGTTCACACCGTCGGCGTCGAATAAAAACGACCCCAAGGTGTGAGGTTCGCCACCCGATTTGTCCGATAAGATCAGTCGGGTGAGCACGCAGCAAAATCAACAATCACACAAGCCAACGAGCCTATGGCGACGAATTCTCAGCTACCGGCCCGACTTCCTCATCTGGGCAATTCTTAGCGCGGTAATTCTAGGGATCGTCTTCCCCGTCAGCGGACAGGCAGCTAACGTTGCGGACTGGATAGTAAAACTCGCGATCGCCTTTTTGTTCTTCCTCTACGGCGCTCGCCTATCACCACAGGAGGCCCTCAAGGGCCTATTGCACTGGCGGCTACACCTGGTCATTCTCTGTTTCACGTTTGTACTATTCCCGCTCGTGGGATTGGCACTGATGCCTTTGACATCAGTCATCGGTGAAGATTTATACATGGGCATTCTGTATCTGACGCTCGTGCCCTCCACCGTTCAGTCCTCCGTGGCATTCACATCCATTGCCCGCGGCAATGTCGCCGCTTCGATTGTGGCTGCGTCCGCTTCCTCTCTTGCGGGAGTGGTACTGACTCCTCTGTTGGTTCTGCTACTGATGACCTCATCGGGTGGTGTGCATATTGATGGATCCACTTTCATCGACATCGGCGTACAGCTACTGCTCCCGTTCTTACTTGGCCAGATATTGCGGCGCTGGGTGAGCGGTTTTGCTGCGTCGCCAATCACCAAGAAGGTGGATCAGATCTCGATTGCCCTCGTTGTGTACGTCTCCTTCTCGGAGGGCATGGTGTCCGGCGCGTGGAGCAGCATCCAGTGGTTTGCCATCGTCGGGTTGGTCATCGGGTCGATTGTCCTGGTAACGCTCATGTTGTCCGTCACCAGCATTGTCACTCGGAAGATGGGCTTTAACTACCAGGATCAGGTGGCGATCCAATTCGCAGGCACGAAGAAGTCTCTCGCTGCAGGCCTGCCGATGGCTGCCGTGATGTTTGGCTCTGCGGGCGGATTAGGCGTGCTGATCCTGCCTTTGATGATTTTCCACCAGGTGCAGCTGATTATTTGTTCCTTCCGGGCGTCTCGCTATGCGGAGCGGTACTCCGCCGACGCCACCCATGCCCGAACGTGGTAGGAACTACCCACGCGCGAACGTGGCAGGAACCGGTTCCCAGGCACACGTTTCCCGTCACCAGTTTCTCAGCCCTCACTCCGAAGCCCTCGGCGCACACTATTTTCACTACCTGAGGCTCTTTTGCTTCCCCCGCAGCGTCATTCCTCTACCCGGATCGCGTGATTTCTCTCCTACGCTGCCCGATTCCTCACCGGGTCAGTGGGACTAGCCCTATTGGGTCTGTGGGAGCTAGCCATCACGACTGTGGAGCTGAGTGACGTTTGGTGTATCCCATTCGCGGGCGAAAACCTTGTGGATGTTTCATCTGCGCGGCGGCGTCCGCGATGATCAAGCGGAAACGTGGCTTCATGGGAGGCAATTGGCTGATGGGAAACCAGCGAACGGCAATGGATTCATCGTCCGCAACACGCGGCTCAGTGGGGGAGCCGTCCACTAGGCTGCAGCGAATTGCCGTATCGACGTAATTGGTGACGTCACCGTTGGGGTAGTGCACTGGACCAACGCGACCCACCCCGAGGAGGGCTTCGTGTGTCACGGATAAGCCAGTTTCCTCAGCTACTTCACGGATCGCGGCCGCATGTGGTTCCTCGCCTGGATCAACGATTCCAGTAACGGGAGTCCATTCACCGTTGTCGGCGCGTTGCACCAAAAGAACGTGGGGGACTTCCCATAGTGGAGCATCTGCGGGGACCTCTTTGAGAACGATAGCTGTGACCCCTGGAACCCATAGCGGGGCATGACCGATGTGTTTGCGTAATTCCAGGATGAAGTCAGGTGTTGGCATGGGTAAAGCGTAGCGCGGCGGAGCCTCACCGGACGAAGCCCCACAGCGTAGGTTGCGCTATGCAGCTGAGGTTCCTTTGGAATGCGAGGCGATTGGTGCTCAGCGCATCGCCGTCACATCAATTCCGCTCCGGATGCTGAGCCCAAGTAACGAATAGGTTCTCCGGGAACGGGCGCCGCGCCATAATACGACGCCACGTCTCACCCGGCCGCTCCGTGAACACATCCTCGAACGTCGCCTGTTCGTGGTCAACCAGGCCTGCGCGCTTCCATTCTTCGATGTGTGACACCTCTGCGGTGACATAGGAGTGGAACAGGCGTAGCCCTTTTAACGTTCCGCCCGTTCTAGCTATTTGCTCTTCGAGGCTTGGAGCTGATTCCCCAGTGTGCACGTAGAGGAATTGATGATTCTTGCCGAATAACGCCGAGTCACCTTCCTGAGCTGCGCGTTCGGCGTCCATCGGATCCTTCACATAACCCACGCCCAGCACTATCGGATGCTTTTCCCCGCCGATGAAAAAGACCTTCGGCTTGGTCAATTTCTGCGCCATGTCCGGCAGGTGGTTCGCTACCGCATTGGTACTCATGACACCTAGCCGCACGCCGATGATGGTCCCCTCAGCTTCTACGGTGAGAACGAAGATGGCCTCCGCTGTCGGTATCCCCGGTTCGGCGAGTATACCTGGTTCGGAACCGAAGACCTCGCTAAATGCCTCTGCAGCTTCCTCGCTGATAGAGATACCCCCAAAACCTCCCTGACCGTCTTCACCATCGAAGGCCTCGCCAAGATAACTACTGGTGCCCGTCTCACCGTGATAACGCACTCCACCGGCAAAACCAGGGTTAGCCACAGAACGCGCAGTCATAAAAAGCACGTCGCCTGCGTGAATTGGGCGCGCCGACTCTTCCCTCCCATCCGCGGTGGAGTCGTCAACGCTACGTGGGGTGTCAGTCATGCTTCACCACTTTAGGCCACAGGACGTGAGGATTCTGATAGATACCGTCCGGCGGTCCAACACACCCACCCCCACAAGCGAATTACTGCTGTTCCGCCCACCATTGCTTCAGTGCCGCAATGGCTTCCTCACGTTCCATAGGACCGTGGTCCAGGCGCAAGTCCTTCATATATTTCCATGCGCGACCAACGTCCCGACCAGGCGCGATCTCAAGAATCTCCATGATGTCATTACCATCGAGATCTGGACGCACAGCAGCCAATTCCTCCTGCTCCTGGAGCTCGGCGATGCGCTGCTCCAAACCGTCGTAGGTGCGCTGCAGACGGCGAGCTTTGTTTTTATTCCGCGTGGTGCAGTCAGCTCGAACCAATAGGTGGAGCCAGGGCAGCAAATGGCCGGCGTCGTTGACATAGCGGCGCACAGCAGAGTCGGTCCACGTTCCTGTATCACCAGACCCAGAGTCAGCACCCGCACCGGCCCGTTGGCCATACCCATGGAAGCGCATATGGAGGCGCACCAACTCCGAAATATCTCGAATGTGCTGTTTGCTGTACTTCAGCGCACGCAACCGGTGGCGGGTTAGCTTGGCGCCCACAATTTCATGTTGGTAGAAAGTCACCCGCCCATCGTCATTAAACGCCCTGGTGGCTGGCTTTCCGATGTCATGCAGCAGTGCCGCCATCCGCAGCTCCAGACTCGGCTCCATGCCGCGAGCGCGTTCCAATTCCACGGCATTACGCAGTACGCGGAGAGAATGCCAATACACATCTTTGTGATGGTGGTGCTCATCCTGGGTCAATCGCAATGCTGGCAGTTCCGGCAGAACATATTCGGCCAGCCCGGTGGTAACCATTAGATCCAAGCCTGTCCAGGGTTCCAGCCCGAGCATGAGTTTATTGAGTTCAACCGCCACGCGTTCCACGGTGATGCGGGTGATCTGCTCTGCCATGTCACACATGGCGTCTTTGACCCGCGGCGCCACAGAAAACCCCAGTTGAGACACAAAACGGCAGGCGCGCAGCATGCGGAGGGGATCGTCATTAAAGCTGATGTCTGGGCTATCCGGGGTGTCGAGAATTCCCTCAGCTAGGTCATTGAGCCCATTAAGAGGGTCGCGGAACATGTGCTCACCATCGGCGCTCAGCTCCAGAGCCATGGCGTTGGCACGGAAGTCTCGGCGTATGAGATCGCCGTCGAGCGTGTCTCCAAACGTGACCTCCGGATTGCGGGTTGTGCCATCGTACTGATCTGTGCGGAAGGTTGTAATTTCTAGCGTCATGCCGTTGATCAGGCAGGACACCGTTCCGTACTGGATACCCGTATCCCACACTGTCTCGCTCATCGGCGTGATGATATCGATGATCTCATCTGGGCGAGCTGGCGTCGTAAAGTCTAGATCGTGCGTAAGACGCCCCAAGAGTGCATCGCGCACCGAGCCACCCACAAGGTAGATCGGCTGACCTGCAGCGGCGAATGCTTCCGCCAACGGAATCAACCAACTGTCGAGTTGCTTCAGCCCGTGCCAGGCATTGGCAAGCAGGGCGTGGGTGTCTTGTTTTTCCGCCGACGCCGCCGCCCCCGCCACCTGCTTCTTAAGTGAAGAGGAGCACTCAGGCGCCGAGGATGATGACGGCTCAGGTGCCGGAGTCGTAGGGGCAGGTGCGGGTGTCGCTGCGGGGGAGTGGGACGGATCAGTCACAGGCGTGATTCTACCCATTGGTGTGCTCAGCTTCTCAAGTATGTTCTTAAGGGCGCCTGCCGTGTTAGCTAGCACGGTTAACGCACCGTACCGGCAGACGACTATTCTTGGAAGGGATGAGTGAGAACGAGACCCGAGCTGACGGTCCGCGCCGTCGCAGGCGTCGCCGTTCCAATGATGGTGCCCGCAATACGCAACGCGATCGAACGAAGACTACACAGCGCGACCGCGGCAAGCAGGCTGATCGACACAAAAAGCCTGACCGTGGTAAACAGCCTGACCGCGGCAAACAGACCATCCCGGTAGTCTCCGGCAAGGGCGATTCTTCCGATACCGGGCATTCCTCCACATCCAAGGGCGCATCCAGTAGGAATCGATCTCGCCGCAATTCCGTGCGTCATAATGGCCGGCACAACCGCCGCTCGACCAGCAATCACTATCACCACAATTCCACGCGCAATATCGAGCAATTCAACGAGGAACATTCTGAGCTGCCGATCTCCGTGGAAACTTCTGCGGGTGGTCTCATTATCTCTGGCCTCGCCGAGTCCGTGGGGCAAGACGGCAAGGTGGACTTATCCCGTATATATGTGGCTCTGATCGGCCGTCTGGATCGCCGTGGTCGGCTCCTGTGGTCCATGCCCAAAGGCCATGTGGAGCCCAACGAGTCCCACCGTTCTACGGCAGAACGGGAAGTATGGGAGGAAACTGGTGTTGCCGGTACCGTGATCGCTGATCTTGGCACGATCGACTATTGGTTTGTCTCCGAAGGTGTCCGCATCCATAAAACTGTGCACCATTACATGTTGCGTTTCAAGGATGGGAATCTCAATGACGAAGATCCAGAGGTCACTGAGGTGATCTGGCTACCGGTGACAGAATTGGTAGAACGCCTAGCCTATGCCGATGAGCGGCGGCTGGCTCGCCAGGCCGTGAAACAACTTCCAGATTTTGCCCGCGCCGAAGCAGAAGCTGGTCGTAAGACTCCCCGCTAAGGTCTTCCATATATGAGGTACTCGGTGATTCGTTCAGCCCGCCCCGCTCGCGCACCACGCCGTGCACTGGCCGCGGCGCTGACCGCCGCTGCACTGGTAACGGTATCCGCGGTGGATCCCACGGAATTCAGCGGGGTCGCTGCCTCTGCTCACGCCCAGGGAATATTCGCCCAAGCAACACATCCCCCTGCAGATTTCACTGCGAATGATCCGGAGTCTGAATCTGGTCGCGAGATCTGGGAAAACGTCCAGGCTCGCAGCACAGATCCGAATCTGGGTGTGGAGCTGAGCCTTTCTTCTCTCGACGCCACCAGTGACAGCACCACAGCCACTCTGAGCGTCCGCAACTCCACTCCACATCCGATCAGCAGCTTGTCGCTGCGTGTGATGTACCAGCCACCGGCGGGCTCTGCCTCTGCGGTACGCACCGCGCAGCTAGCGAACCATGGTGAATATCCCGCCGGTAGCCCATCCATGAACTTAAGCGGCGACATTCCCGCTAACGACATCCGCGAATTCACCATTCTGATCAGGAAAAACCAGAATGCTGCGGGTACGGCACACAGTGCGGATGGCAGTGTGACCATACCTGAATTGTTCACCCTCGGAAGTCATCCAGTCATGTTTGCCCTCACTGCAGATGTGCAATCAGCCGAGCAGCCTCAGCCTGTTCAGCAGTTGGCGGCGGTGGCACGTACGACATTGAGCGTGGCGTCGGAGAAGAAGGAAAACACTCGCGCTTCCGAATTGACGTTCATCTGGCCGCTGGCTGCGGAAACTCATCTTCTCGGCGGCGGAACCGGCGAAGCCCCCAAACGCGCGACACTGTACCTACACGACGACGACCTCGCCGGCGAGCTCAGCGAAGGCGGCCGCCTACGCATGCTTCTCGACA
Source organism: Corynebacterium anserum (assembly GCF_014262665.1). Lineage (NCBI taxonomy): Bacteria > Bacillati > Actinomycetota > Actinomycetes > Mycobacteriales > Corynebacteriaceae > Corynebacterium > Corynebacterium anserum. The sequence continues at coordinate 2,191,189 of NZ_CP046883.1, forward strand.
CCTACCATGACGCAGTAAACGGCCCCGGAGGCGACGCCATTCGGAAGGCGAGCTGCTTAGCTATCGACCCCGAGCTACTTGACACAGTGAGCCGCATGGCTAACGGCTACCAAGTAGGGCAACAGCGCCCAAGCCCAGTGGAGGAACAGAAACGTCTACGGGACTCGTGGGGGGATCTCTTCGGTAGCAACCGGGTGAACTCTACAGATGGAACCGGCTCTGAGGCGGCGAAGAAATGGATCGATGACCTACGCGCACTAGTCACTGAGGGATGCACCGTGTCCCTGCCGTATGCCGGGGCCGATATCAACACGCTCGTGAACGTAGAGCAAGATTGGCTGGCCATTCATGCTTTTGCGCAGGGACCTCGCATCATCAACGAGGTGCTTGGTGTATGGCCAATGCAAAACATCGTGATTCCCGATTCCGGTTATGTCGCCCCAGAAGCCGTGCGCCTCTTGGCCTCCGCCGCGACCCAAGGTATCAACACTGACCTCAGTAAACGCTTTGAAGCCATTCAACAAGGGGCACCGGTCATGCCTCAACGAGCGGATGTCACAGCAATCGTCGCAGACAACACCGTCATCACCGAAACCCCGGCTGATTCTCAACATTCCACTCCCGACGACAACGCCCCGAACTCCACTGGCAACAGCTCCGATAGCTCCCCGGAAACTGACGACACCTCTCAAGGCGCCAGTGTAGAGACCTCTCAGAATCCTGTAGCATCGCCGATCGTCGATATCAGTTCCACCATCCCGCAGGAACAAAACACTAAGCACACTGCCAGAGCCGTCACCTACTCGGGCAATGTGGGGACTGCTCTGCGCGCCACCGGAGCGCATCCTGAGGTCGCCGCGTATTCCAACCCTGCACAGCGTTATAACGTGGAGAAGGACAGCCCCACGGCTAGGATGCTCGACGCCACTGCTGTCATCAATGAAGAAATCAACGCCTCAGAGCCCGTCCTCGCAATTCCGCCTGCACTATGGACCATTGGGCAATCAGAAGCACAGGAGTTCCTTCGCACTATTGCGGATAACCTCACCTCCGGGCGAGCCGTGGCAACCCCTCTCGGCGATGTCATTTCCGGAACCGCGGGTAAAGGCCGCACCACCATCCCCTATACCGATCCCGGTGAACAATCGCAGGCACAGATTGATCTGGTCAGGAATCACGCCTCCTATCTGCGAGATCTGACCCTGACAATGCGCAATGAAGCAAAAATCGCTCTGACACGGGAAACGTTCACTCGACCGCTTTACGATGACCTCGTACGCGCCACAACCGACTATCGTCTACGTGAGCGCGGTGCGTGGCGCGAAGTTCGTGACGATATACGCCAACGCAGCACCGCTGTGGATAGCGTGGTGTCTACATTGCGCCGCAGCGTGTCGCTTCTGCCCCCAGGCAATGTGTTCACGCGCACATCGAACAGCTCGCCGCTCCTCGTCGTGGCCCGCAATGGTCTACCGCTACCTGTAACAGCAACTGTGGGGCACACTACGGAAAATGCCTCGAAAATTGACCTGGAATTGCCTAACGAGGCGCAGACCATTCCCGCAAAGGGATCCATCACCCTGTCGCTGAATACCTCTATCGAAGGGACGAGTAATGGCGCAGACACCACCGACCTCACGCTATGGCTCGCCGCACCGTCCGGGGAAACCATCAGCAATCCCGTGGAATTGCGCGTGCAATCCGCCCCAGGTCTGACGTGGGGTTCTGCCATCGGTCTGCTCATCCTCGTCGGTGGCATCGGCGTAGCAGGAAAAATACTGTGGGATCGCCGCACCGGAAGGAAGGGCGGCCGTCGCGCCCAGCGGCGCACTTCCCGCCCCAAGCCCTTAGATCTTGAGGGACATAGAGGACCGACTACAACAAATTAATAACGATAATCAATGAAAATTTGACCCGCGTCACGAGCCCACCACTCCAGGTGAACTGGGATAATATGCCCTTTTTCCTTGCGAAAAAGCTGGACACGCCCAGGCGGCTATTCGCTTCACCGCGGGCACGTGGACAATGATGGGAGAGTGACTACCCCTCACCATCAACCTGACGGTTCAGCTTTATCAGATGCCATCAACGCGCCAGACCCCACCTCGGGGCAGCGCGGGCGTTTCCGTGCGGCTCGGCCACCAGCCATCGCACCGGAGCGCAAGCAGCGGTGGGCCACACAAGCGAACTCCATCGCCGCAGGAACCGTAGGAGCGGGCTCGGGGGGTGGCATTGACCATTCAACCCTGTCTGAATCCCCTTCCGAACGCCTTTACCTTGAACGTGCCCTTAAGGCGGCTGAGGCAGAAGCGGCGTCGAAAAATGGCCAATCTACTACCGGAACCAAGGGTGCGGCAAGCAACGATGGCAAGGCGAGTGACGAAGAGATGGTGCGCGCCGGTGGCTCCATGGCCATCGCCACGCTCATTTCCCGCATCACCGGATTCTTACGCACGGTCTTCATCGGCTCTGCACTCGGTGCTCCGGTAGCGTCCGCTTTCAACACGGCAAACACCCTACCGAATCTCATCACCGAGCTCGTCCTGGGAGCAGTCCTCACGGCTCTCGTGGTACCGGTGCTAGTGCGTGCGGAAAAAGAAGACCCGGATCAAGGAGCCGCCTTCATTAGGCGCCTTCTTACCGTTACCTTCTCGCTGACCATCGTGGTCACGCTCGTCTCCGTTCTCACCGCTCCTTTGCTGGTCAGAGCATCTCTGGATTCAGATGGACAGGTGAACGTGGGCATGTCCACAGCCTTCGCCTACCTGGTCCTACCGCAGATTGTGTTTTACGCGATGTTCGCCGTGTTCATGGCGGTGCTAAACACAAAAAGCGTATTCAAACCCGGCGCGTGGGCACCTGTGATTAACAATGTGGTCACGCTGGCAGTGTTGAGCCTGTATCTATTTCTTCCACAGTCCGTGACATTGCACCCCAGCGATGACGTGACAATCACTAATCCTTCGGTGTTGCTTCTCGGACTGGGCACCACCGCAGGCGTGGTGGTGCAAGTACTGATCATGGTGCCGTATCTCAAGAAGGCGGGGATCGATCTACGGCCTCTGTGGGGTATCGACGCCCGCCTCAAGAGCTTTGGCGGCATGGCCATCGCCATTGTCGTCTACGTGGCTATTTCGCAACTCGGGTTCATACTGAATAACCGCATCGCGTCCCAGGCCTCCGATGCCGCCCCGACTATTTACATGCAGGCGTGGCAGTTCCTGCAGATGCCTTATGGCGTGATCGGTGTGACATTGCTGACCGCCGTCATGCCCCGTCTCTCGCGCAACGCGGCAGACGGTGATGACAAAGCTGTGGTACGTGACCTAACGGTGGCCTCCAAGCTGACAATGCTTGCGATGATTCCGATCATCGTCTTCTTCACGGCTTTCGGCACTCTCATATCCGCAGGCTTGTTCAACTACGCGAATTACACCTTGGAGACAGCAAACATCCTCGGCTGGACCATCAGCTTCTCCGCATTCACGCTGATTCCTTATGCGCTTGTTTTGCTGCACCTGCGCGTGTTTTACGCCCGTGAAGAGGTATGGACGCCAACATTCATCATTGCGGGTATCACGACTACGAAATTGCTTCTCGCGTTTGCGGCTCCACATATTGCCTCTGAGCCTCGGCTGGTGGTGGTGTTATTGGGCGCGGCAAATGGATTCGGTTTCCTCGCCGGTGCGATCATTGGCGACCGGCTGTTGCGCCGTTCTTTGGGCGATCTGCAGTTCCGCACAGTCATCAAGACGTCACTGTGGGCGCTTGGGGCGTCATTGGTAGGTGCGTTGGTGGCGTGGCGCGTGGACGTATTGCTCACGCAGCTTGTATTCACGTCGCAGACTAACCCGTGGTTCCTCATTCGCATGATGATTGCGGGCGTGATCTTCCTAGCTATTACGGGTGTGGTGCTGTCGCGTTCTTCATTGCCTGAAGTGCTCACCGTGGCCAACGCTCTGTCCCGCCTACCGGTGATCGGTGGCCTCTTTAGCCAACGCCAAGCCGACACCACCCCGGAAACCCCTCCAGCTACACCACAGCCTTCCGCCCATGCGGTGGCACTCGAAGCGGCCTCTGCCAATACAATCATGCCCGTACTGCCTCCACTATCGGCGGGGCGTGTGCGCGGCCCTCGACTGGTTCCGGGTGCCCCAGTGTGCAATGGCCAGTACCGATTGCTTGCAGATCATGGCGGCTCGTCCGCCGCCCGCTTGTGGCAGGCTCGTGAAATGGCCACTGGTGACGTCGTCGCACTGACCATCATGGATCCAGCGGTCATGGGCGGGCATCGAGGGCGTGATGAGAAAGGCGCACTGCACATGCGTGGTGGTGCAGCGAAAGCCCAGGCAAAGCAACAGATTCTGGATCGCGCCCGCGCCCTACAGGGCGTGAACACGCCGGGTATGGCACGCATACGTTCGGTCATCGACGGTGGAACCCTCGTGGTTGTCATCGCCGACTGGGTCAACGGCAGCGCACTCGATGCGGTTGCCGAGTCTGGTCCAGACCCTCTTGCCGCTGGCTATGCCGTGGCGGATCTAGCCGAAGCGGTAGCGGACGCGCATGATGCTGGCACCCCTCTGGGCTTGGATCACCGCGATCGCATTCGTATCTCCACCGAGGGCAACGCGGTGATGGCATTCCCCGGCGCTTTACCGGAGAACAATGAACGCCAGGATGCTCACGGTGTAGCTGCGGCGCTGGGGCTACTGCTGGAGAATGTTCCCTATGAGGAGGTTCCTACCGAACTGGGGGAGGAGTATATGCAGCTGCGTGAGTTAAGCCGCCAGCGTGATAGCGAACTCGACCTCCGTAACGTTGCCCATACGCTGCGGACACTGACCACTGGGGAACTGTCCATCGATGAGGATTCCACCCCCGACCCAGCCAGCCAGACCGGCTTTGGTGCAGAGCGTGTTAAGGCCAAGGGTTTGGTTACTGCTGGCGTCATTGGGCTCGTGTCCGTGGCTCTGATCGCTGCTGTTGCTGTCATTGCGGTCACCGTGTTTGGGGGCAACCGGGAAGATTCGCCACTAACCACCGATTCCCTCCGGGACGGGGCTAGCGCCATCAGTCAGCGCACTCCGGTTTCTGTACCAGTGAAAAAGGCGGAGGAATGGATACCTTCTGATGGGCGGGGAACCCTGGATTCTCCGGAAACAGCCGGCCGGATTATCGATGGTGATCTATCGAGCGTGTGGGAGTCCGATTCCTATCTCCAGCAACTGGGTCCTGGCCCTGGTTCCACGAAAGCGGGAATCGGCCTCATGCTGACTCTGCCGGAAAATACAAAAATTTCTCGGATAAAGCTGCATGGTCTCCGTGCGGGTACGACAATTGAGTTGCGCTCTGCTAACGGCACCCCACGTACTCTGTCGGACACGAAGCGCCTGGGTACAATCACCGCCAATGGCAACGATCTGACCGTCGCGCTGAGTGGTGACAGCTCGCACACAGATGATAGTGGGCAATCGCAGAGCGAGGGGGCGGTCACCCCTTCCAATTCCGATAGCGACGCCAACAATGGCTCCAATCGCCTCATCCTCTGGATCACAGCACTGCCTCAGCCCGCTGGAGCCGCAACCATCAGCGAGGTGGAAGTGTTTGGTACGTGGAAGGGACAACCGGCAGCAGAGAAATCCACGAACACCACCCAGGAGACAATACCGGGCAACTGACCAGCATCTTTCCACGTAGCTAAGGCGTGGCGTCGGATTATCCACAGCCCAGCAGTTATCCACAAAAGCGGCGGCGAAGAATACAAAACCATGTGTTCTGCGCCGCCGTTTCGCTATGCTCAATGGCACGTGCTCACGCTCAGCACAACCCGGGGGATTCCGCATAGTCCGAGGGGGATTCACGAGGGATTCTTAGGTCCGGGGATACGCAATCAGAGAGCGACCAAACGGGGAGCAAGTCCAGGGGGAAATGTCATGACGCTCATCACGCATCCACACGTAGACACAAACTTAGCTGAGTTTTCAGATGCCACGCTGCTCAAACTCCACGCACATGGTCATCACAGGGCATTTAGGGTGTTATTAGAACGCCATAGACGCCTCATGTGGTCGGCCGTACGTCAAGCCGGTATTACCTGCGAAGAGGAGGGGAGTGATGTATTACAAGATGCCCTGCTCAAAGTACACCGCTACGCCACTCGGTGGGAGGGCGACGCAAAAGTGGGGACGTGGATTTTTACGGTAGTACGCAACACGGCATTAACTCACGTCCGCGCACGCAACCGCAGAATCAATCCCGAGGCAGTGGATTTTGAGGAGAGAATGCGAACATTCGCCACGGACTGCCGGCATGAAGAATCCACCATCGACCGCGTCGACCTGCATGCATACTTAGGAAAGCTAACAGCAGAACTCAGGGAAGTCATGATACTCACTGCATTACACGGTCTGAGCGAAGCCGAAGTGGGAGAGAAGCTAGGGATCCCACGGGGAACAGTGAAATCACGAAAAGCTCGAGCTCGGCGAATGCTACGCGAGATGTTGACGGTCACGGTAGACGGTTAAGATGGACAAAGTTTCAACTCCAATCGCTTTTGATGAAGGACTGTGATTTCCATGACTGAGCCATTCCTGCAGGCCACGTCCATGCTTTCCGATTCCGGCAACACGGACACCAGCAAAGAATCCACTTCTGCGCAGGCTGGACAATCCGCTGCAGACGGCTCAGATGCGCGCATCCATGACGTCATCATTATTGGCTCGGGACCAGCTGGCTACACCGCAGCCATTTATGCCGCACGTGCAAACCTCACACCTCTCGTGTTCGAAGGCATCGAATACGGTGGACTGCTGATGCAAACTACAGAGGTGGAGAATTTCCCGGGCTTCCACAACGGAATCATGGGTCCGCAACTCATGGAAGAAATGCGGGCTCAAGCCGAACGCTTTGGAGCTGATTTACGCGGTGAAGACGTAGAACGCGTGGAACTCGATGGAGAAGTGAAAAAAGTGTGGGTCTACGGGGAGGAATATCGGGCTCGCACCATCATCCTTGCCACCGGAGCTGCTCCTCGATATCTCAATGTCCCCGGAGAACAGGAGCTTCTTGGACGGGGTGTCTCTGCATGCGCAACATGCGACGGCTTCTTTTTCACAGACAAGAAAATCGCGGTAATTGGAGGCGGGGATTCCGCAATGGAAGAAGCTGACTTCCTCACGAAGTTCGGCTCAAGCGTCACCCTCATCCATCGACGCGACGAATTCCGTGCCTCCAAGATTATGGCGGACCGAGCTCGTGCCAATGACAAGATTGAGATGATCATGAACGCCAAGGTCATCGAGGTCATTGGTGACAATGCCGTCACAGCCCTCAAGCTGGAGGACACCGTCACTGGTGAGACTCGCGAGATTGAGATGGATGCGATGTTTGTGGCTATTGGCCACGATCCCCGAACCTCTGTTTTTGCAGGTCAGGTCGAGCTGCAAGACAATGGCTACGTCAAAGTCGACGAACCATCGACCCGCACCTCCGTGCCGGGTGTATTTGCTGCGGGTGATCTGGTGGACTCTCACTATCAGCAAGCCATTACTGCTGCGGGCTCGGGCTGCCGCGCTGCATTAGACGCAGAACACTACCTGGCATCCTTATAAGATCCGTGATCCTATAAACTCCTCGCTTCCTGGAACTGTTCTTAGACTCATTCTACCGTCTTCGGTTCATAGACCGGTTCACGAGTTGACAGAGGTTGATGCACCAAACGCATGTTGACACTGGTTGATGCGCCAGACGGCAGTGGTTAAAACGGGCTCCGAAGGGTTACGAGGAGTTAACACATTTTAAGACCGGTCAAAGCAACCTAAGACGGATCCCACAGAACGTACCGGCATTGCATTTCTCATGCTTGACGAACAGCGATGACGTGCAGTGGGATGTGGCTCCCGGACATTAGTGCCAGACGCGCGTAGGATATTGGCGAATACTGACTCTCACCCGAGCTGAGGAGACCATGCCATGGCGGATATCCAAAAAGTGACACAGAACACTTTCAAGGACATTGTGGTCAATTCTGACAAGCCTGTACTGGTCGATTTCTGGGCCGAGTGGTGCCGACCATGTCATGCGATGAATCCCATTCTCGAAGAACTTTCTGAAGAATTCGACGGCAAGGCTGTCATCGCTAAGGTCAATATTGACGAGGAACGTGCACTGGGTGCAATGTTTCAGATAATGTCTATTCCAGCTCTGCTGATCTACAAGGAGGGCAAAAAAGTAGCGGAATTCGTTGGAGTACAGTCCAAAGAGTTCCTCGAAGAGGAAATCAACAGCCACCTGTCATCCGCCAAATAAGCCAAATAGACGTTGAGACAATAATTACCAAGAACGAAACCCATCATTAATCACTAGTGAGTACTGTTGGCTGCCAATACCGCTACCAGTAGTTACTTCTCATAAACGGAAACGGAGTTTGTTGCGTCGTGGATAGGTTGTTGCTTCGAGTAGGCGACCGCAGCCCGCGTGTCGCTGAAGTTCGTGGCACCCTCGCCCGCCTAGGTCTCCTGGGAGAGTTTTCCGGTGACACCACAGGAGCAGAAACCCAGAAGTGGACGGCAGAAGACGAGTACTTCGATGCAGAACTTGCCCACGCGCTTCGGGGTTTTCAGCAGCAACGTGGAATCATCGCGGACGGAACAATCACCTCAGGTACCCTGCGGGCTCTTCGTGAGGCCTCCTATACTTTAGGCGCTCGGATTCTCTCACTGCAGAGCGTGCAACTCGTCGGCGACGATGTTGCGCAATTGCAGACGCAGCTGCATGACCTGGGTTTTTACACCAGTCGCATCGACGGACATTTCGGACCAAATACTCATAAAGCGGTAGTGAGCTACCAAACTGACTACGCGTTGCAGGCCGATGGCGTGGTAGGCCCCGCTACGTTACGGGCACTGTCCTATCTCGGCCGACGCATCACCGGAGGTTCTCCGCAGTCCATTCGCGAAAAGGAGCAGATCCGCGCCGCTGGTCCCAAGCTCTCCGGTAAACGCGTAGTGATTGATCCAGGTCTCGGTGGGTCCGAAAAGGGCTATACCGTCCAAGGAAAATTCGGTGCCATCACCGAGGAAGAGATCCTCTGGGATCTCGCGGGCAGGATCGAAGGCCGTATGGTAGCCGCAAGCATGGAAACTATCCTTTCCCGCCCCCGCAGCGCCAACCCTTCCCAGCAGGATCGTGCTGAAATTGCCAATGCCTTTGGGGCAGATCTAATGATCTCCCTCCGCGCAGATATCTATCCCAATGCAAAGGCTAACGGTTCGGCAACCTTTTACTACGGTACCCACCACAGCTTCTCATCGATGGTGGGCGAGAAGCTTTCGGACTACATTCAACGGGAGATAACCTCCCGTACCCCTCTGCAGAATTGTCGTAATCACCGTCAGACCTGGGATGTGCTGCGCTTGACACAAATGCCCACAGTCCAGGTGGTACCGGGCTATCTGACTAATCCAGGCGACGCCGCAATTCTCACTGACCCATCGTGGCGCGACATCATCGCCGAAGCCATCGTTGTCGCCGTGAAACGGCTCTACCTTCTGGATAAAGACTCCCACCACACCGGTAAGTTCTCTTTTGAAGAAGTACTGGCTCTCGAGGATAATCGCTAAATCGAGCTCCCCTGTGGATTAGTCCTCACTCTCTATCACATTAGTCTCCAGAGCATTAGTCTCCAGGTCATTATCGTCGAACTGACGTTCGGTTATACCATGGAGCTCTCGGTGTTGCTCAAGAAGTCTCTTTAGCTTGCTCATAGCGCCAATTGTTTGAGGTGTTTTCTTCGTGCCACCCAACACAGTTCTCAATGGTGCATTTTCATTGAGTGCTGAATGCTTATCGGCAGCGTAGTGTGCGAAAAGCGATCCCGTAGATTTCAGTTCATAGCGATAACGCGGGTATAACGGATGCTCGCACACCACCTGGAAGCCCTCAGATTCAAGTATGTCTTCGCTCAGCAGAGGAGCGGTACTGAGGATATCCATCTTAAGGTCACCGGTATAGCTCTGTTCACGCTCTTTCCAACCCCCATAGGCTTCCGGCTGGTAGAGATACTCCCCAGCCCCATTCGCGCCATCACCTGGTGACTGTCTCTCGATATCGACGTCGTTTCGTTCTCCTTCCTCAACGCGTGCAAAGGCCTCTATCGCCTTCACTCCACGCCTTCTTGCTTCCGTTAAGACGGTATCTATCAACTGATGTTCCAAGTAAAGACCCATATAGGGAGTGGCAACAAAGACATTTGATATCAGGATGGCGTCTGGCGACACCGGATGCGTGGGCAAAGCCATTGCTCCTGGAAAATAGCTTCCAGGGGCAAAAAAGACAGTCGCCGCGGGTAAAAGGCGGCCACCTTCATCTCCCGTACCTACGTAAGCTGTGTAGCCACATATTCCCCATTGCATCAGTACTCGTTGGATCCAGATTTGCTTGTCAAAGTAGGGATCTTCGCTGATAATAGGGGTATTCGTGGCATCACAGGGGAGCTCCCAGAAGACCGAACTCATTGCAGTCTGCTCTAATTCACCAGCTGTGTGGTGATTGATTGCTCGGATGCTGATATCTATGTTCACTCACCTCCCAAATCTTTCCACGCCCCCCTTTGAGCGAACGTGGCATCCTCTCAACTGTCTAGTACGTTGTTTTTATTTTGCTTGTAGCGCCCATTCTATTCCCGACACACTTCCCCATGCAGGCTTTTTAGCAAATTTGCTGCCATCTATCTCTCCATATACCAGTGGCGATGTTTCACGTGAAACATCGCCATTGTCACAAATACTCCCCAACTTCGGAAGCCCAAACGCACAGCCCTAGTTTCGATACTTCAAAAGCTCAATAATTCGATCGAAATCTTCCTGACCGCCAAATTCCACGACGATCTTTCCCCGTTTTTTCCCCATCTGCACAGAGACTTTAGTATCTAGGGCATCAGAAAAATCCTCGGCCCAGTGAGAAACGTAAGAGGGGAGCGGTGGCCGTTTTCCCTGACCCCGTTTGTTAGTTTTCCCGGCACTTCGGTTTTGACAATTCAGCAGAGTAACTGCTTCCTCTGTAGCGCGTACGCTCAAACCTTCTTGGATAATCCGCTGAGCCAAAGTTTCTTGGGCTTCTTTCCCTGCCTCAAGTCCCAACAACGCACGTGCGTGGCCTGCACTGAGTACACTAGCAGCGACGCGCCTCTGAACTGTGACAGGGAGCTGAAGCAAGCGAATCATATTCGTGATGCGAGGACGCGAACGGCCAATGCGTTCCGCTAGTTGTGATTGATTAACCCCAAATTCCTCAAGCAATTGTTGATAGGCAGCGGCTTCTTCCAGAGGGTTGAGCTGTACGCGGTGAATGTTTTCAAGAAGAGCATCGCGAAGCATCGCTTCATCGTCCGTTTCCCGAACGATAGCAGGAATGAGCTCTAACCCAACATTCGACGCCGCACGCAAACGCCGCTCACCCATAATGAGTTCATAATGACTGTCAGCATTCGGAGCCTCTCGCACAACGATTGGCTGCATCAAACCAAACTCACGGATTGAGTGCTCAAGTTCTTTCAAAGCCTCTTCATCGAACACTGTTCGGGGCTGCTTAGCATTTGTACGAATGTCTGCTATAGGAATTTCTCTATAGGTAGCACCGATATCCGTTACACTTTCACGGCTAGAATGATCCTGCTGTACGGAATCCATTAGGGGCTGCGAACCATCTAAATCTAAGGAAGTATTGGAGGCCTCTTCTTGGGCTCGCGACCCCTTGTTAGAGGTCACACGAGAAACGTCACTGTGACGTTTCTCGCTGTTCACCTCGTCGGAATCGTAAGGGGAGTGGGACACATTCTCGATAGCATCAATCGACGATACAGAGCCGGTCGTCTTAGGATTCGATAGAGAACTGTCAGAAGGCGGGGTCTTGAGATTATTTTTGGTCGCGGTTGCGGATAGCCGATTGGAGCCAAGAATCACATCGGCGGCACCATTGCCCAAGGTTGGGCGTGCGGGACCTGTTGGAATTAATGCCCCCAGACCTCGGCCTAACCCGCCCTTACGCGCGTTGTTTATGGCTCCACTAGACGGCATTGCTGACCTGTTTTTTCCCGAATTGTACGGAGAAGACTTGTTAGATTTTGCTGTGGAGTTAGTAGGCACAGATTTTCCTCCTTTAGCACTTCTTGCCATTTTTATTCGTTCTCCTCACGCAATTCGGGGGCAATGCCAATAGGTGCTGTTTCTTCTGTCGGTAAAAAGTCACCACGCTCAGCAATCTCAATTGCCGCGTCGAAATATGCCAGAGCACCCGGCGAACCGGCGTCGTATTGCAACACAGTTTGGCTGTAGCCGGGAGCCTCAGATACTTTCACACTCCGTGGAATATGGTTGTTCAACACGACGGCACCGAAATGATTCCGCACCTCATCTGCAACTTCTTGTGAGAGTTTTGTACGCGCGTCAAACATGGTCAGCAAGACAGCTGATATATGCAGTTCTGAGTTAAGATTTTCCCGGATCATAGTGATGTTATTAAGCAACTGGCCCACTCCTTCCAAAGCGTAATACTCACATTGAATAGGAATGAGAACCTCGGTGACGGCGTTTAGCGCATTGATGGTCAGTAATCCAAGAGACGGTGGGCAGTCGATGAAAATATAGTCAAACCCATGTTCGTTGACAAAGTCCTCATTGAGCGCATCTGACAACCTATATTCACGCCGTTCAAGGCTAACCAGTTCAATCTCTGCACCAGCAAGATCTATTGTCGCCGGAATGCAGTAGATGTTCGGATTCGACACATTGCGTTGCATTACATCCGCAGGAGTCATGTCCCCGATGAGTACTTCATAGGAAGACGGCGTGCCCATGTGATGCTCAGCATCCAGTGCGGTAGACGCATTCCCTTGCGGATCGAGATCAACCACTAACACTTTGAGACCGTGCATCGCCAAAGCCCAGGCGAGATTTACGGTGGAGGTGGTCTTACCTACCCCGCCTTTTTGGTTGGCGATGGTGAACGAGCGACAACGCTCTGGGCGGGGGAGCTGTAGATTTGCCGTATTACTCAGTTTCGCAGCCTGGCGAGCCGCCTGAGCTATTGGCGTATCGTCCCAGTCCATTGGTGCCATGAAAGTCCTTTGCTTTCCTTAAGTGTGAATATTCGTGAGTGACGTATCTCATCCACATCCCAAGCGTCGATGTCCATACACGATGTTTCACGTGAAACATCCACATCCATTTCGGCAAAGCCATCGAGAAGACGCTGAACATCAGCAGGCAGTACGGTACACACCGGCCGCCCAAACTTAAGAGTAATGACTCTAGATTAGTAGTCCGCGCACTAAGCAACAACGCGCAATGGGATAACAATCTAATTCCAAGCAAGGAGAGCTCGTTACACATGGGAAAGGAATGCCACCCGTACCCTGGCGCCGTCATACAGAGGTTTCTCACGCGATAGACCAACACTCTGTACACAACGCAACGCGATAGCCGAAGGGCTTAACCTTCTTCAGCCATCTCTCACGAGCTATCTCACGCGCGGAATGACAATAACGTGGGTCGGCTCGTCAAGGATGTTCTCACCGACGGTCACGACTTTTCCTGAGCCCCCGCCAGCTTTCTTAATTTCTTCGGCATCGCGAACCAACTCCTCGGTAACAGAAGCCCCCTTCAGGGCTCGCATATCGCCGCCTTTCCGGACTAAAGGTAGGGACCAACGCACCAATTTCCCAAGGGGAGCTACCGCGCGAGATGTCACCACATCCGCCCCACCCACACGCGCAATGGACTCACGTTCCTCCGCCCGACCACGCACAACCTCCACATTATCTAGCGCAAGATCCTCAATCACCTCGTTGAGAAAAGTCGTACGACGCAACAGTGGCTCCAAAAGCTGAACTTTAAGATCGGGACGTGCTATAGCAAGCGGAATTCCAGGAAGCCCTGCGCCGGAACCCACATCCACAATACGAGCCCCCTCGGTAACGGCTTCACTTAGCACAGCTGAGTTTAAGATATGACGGTCCCACAGCCGGCGCACTTCTCTTGGGCCAATTAATCCACGTTCCGTGCCAACGTCCGCCAACCACCCTGCGTAGCGTTCAGCTAGAGCGAGACGATCACCAAAAACTTTTACCGCTACCTCGGGTGTCGGAAACTCAGACGATAACGAACCGCCTGCAGTGGGCGGAACGGAACCCGAGTCTTGAGACGCGGATAAAGCAGAGCATTGAGAATCAGCTGGCTTATTCACACTGATTATCCTACCTATGACAAAACCCGTCACGGAATACACCGTGACGGGTTTTAAAGTCCCAGCAGCTCTCTCACCGATAACCTATTTCTTCTTCCGCTTCTTCGTGTTAGTTGGACGGACACCAACCTTCGGGGCAGAAGTACGTTTTGCGGCCGCTTTTGCCTCACGTTCAGCTTCTTCTTCGCGATCCATCTTATCGAACAACAACTTTTGTTGCACAAGAGTCCACAGGTTATTGGTCACCATGTATAGTGCCAAACCAACCTGCCAGAGGAAACCACCCATCAGATACATAATTGGCATGACCCACAGCATCATCTTCTGCATCATGTCCATTTGCATCTGCATTTGCTGAGCCTTGGGATCCTTAGGATCCTTCTTTGGCTGCTGAGCCTGACGCTTCTTTTGGCGGTCCAACGACATACGAGCGTTAAAGTGCATCATCACCGCGGAGGCCAACATTAAGGGAACCACCACCAAAATGATGTTCATCTTCGTGAAATCCGGGGGTACTCCAATATCGGAGAACGCGCCGTAATTATCCGGGCTCATAGAGATAAACGCGGACAAGGGCGTACCGAAGAGACGCGCATCGAGGAAGGACTGAACTTCCTCAACTCCAAATACATAGTTGCCCGTGTTACGAGTTTGCTCCACGGTCATTCCCAACTCGCCAACATGTCCACCGGTGCGGTTAAAGGAACGCAGAACATGGAATAGGCCAATGAAGATTGGAATCTGCACCAACATCGGCAGGCAGGAAGCTAGCGGGTTGAAACCCATTTCCTTCTGCGCTTTGCGCATTTCTAGTGCCAGCGTCTGCTGATCATTTTTATGCTTGCGCTGCAGTTCCTGCATTTTGGGCTGGAATTCCGCCATCTTACGAGAGGAGCGTAATTGATTGGCCATTGGCTTGACCAACAGGATACGAATCGTGAACACCAGGAAGATAATCGCAAGCGCCCACGTCACACCGGATGCTGGGTCTAATACAAAGCTGAATACTTTGTGCCAAAACCACAGCACCGCTGAGATTGGGTAGTAGATGAAATTCAGCACGTCTGTAGGGTTCTCCTAGTTAAGGGGTACAAGTACGAAATCTGAGTGAGGGCTGTCTAGTGTTGGTCTTCGCATCGAATTCCAACGGTGGTTCTATTTCTTCTTTGCATCATATTTTTCTCTAGAGAATCTTCGTCTCCGAGAGCGTGTGGGCGGTACGGGGTCCCAACCACCTGGATGCCATGGACCGCAGCGAGCTAGCCGAGCAGCTGAGAGCAGGAATCCTTTGATTGGCCCGTAGCGACCGAATGCCGTCAGAGCATAGTTACTACATGTGGGCTCGAAGCGACACGTAGGACCTATTTTAAGTCCTGACAGGTATTCCTGGTAACTACGGATCATTCGGCGCGCCAAAGGCGACCGCGTTTCACCCGGATCACTCGTCACAGGAGCACGATGGGTGCATTGTGCTCCGTGCTCATAACTGGCGTTATGTGCCCCCGTGGCGTCCTGTGCACTGGCGGCATGTTGAGCATGAGCGGTATTACCTAAATCACAGCGATTTTGTTTTCTGTTGGGCAATGCGTCGAAGGCAGCTGCGCACATCTTTTTCCACCTCCCCGGTCTGTGCTGTAGCGCTGTAGGGAAGTGCGCGAATGACAAAAGTTTGTGTGTCTTTGAATTGGACACCACGGGGGTCTGCCATCACATTACGCAAAGCCGCGCGAATTATTCGCGCGGTCTTGTGCCGGACAACTGAATTTCCCACAGCTTTGGAAACAATAACACCCATTCTTGGCCCACCGTTGGTTACTAAAGGTGGGTTATCGGGCTCATATTTATAGACGACAACAGTCCGAGAGCCCTTTTTCCGCCCATGTTTAACTGCCTGTGCAAATGCGGCGGAAGAGCGAAGGCGATTTTGTTCTGATAACACGAGATTTTAATGGTGATTTCTCTTGAAAGAGGCAGGGGAGGAACGGACTGGGAGCACGCACCTGATGGCAGCAACCAGTAGAAACTAGGTAAATTAATGCGCATAAGAATACGCATCCTGAACACAACACACCGGCATACAAGACGATGTGCGGAAGATACCTGCAACGACTTTCACGGCGCTGTTACCAAGATACAACGAAAGCCCGGTACTAGGGTGAAACCTTAAGTACCGGGCTTCGCAAGTTACGCGCAAATATGAAAGATTACGCGGTGAGAGACTTGCGACCCTTGCGACGACGTGCAGACACGATGGCTCGGCCAGCACGGGTGCTCATGCGGGTGCGGAAACCGTGCACGCGTGCGCGACGACGGTTATTTGGCTGAAAAGTACGCTTGCCCTTGGCCACGGTACTTCACTCCTTCACGTTATTTGCTCCGCTGACACATAGGCGGAGAAGTAGAATCAGCCAAACATTTGGTTTTCTTTACATCTGCGAAAACACAACTGCTCGGGATCTGCTTGCGGAAATATCTCACAGCTGTGAGGCGCTTCCTCAGCGAATCTCTCGCTTACGCGTCCACGGACTGTGGACTACTTTGCCGCGATTGAAATTTCAAGCGGCTTACATGGCATCGGCGATGAGTAGCTCTCGGGGGTGTGACTCTTGAGGAGGTCAAAAGACGCGCCCACCTAGCCACATCACAAGTGATGCCGCAGACTCACCAAGGATACTCGCAGCTGGCAGTGAAAAACAAATCTACCGCCGGCTGTGAATAAGTTGTACACAGCACCTCTGAGGCATCTTTTGGGGAAAATGACAAACCACCAAGTTGTGGAAAACCACGTCACCCCCGAAGTTTAAAGTTTAAGTTGAGAGTAAGTTATCGCAGGTCAGAGTGTTACTAACAGAACCAATTAGAGTTATCCACAAGGAACGACTATCTTGGGGATAACTCAGGTATTCATGTTATCCACAAGTGTGGATAAACGTGTGGAAACGCAGATAAACATGGATTCAGGGTTGTGTAAATAACCGTGAAAAACTTGCGAATAAAACCTCTCATCGATCGTCCAGAACCCTCAACCGCAGCATAAAACTTCACAGAAATCGATGGGGGTTCACACCCCGGCTGTCCACAGTTTGTTTCGCAGCCATTCACACACAATGAAAACAGACCCCCTAGACAACGAACCCCGTGACTGAGGGGCAAAGCACCCGACAACAGCGACACAACAGGAAACGACCGCAAAGATTTCACACATGACTGACCAGAACGGCTCC